>NZ_JBSWYH010000005.1:0-213548 GCF_056161025.1 Roseibium sp. AWQ4_254
GCGACATAACCCGACTGCTAAATCCAAACGACAGGGTCGACAAACAAAATCCGGAATATCAATTCCAATTCAATTTTCCCGGACAGTAGTGCAATCGGGTATCGCTTGAATTTCTTCTTTGAAGGTTTGTCACCATCCACGTCCGGCAGCCTGGAGATGCCATGGCGCTGCAGGCACCGATGTAACGACGAGCGCGTCAGATTTGGAATGGTCGGTTGCAGCGCATAGAGGCAATCATCGAGCGGCAGCAGTGTGTGCTTACGAAAAGCGACAATGATTGCCTCTTCTTGCGGTGACATCACCGTTGAATGCGGCTCTTTAGGCCCAGTCGGACGATCGGTCACCGAGGTCCGCTTCTTCCATTTGGCAACCGTCTTCGGATTGATGCCGTAACGCTTCGAGAGCGTCCTCAGGCTCTCTTGACTATTTTGTATTGCTCGACGGACCGCCTCCGTCGTTTTGGCGCTCCCGTGAAGAACCTGCCCCATAGTGCTTCCTTCCATTCTGTCGAAAAGATTGCACCATCAAAACCCGGGATCAAACAACCTAGGGTCTGTTGACGTTCACTTGAGCCACAGGATCGTTGCTGCGAGGGATATGAATGCTGCAAAGCTGGACGCCCGCAAAAACCTCGCCTTGGAGCGTAATCTCTGATTCACTGGATGGACGGAGGTGTGGTTATGGATCCAAGGAGTCTTTTCAGTTTGTCAGAGCCCGATTTAAGACTACTTGAGTGATATTCAAGAGTTGTGATGCAACACTTCTGACAAGAATGTGGAGGATCGGATGCCCTGGGATGATGTCACTCAACTACTTTCAAATCCGGCTCTAAGACGCGTCTTCGCGAAGTTTCTTCAGCACGAGGCCAGTCTTGGAATGTTTGGCGGCAATCTTCAGTTCGGCGATTTCTTCGCTCAGCTCGTTCGGGCGCAGCGTTAGCCCCTGGGGCAGGCTGAGGATGGAAACCGAACATTCCAGCAAGGGGAATTGCCGGGTGGTGCCGAACCGGTCCTGAGCTTCGATATAGCCGAGTTCCCTGTGCTCGGCTTCATAAAAACTCTCCACGTCCAGGCGGAACGCCTGTTTGAGCTTCAGCATGCGATCGGCCACATCCTCCTGGTCGGTGTTCTGGATCCCGGTGAAGAAATCATCGCCGCCGATATGGCCGTGGAAGATATCGGAGCCGGACAGGTGGCGTTGCAGCAGCTCTCCGAACAGGATGATCGCGCGGTCGCCCTGCTTGTAGCCATAAGTGTCGTTGAACGGCTTGAAATTGTCGAAATCCAGGTAACACAGATGCCGGTCCAGCTGGCTCTTGCGCGCGACATCGGAAATATAGCGCGACACCGCGCTGTTGCCGGGCAGCCGGGTCAGCGGGTTCTGGTCCTGGGCCTCCTGAAGGCGTTTCTCGTGAATGATCTTCAGGAGAGATGTGGCTGACAGGAACCCGGCATAGCGGAAATTCTCCGTCATGATGATGCCATCGGAATTGATCGACGAGGCGAAGGTGACCAGCAGCATATCGGCGTTGGAATCGATATCGGCAATCGGGCATGGGCGCACGAAAGACTGTAGAGGAATGTCGAGAGACGGTCTTTCGCCCGTCTCTTCCTGGCTGCCCGCATAAAGATAGGCTTTGAGGTCCCGTTCGTGGATCAGCCCGCGCGGTTCCATGTTTGAATCCAGAACCGGAATGACGGTGCCGTCGAGATTGTGAACCACCATTTCCAGCAGTTCGGCCAGCGTGGCATCGAACTGGATCGCCGGGAAGGGCAGCAATTCGCTGCGAATGCGGTTCTGCTCTTCCCGATGCAGTTGCCCCTTGCTGGGGGCCCGGACGTGATCGTAGAAGAGCTTGGCCGAGGCGCTCCCCTCAAAGGGCGGGGCCACATAAGCCCCCTGGATCATGTCACAGCCCACATCCCGGCAGGCCTTGAATTCCCGTTCGGTCTCAATTCCGACCGCAATCACCCGGGCGCCCAGCACATGGGCCAGATTGACGACGGTGGTCACGAAGAGCTTGCGACGCGGGTCGCTGTCGATCCCCTCCAGCGACAACCGGTCGATCTTCAGATAGTCGGGGGAAAGCTCGTAGATGAGGCGCAATTCCGAAGAGCCCCGGCCAACATCATCCAGCGCAATCAGGCAACCAAGCTGGCGCAAGGTGCCGATCGCCTCCTGCATCAGGTCTGTGAAGCCGTGCTGGTCCCGTTCGCAGAATTCGATACAGACCTGGTTGGCCTGCACGCCCGACCGGGCAGCAATGGAGGGTAGCTGCAAGCGGGGGTCTTGAGAGTCGATGCCGAGCCCCCGCCCATCCAGCCGGAAATACAATTTGGTGCCCTGTGCAATCCGCAACGCCTTGAAGGTCAGAAGGGCGCGTTCGAACAAGGATGTTTCCAATTCGGGCAGGAAGCCCCGTGCAAAAGCCAGGTCATAGAGGGTATCCGCATGATGCGGCTCGTCCTGGCCATCCACGCGGATCAAGGTCTCATAACCGTAGACAACTCCGGTGCCAGCGTCGACGATGGGCTGCAGCCGGTAGTCCAGGATCGCAATCATGTCCTCAACGGAACGCAAATGTGTGCGGCTTGAATCCGGTCCTGTTGCTTGAGTTGTCTTCAGTTCCGTTGTCATTCTCACTCTTCCCACCAAGTCGGGCATTTCTGTCCGGAGGCGTTAGGATAATGCGCTGTTTATGAAGCGTCTGCAAATATTAGCCTTGGCCGCGGTTTAATTGTCATTGTCAAAAATCGCGATTAATATTTCCTGAATGTATGCATTAAATTTGAGTATATATAAATGGTTGCAGTCGAGGTAAATTCAAATGTCTGAATTTTCAGATTGTTAATCAAATTCCGGTGGTTGCCGTTGTGTTGCACTTGCAATTTCACCCGGCACGCAGGTTTGTATTTCTACGACTGGCAGAAATTGCGCATTTCACAGCTGCCGCTACGTGCACCGAATCGGGGCAGGAATCAAGCCTGGGGTGGCGAGGGGGCTGGCTGGCCGTTGACTTTTTTTAAGGAGCACTGTAAGAGCGCGCAGTCCGGAAGGCGATTGTCTCCCGGCACTACGCACCCGTGGGCATCCGGCCGGCGCCGTCTAGCTGGGTCCCTGTCGATCCGAACAGCCTCTTTTTCGAGAGCTGCGCAGGATAAAGGAGGGCGCGTTTCCTTTTAGAAAAAACAACGCGAATTCAAAGGAAACCGCGATGTCTAAGCGCCATAGCGTTAAGTACAAAATCGACCGCCGGATGGGTGAAAACATCTGGGGCCGTCCGAAGAGCCCGGCCAATAAGCGTGAATATGGCCCCGGCCAGCACGGTCAGCGCCGAAAGGGCAAACTGTCCGACTTCGGTGTTCAGCTCCGCGCCAAGCAGAAGCTGAAAGGCTACTACGGCAACATTTCCGAAAAGCAGTTCCGCAAGGTCTATGCGGAAGCGTCCCGCCTGAAAGGCGATACGTCGGAAAACCTGATCGGTCTGCTGGAGCGCCGCCTCGACGCGATCATCTACCGTGCCAAGTTCGTTCCGACCGTGTTTGCGGCCCGTCAGTTCATCAACCACGGCCACATCAAGGTCAACGGCAAGCGCGTCAACATCCCGAGCTACCAGCTGCGCCCGGGTGACGTTGTCGAAGTCCGCGAAAAGTCCAAACAGCTTGCTCTGGTTCTGGAAGCTGTCCAGTCCGCAGAACGGGACGTGCCGGATTACGTGGATGTGGATCACGCCAAAATGACCGTGACCTATAGCCGCATTCCGGCGTTTTCTGATGTGCCTTACCCGGTGCAGATGGAACCGAACCTGGTGGTTGAGTTCTATTCGCGCTGATCAGCGCCGAATATGGTTCTTGAAAGGCCCGCCTTCTGGCGGGCCTTTTTCTTGGGCGCAGGTCTCATTGGGCGCGCATTTCTCAAATGTCGCTGCGCGGAATTCTGAGCACCTGTCCTGGAAAAATCGTGTCCGCGTCGGACAGAATATGCTGGTTCGCCTCAAAGAGCGGTTGAAAATCGGGCGTGCCGTATTGTTGCAGGGCGATCTGGGTCAAGGTGTCTCCTGGCTGAACCGTATAGGGCTGCCAGCCCCGGTATCCGGTCAGGATTTTCGGGCCGAACAGTATCGGGATCACCACAGAGGGCCCGTTTTCATTGCCCGTGTCGTCCGCCAGGGTCAGGAACAGCCGGTTGAGCTGAAGGCCGTTCACCCCCGGGATGTCGATAGAGGCCTGGAACTGGCGCAGACCGAGTGCGCCGACAGAGGCAAAGGACGTGAATTCATCATGTCCATCCGACACCCGGATGCTCAAGGTGCCTTCAAACGCGGCCGCGTTGCCTGCAATCAAAATGGTTGCGCCGACCAAATCGAACGGGCTCGGTTGCTGAATGTCGAGTGTTACGGTCATTACACGATCCTCCTCCTGAATGTGCTTTTGCGTATCTTCGTCCCAGCCAGACCCAAGACTACACCCAATCCCGCGCGAGCGGGAGAGTGCACCCCCTGCCGCCAGCTGGCATTGAGGCGGCCGGGGGCTTGGCCTTGGCTGCGCAATCGGATACATCAACGCATCGCGTTCTAATGAAACGTCAAGGCCTGCCGTATGAATGACATTGCCGCCAGCACGGACTCGGATGTTCCGGCCCTCCTGCGTGGGGCGCCGTCCAGTGTTGAATTCAAGAAACTGCGCAAGCGGCTGTTGCGTCAGGCGCGGGAGGCCATCAGCGATTTTGGCATGCTGTCCAGGGATGCGTCCGCCGAGACCCGGCCGAAATGGCTGGTGTGCCTGTCCGGCGGCAAGGACAGCTACACGCTGCTGGCGGTGCTGATCGAGCTGAAATGGCGGGGTCTGCTGCCGGTTGATCTGATCGCCTGCAATTTGGATCAGGCCCAGCCCGGGTTCCCGGCGGATATTCTGCCGAAATTTTTTAAGGACAACGGGATTGAGCACATCATCGTGCGCGAAGACACCTATTCCATTGTTACGGACAAGATCCCGGCGCACCGGACCTATTGTTCCTTATGCTCGCGGTTGCGCCGGGGCATTCTCTATAGGGTCGCCCGCGAGCAGGGCTGCGAGGCGATTGTCCTGGGTCATCACCGGGATGATATCCTGGAAACTTTCTTTATGAACCTTTTCCATGGCGGCCGCCTGGCCTCCATGCCGCCGAAGCTGGTCAATGACGAAGGTGATCTTCTGGTTCTGCGTCCGCTGGCCTATGCGTCTGAAAGCGATATTGCCCGCTTTTCCAACGGGATGGGCTTTCCGATCATTCCCTGCAACCTGTGCGGCTCCCAGGATGGCCTGCAGCGTGAAGAGGTCAAACGCATGCTTCAGGGCTGGGAAAAGGACAATCCGGGCCGGCTTGGTGTCATGGCCCGGGCGCTTGGCCACACCCGCCCGTCGCATCTTCTGGACCGCCAGCTCTATGATTTCGCCGCTCTGCGCCCGGCCGGGGGGCAGGTGCTGGACGGGGGCGGAGAAGCGGAAGATCCCTGCGGCGCCAGCCTTGCCATGACCGCAAAGCTGTTTGCGGCGGAGTGAACGGAACGGGCGTTTAACGCCTGACCGCCGCTACATTATCTTTGCCGGCACCCGTCGCAGGTCTGGGGACGGTGAGGGCCTGTTTTAAGAAATACGGTGCCATGTCGCCGAGTGCAGTGGTGTTTTTTGAACTGCCGGGATCGATACCTGTAAAAAATACACAAAATCAACAAATGTAAAAATTTGAAATTTATATCAAGAGTTGTATTTCTGGTTGCTTTTCAAGATGAAACTTGCGGCATCTTAAGTAAGAAGTCACTAAGTTCCAATGTCTCGTTTTGAAATTAATTCAATATATTCAGTTTGTGCGATAGTGTTAGATTCGTGCAATTGGGTGAGGCTGTTTTGTCAGGTTTGCTCAACTCGGTTTCAAAGAAGTATACGTAAAAATATCAATGAGACCTTCATGAGCGTAAGCGCTGCGATACATGGCAGAAACAGGTATTGGGGACTGTCGGCCTTGCTCGGTGTGGGCGTGGCGGCTCTGGCCGTGTTCTTGTCGCTCAAGAGCCTCATCTATCTGGAAACCCTGCAACTTGAACGGATCGGGGCCCGGTTCAAGACCAATGTTCTTGAGGCAATGACGACTGCCGATGAGGTGCATGGTCTGCTCAAGGGTCACCACAGCACCCCGTGTTCTGCGCGCACGCTGATGCTGCTGCGGGCTCAAGTCTATCGCCACTATATGCTGCGTGATATTGCGGTTTTCAAAGAAGATGGCCGGACCATCGAATGCACAGCGCAAATCGGCAGATTGCCTGATGTTTACAAGATCTCCGAGAAACCTCTCGTCAATCCAAGATACCCCGACCGGATGTTATGGAACGAGCCGAAGCTTTCGTTCCTGCCCGACGGAAATCAGCATCATGTGAGCCGGGAAGGCCGGTTTGGCCTGATCATGGATACCGACATTATGAGGGCAACCTTCGCGGATCAGGACTGGCATATGTTCGTCCAGAACCTTGACGGCAGTTTCCGGCATCATGGCTTCGGCAACCGGGGCCTTTATCAAGACTATTTGGAAAACCAAGGCGTTTTCGTATTGCCGGAGAAAATTGTCACGAAAGTCTGTGTTCCCGGTACGCTCATGTGCATGCTCATTGGCCTGCCTTTTCAGCAACTTCTGTTGCAGGACGCCGTATTTCTGACGCCCAGCCTGCTGTTGTCCCTGCTGCTCGGCTGGATTGTGTTTCGAAAGTCTGTGCGACAGGCTGAAATCCGCCTCAGCCCGCAGGGCCGTGTCAGACGGGCTTTGACGGCAAAGGGTGGGTGGGGCTTCCATTGCCACTATCAGCCGGTTGTTGATTTGCAGAGTGAAAAGATCATCGGCTGCGAAGTTCTGGCGCGGTTTACCGATTCGCGGGGCCCGGTTTCGCAGGCCGTGTTCATTCCGGTCGTGGAGGCGTCAGGACAAACCTGGTCGTTCACCGAACGCATTTTCAACTGTGTTCTGGACGACTTGCGCGGTGTGGAGACGCTGCCCAAGGATTTCCGCGTGGCCATCAACATCTTCCCGACGGATCTGTCGGCCGCCAACTTTGACCGCCTGAAGCACAGCGAAGCCTTGAAAGAGCTGATGCGGCTTGGGGTGCAGGTGATTTTCGAACTTCTGGAAACCAGTGTGACCGACAAGAGTGACAGTGCTGCGTCTCTCCAGTACCTGAAGGCGCTAGGTGTACAGGTCGCAATCGACGATTTCGGCACGGGCTTTTCCAATCTGAATCAGCTCAAGGAGATTGATGCGGATTATTTGAAGATCGACCGTGGCTTTATCGACGAGTTGTCGGTCAACCGTCAGTCGGTGGTGGGGGCTTTTGTCCGGCATATTGTTTCGCTTTGTGGTGAGATGGATGTGACGATCGTCGCCGAAGGCATTGAAAATGCAGGCCAGCTTGCCTTGCTGCGTCATCTGAATGTGCAATTTGGCCAGGGTTTCTTTTTTTCCCGCCCGGTGCCTGTGACCGATTTTCTGACCCTGTTGTGCCGCAAAGAGGACCAGCACGACGGGGACAGACCCAAGGCGGGCAAGGTGGTGTTCGCCGCCCGCTGACCTTAGGTCCCTTATGGACAGCAGCGGCTCTCACGCCTATCTGAGACACCATGCCCTTATCTGTGCAACAAACCTCGAATGACTATGGCATTTTGGTGGAGCCGCTGTCCGGCGAGGTGACCGCCTGGCGGGGAGAGCATGTGCTGGCGCGCTCAACACGTGCCCGGGTCATGTATGAGACCCGTCTGGCACCGGTGGTCTATTTTCCTAGGGAAGACATTCTGGCCAGCCTGTCGCCGGAGGACGCGCACAGGACGTTTTGCCCCTTCAAGGGCACGGCATCCTACTTTCGGGTCCGGTGTGCAGGCGAAGACCTTCGACAGGGGGCCTGGTGCTATCGGAACGCCTTGCCGGAAGGCCGGGCGGTGGATGGATATGTGGCGTTCATGCCCGGGGTGGCCAGCCGGATTGACCATGGCGGGGCGGCTCTCGGAAAAGGGCTGGCCGGCAACATATCCGGCCCTGTGGTGGACTGGCTGTTGCGGGAGGCTTGCCTGATCAAGTCTCCGGAGGCGCTGATTGCCGGTCTTGGCAACAAGCTGGTGGAAGATGGCGTTGCCGTCCGCCGCATGAGCATTCTCATCTGGTCCTTGCATCCCATGATCGCTGGGCAGAATTGCATCTGGGAGCGGGACGGGAACGAGGTGACCATCCGCTATCCCTCCTATGAGCTTCTGGAGAGCCCGATCTTCCAGGACAGCCCGTTCCGCCATGTGGCGGATGGTCTGGGCGGCGTGCGCCAGAAACTGGACACCAATCCGGATGAGTTCAATTTCCCGATCATGGAGGAGCTGAAGGCGCAGGGGGTGACCGACTATGTCGCGATGCCGCTGCCCTTTTCCGACGGCAGAATCAACGTCCTGACCTTGGCCTGTGATGACCCGGACGGGTTCACCACGGCCAATCTGGGGCTGATCTTTGAATGTTCTGCTCTGATCAGCCGCTTGTTTGAAGTCTTTGCCCTGACCTCAAATGCAACGACGCTTCTGGAGACCTATCTGGGCAAACGCACGGGGGCCCGGGTGCTGGGTGGAAAGATCCGGCGGGGCGACGGAGACGTGATCGATGCGGCGATCCTGTTCTGCGACCTGCGTCATTCCACACGGCTGGAAAGGGACCTGGGCCGGGAGGAGTATGTGGCGGTGCTGAACCGGTTTTTCGAAACAGCCACCGGGATTGTCAATGCGCATGACGGCGAAGTGCTGAAATTCATCGGCGACGCGGTTCTGGCCATTTTTCCTGCTGGGGCCGGGCAGGCACAAGCGTGCCGGCAGGCCGCGGACAGCGCGCAGAAAATCGTGCGGGCGCTGGCCGAACCGGAGGGAGGCGGCAAGGGAGAGGAGGTGCGCCCGCTCTCCTGTGCTATTGGCATTGCCTATGGGGACGTGACCTATGGCAACGTGGGCTCGAAAGAACGGCTGGACTTCACGGTTATCGGCAGCGCCGCCAATATCGCCGCACGGCTTGCCGACCACGGCAAGATGTGTGGGGCAGCAGTGGTCCTCTCGAGGGAGGTGAAGCAGGAAGCGGGCTGCCCGGCGCATCGTCTGGGAGCTCTGGACCTGCACAATGTGGCCGATCCGCTGGAGGCCTTTTCACTGGAGGCGTCTCCGCCGGAGGAAGGGCGCTGATATCTTAGCGCAGGATGCTCTAAAGCCAGTTGAACGCGATACGCTCTCAATCCTTGGGGGGCGGTCTTGTGGTACCAATCTCAACTTATGATCGGATCAGCGGACCGTCTTGTCCCCATCAAAGCCGCCCACCGGCTGATTGCGTACGAGAATGACAAGCCCGGCCTTGCTGGGCTCAGCGCCGCGGTCAGCGACACCGCCATAATTGGCGCACAGTTCTTCGGCGCTTTTCCGGTGGGCTGGTGTGAACATCGTGATCGCCTGGCACTCAACCCGGCGCAGCTCCCGGTCTGTGGTCGGACTTGCCGTCATGGCGTAGCTGAACCCTGCCAGAGCAAAGGCGAGTGTTGAGGTGGTTGCAACAGCAAACTTGTTCATCGTCCCCGGTCCCATGTCCCGGCCTGCCGGTGTGACAGGCCTTGCGGTATGGTCGGAGAATGGCGGAACGCACCTGTACTGACTCTGAAATCCGCATTCACCTTCAGTTCAGTTTAGGTGATTCGGCAAATTTTGCCGAGCTGTTGCCATATTTCGGCCCGTTTTGAGGCGATTTAGCTTTGGATAAATTGACGTAAGGGAATTTTGCGGGTGGGCCGGGGTGATTCGGATTTGCCGTTCGCTGCCTGAAATCAGCGCGTTCAGCGCAAAGGACAAAACGGTTTGAATTCAGACAATTGCGACAGGCAAAAGGGCGGGAAAGCACGGGTGCGGGCTGGAAACGCAAAAAGGGGCGGAATTCCCGCCCCTTGAAGCCATGCGCCAAATCGTGCCTTGAAGAAAAGCGGCGCGTCAGGCGCTTTGCTGTGCGGTTTCGATGCCCTTTTCGGACAGAAGCCCCTGCAATTCCTGATTTTGAAACATTTCGCGGATAATGTCGCAACCGCCGACAAACTCTCCCTTCACGTAGAGCTGGGGGATTGTCGGCCAATTCGTGAATTCCTTGATGCCGTTGCGCAACTCGTCATCTTCCAGAACATTGATACCTTTATAAGGGGCGCCGACATAGTCGAGAATTTGCACGACCTGCCCGGAAAAGCCGCATTGCGGAAAATTCGGTGTGCCCTTCATGAACAGCACCACGTCGTTGCTGTCGACTTCGTTCTTGATCCAGTCCTGGATGCTCATGAGTGTCCGTCCTTTTGGTTCGCGGGCACGGGAAATATCCCGCGGCCGGTGCGATAAAGCAGTCTGGCGGCCGCTCTCCACACGCGGAGCTCCATAACCAGCAGGAGGAGCAGAACAGGGAGAAGAAGCCAAACCATCTGATGTCCTTTTAACTGACCTGTTATGTGTTTCAAACCGGCGCAACATCAAGAGGCCGTCTGGCAAGCGGCGCTGCACGCCGTGTCTCAGGCCCCTTTCAGTCCGGCGCCTTGGTTTGAAGCGCGAGGGCGTGCAGAGCGCCACCCATATTGCCCTTCAAGGCTTCGTAGACCATCTGATGCTGCTGAACCCGGCTTTTGCCCCGGAAGGACTCAGAGACGACATTGGCCGCATAATGGTCGCCGTCTCCCGCCAGATCCCGGATCTCCACCTGAGCGTCGGGCAATGCGTCCTTGATCAGGGTTTCGATCTCGTTCGCGTTCATCGGCATGTTACGTCAATCCTCGTCTCAAGGTCCGTCAAAAAAGACGATATGGCTCAGGCGTTTGCCATATAGTCCGGGAACCAATTCTCGTGCGCTTCTTTCAAGTTTGCAACGGATATGGTGAGAATACCGTCAACAGTCAAATCCTTGCCGCCGGTTTTGCCGATCTGGCGCACCTCAATGCCGGCATCCAGAATGTCTTCCAGAACCGCATCGGCGTTGCCCGGGGAAACGGTCAGCACATAGCGGCCCTGATCTTCGCCGAACAGGGCGGCATGGGCCGGCCCGTCAATCTCGACCACGGCGCCGATTCCGCTGGCCATGGCCATCTCGGCAAGCGCCACGCCGAGGCCGCCGGAGGAAATGTCGTGAACGCCGGTCAGCCGGGCTGCGCCGATCAACTGGCGCACCAGCGTGCCCCGGCGCTTTTCAGCCGCCAGATCCACCGGGGGCGGGGTGCCGTCTTCCCGTCCAAGAATCTCGGCAAGATACTGCGTGGCGCCAAGATGGGTGCCGAAGCCGCCGACCAGCAGAATAGCGTCGCCTTCAGCGGCAAAGGCCGCCCCGGCACGTACGGTTACATCAGGCAGCAGGCCGACACCGCCAATGGCAGGCGTTGGCAGGATCGCTTCGCCGTGGGTTTCGTTATAAAGCGAAACATTGCCGGAGACGATTGGGAAATCCAGCTCCCTGCACGCTTCGCCAATGCCTTTGATGCAGCCGACAAACTGGCCCATGATCTCCGGCTTTTCCGGATTGCCGAAATTCAGATTATCGGTTGCGGCCAGTGGCTCCGAGCCAACGGCAGTCAGATTGCGCCAGACTTCGGCCACCGCCTGCTTGCCGCCCTCGAACGGGTCGGCCTCGCAATAGCGCGGGGTGACATCGACGGAAAAGGCCAGGCCCTTGCGCGTGCCCTCCACCCGTATCACGCCCGCATCTCCACCGGGTGTTTCCGCTGTGTTGCCCTGGATCAGCGTGTCATATTGCTCATAGACCCAGCGGCGGGAGGCGCCGTTGGCGCTGCCCACCAGCGTTTTCAGGGCCTCGGCATAGTCGGCTGGCTCGGCGACATCGCCAGCCAAAAGCTGCTCCCGCTGGACCGGCGCGGCCCAGGGGCGGTCATATTCAGGCGCTTCGTCCCCCAGGTCCTTGATGGGCAGGTCGGCGACAACATCGCCTTGATGTTTGACGACAAAGCGCAGTGTGTCTGTCGTAACACCGACAATTGCAAAATCGAGGCCCCATTTGCGGAAAATCGCCTCCGCCTGCTGTTCCATAGCCGGGCGCAGCACCATCAGCATGCGCTCCTGGCTTTCCGACAACATCATTTCGTAAGCGCTCATACGCTCTTCGCGCACCGGCACCTTGTCCAGATCCAGTTCAATGCCGAGGTCGCCCTTGGCGCCCATCTCAACGGCCGAACAGGTCAGGCCGGCGGCCCCCATGTCCTGGATCGCGATGACCGCGCCGGTTTCCATCAGCTCCAGGCAGGCTTCCAGCAGGCATTTTTCGGTGAACGGGTCGCCCACCTGCACGGTCGGGCGCTTTTCCTCGATCGTATCGTCAAATTCGGCAGACGCCATGGTGGCGCCGCCCACCCCGTCCCGGCCTGTTTTGGCGCCAAGATAGACGACCGGCAGGCCGACGCCCTCGGCCTTGGACAGGAAGATGGCATCCGTCTTGGCAAGACCGGCGGCAAAGGCGTTGACCAGGCAGTTGCCGTTGTAGCGGGCGTGGAATTCCACTTCGCCGCCCACGGTCGGCACGCCGAAGGAATTGCCGTAGCCGCCGACACCGGAAACAACGCCGGAGACCAGGTGGCGGGTGCGCGGATGATCCGGCTCGCCGAATCGCAGGGCGTTCATGGCCGCAACCGGCCGGGCGCCCATGGTGAAAACATCGCGCAGGATGCCGCCCACTCCAGTCGCCGCGCCCTGATAGGGCTCGATATAGGACGGGTGGTTGTGGCTCTCCATCTTGAAGACAACGGCCTGGCCGTCCCCGATATCAACGACACCGGCATTCTCGCCGGGTCCTTGCAGCACGCGCGGGCCTTCGGTCGGCAAGGTTTTCAGCCACTTTTTGGAGGACTTATAGGAGCAGTGCTCGTTCCACATGGCGGAAAAGATGCCGAGTTCGGTGAAGCTCGGTTCCCGGCCGATGAGCTCCAGGATGCGCTCATATTCATCCGGTTTCAGTCCATGGGACGCAATCAGGTCGGGCGTGATCTTGATGTCGTTCGGGATCATGACGTTCCAGTTCTTTGGCCAGTTCTTTGGCCAGTCGATTGGGCCGCTTTCTGGACCGGCTGTGAAGGGCCGGGCAGCCAAGCGCGGGCAGTGTTGCCGCCATTTAGCAGATTGTGTCCGGAAAAGGGAGGGGAGGGAGGAAAGTTTGTGTCTCCCTGCACAGTCCTGCGCAGATGCCCGGTGGCCTTTGGTGTCAGGGCCGTTTGGAAACGCGCGTTTGCAGCCGCAATGTGATCTGCTGCCATTCACGGATCCGGCTTTCCAGCCGCTTGATTTCCTGATCCTTGAAGATGCTTTGCTGATGGAGTTCCCGGACCCTATGCTCCAGTTTCATGATCCGCATGAGCAAACGTTCCGCGGTCAGGTCCCGGGGCGGAGAAGAGCTGTTTTCTGAGAGCATGGCAACGGCTTCAAAAGGACTTTTTACAAAATGACAAAATCTGGGCAATGCCCCCCCATAACTGGCGGGGCATTGTTTTGAGATGAAAATCTTAAGTATATTATTTGTTTTTTTCGAAGACGTGAGTGTCGATGGGGCTCTAACTCAACGTAAGCTCTTTTCCGGAATTTGTAAAGTCAATCAGTGATAAAAGGACTTATGTTCAGAAAATGTCCCAAGGCTGCAGCAATGGGAGATCAGTCCTGTCTGGGGACTGGCTATGCTGAGAGCGGCCTTGCCTATTCAAACCGGTCGTAGCCTGCGCCGCTGTCTTCCATCAGGCTTTTGAGGGTCTCAAGCCCGCTGATCACTTCTCCGCGGGTGGAGGGGTTGGTGATGCCAATGCGCACGCGGTGGTGAACCTTGCCGGACCGTCCGGATTTGAATTCATCTTCGTCATCGATCAGTGTATTTCCGGCGGCGGCCGCGGCCTTGAAGGTGCCGGAGAGCCAGGGTTCGGACACTTTCAGCCAGACAAAGGGAGCGTCGGGGGCCGCTTCCATTTCAAACGCGCCCAGGAAACGCCGGGCGAGTGCGTGACGGGTGGAAATCTCATCCAGAACCTGTTTCCGGATCGCGTCAGCAGCTCCTGTTAAAACCAGACGGGCGGAGAGTTCGGCAAGGAGAAAGGAAATCCCTCCGGTCAACATCTTGTGGGCGGTGTAAATTCGCTGGGCCTGGGACGCGGGGCTCGACACCCAGCCGCCGCGCACACCGGCTGTAACCGCCTTGGACAGGGAGCCGACATGAAAGGTGCGCTCCGGTGCCAGGCTTGCCAGCGGCGGCAGGCTGGTCGCCCGCAACGTGCCGTAGACCTCGTCCTCGATGATCCACAAATTGTGTTCCTGTGCCACAGCCACAAGATCCTTGCGTCGGTCTGCCCCCATCAGACGGGTGGTGGGATTGTGCATGGTGGGCATGAGAAAAATCATCTTCGGGTGGCGCTGTGCGCAGACCCGGGCCAGATCCTCCGGCAGGGGGCCTTCCGCATCCCGGGCCACCTCGACCGGCCGTCGTCCGGTAAGGGCGGCGCCCCTTGCAATCGAGCTGTAGGTGAGGTCTTCAAAGGCGATCTGATCGCCGGGCGCGGTGGTTGCGGCTATGATGGCCATGATGGCCGCCTGGGCACCGGTCGCCGGTACGATGGAGCCTTCAGGCGGGGTCCAGCCGCCGCGCGTCAGCCATCTTTGTCCGGCAAGGCGCCAGTTCTCAGGCACAGAGCGGGTGTAACTGGCAATCTCGTAAGGCGATTGCCGGGTAATTTCGGCGGTCAGCTCCCGGATCACCTCCGACTGGCCTACCTGAGGCGCTGAGGTGCTGTCAAAGCGGATTGAATTGGGCGCGGGAACAGAGATACGCGTTCCGGCAAACTCTCTGTCGCTTGGCGGTGCCATTGCCCCTTGCACCCAGGAGGCACCACCCGGCGCTGAGTGGCCGGAGCCATTGCCAAAGGAGGATGCTTCGGTAAGGGCCGGCTTGGTCTCTTCCTCCAGATGGCCTGTTGCCTGCGATCCAAGAACATAGGTGCCCCGGCCGACTTCCCCGCTTACAAGCCCGCGCTGACGGATCACCGCATAGGCCCGGCCAATCGTGCCCACGGTCACGCCGAGGTCATAGGCCAGATCTCTCTGCGGCGGCAGTTTGGTCCCGGCCGCAAGCGTTCCGGTGGCTATGTCGTCGCAGATGCGGTCAGCCAGGCGCATATAGAGCGGCCCTGTGCCATCGGGGATTGTTGGAAGCCAATTTGTCATGGTGACAATTTTGTATATTGCCTCTCAAAAAGGGTCAATTCATATGATTGAACCAATACAATGTGTCCAATGTGGATATTGTTACCTAAATTGAGGGGCTGCAATGAGTTCAATAGAGACAATTCAGAGGCCGCTGACCCTGAGAGGCCAGCGCTGGTCGCCCGTGCGCAAGCGTTTCTGGCGGGTCGTGCAGGCCTGGTTTCAACGCTACAGAACCCGCAGGCACTTGCTGGACCTGGATGATGCAGCCCTGAAGGACATCGGGCTTGACCGGGAGACGGCCCTTCGGGAAGCCAAGCGTCCCTTCTGGGCGTCCTCCCTTCGTCTTTGCAAGAGCGGAAGGGTCTGACGGACGGCCATCGTAAGCAGTGCCCGAAAGCAGTTTCCGGTTTTTGGTTTCAAACCAGCCCGGTTACAAACCCCGTGTCCTGTTTTGCTGAATTGTGCTCAAGGGTCCTCTGGCTGCCTCACAGGGCGGGTTAGCCCTGAGAACGTCAGGCAGAGCCTCCAGACCGGAGGTGGGAGCCCGGCCTGGAGGTGCTGCTCAGACCGCGCCGGTAAATTCGCCGCGGGCCGGGTAGTCGTTTTTTTGAACGAAGTCGAGAGCGCCCACCATCTCCTGAAAATGCGGGCGCACAAAGGGCATGGTCTGAACCGAGGCGAAATAGAGGCTGCCATCGGTCCGTACCAGAAAGACACCGGGCTCGGAGAAGAGGTCGGGTTCCTCGATACCGATGGAGGTCTTGCCGCGTCCGGTCGAGATGTAAAGCCCCCAGTCTCTCGCGGCGGTCAGTGGAAGGTCATAGCCGAAACGCAGGCTCTCTTGACCGACCTTTTCCGCCATTTGCAGGGTCCGCTCTTCCCCGTCGGAGGAAAGAGCAATCGTTTTGACACCTTTTTCGGCAAAGGCGGGGGTCTGGCGGCCCAGCTCTTTGAGATAAGTGGCGCAGATCGGGCAATGCAGGCCGCGGTAAAAAACGACCAGCGTTGCAAACGCGGCAGCATCCTGTACAAGATCGAAGGTGCCGCCGCCCAGCAGCGGAACGCTCAGCGGGGGAACCTGTTGGCGTGGAACAAGCATCTTTTCCTCCTGCGGTTCTTAAGTGACATTGAGCCCGGTCAACGGGCGCTTACGTCTTTCTCTGTCAGGCAGCGCTTTTCATTTGCCTCGCAATGCGCTTAATGTAGCGAACGCTTGACGAAGAAACATTCTAAAAAATTGATCTGGAGTACAGAAATGCCGGTTGCCTATCGCATGTCCTTCAATGGGAAGCTGGACCGGCTGTCCTCGCTCATTGACCGGCTGCGGGTGCATGTGAGCAACGCCTTGCATGAAGGCTCCGGCACCGGCCGCGCAAATCTGATGATCTTCCGGGGCGAGGAAGGGGCTCAGCGGCTGGTGTTCTGTCCAGGGTGGGAGCGGGGGGCTGCGGGCTGCCGGGACCCGAAGGCGGGGCCCGGTGAGACGCTGATCGTCGCCGCCCATATCACGGTGTCCGGCCTTGGGCGCCAGTTGATCACGGCACTGCCGGAGCAATTGACGGTGGACCTGTCCAAAGACCCTTTTCTGGCGGCGGTTGCGATCCCGCTGATCGAGGAGGCGACCCAGCCCAGATGCGGCGGTCAGGCGGCCTTTGCGCGCCTGTGCGAGGTGGTGGTGATCCGGCTTTTGCGCCATGCGCTGGAAGAGGGGCGGGTTGAAAGCGGCCTCTTGACCGGGCTGGCTCACCCCAGGCTGGCGGCAGCCCTGGTGGCCATTCATGAAGCGCCCGCAGAGGTCTGGACCCTGGAAAAGCTGGCGGAAACGGCAGGCATGTCCCGGACCCAGTTCGCGGTCACATTCCGGGATCTGGTGGGGGCCACGCCCATGGGATATCTGTCAAACTGGCGGCTGGAGATTGCCCGTTCCGAACTGGAGGCGGGACTTCAGGTCAAGGCCGTCGCCACACTGTGCGGGTTTTCCAGCGCTGCGGCGTTTTCCAGGGCCTTTTCCCGCCGCTTCGGCTATCCGCCCAAACAGAAGCGAAAGCAGGCCGGATAGTCAGCGCTGGTCTTTGACAGGCCGTTCCAGCGCATAGATTTCATCGGCGATGTCATCGGCCTTTCGGGCGAACAGGGCTTGCGCGTCCTTCAGGCCGAGATTGTAGAAATGGGCGCCGAGGGTGGGGCCGAGAAAGTCGATCAGAAGCTGGGCGTCCATATTGCCGATGCCAATATCAAGATCCTCATCCAGATAGCGCCGTATCTGGTCCGCAAGCTGGCTGGCCGTGTCTTTGTCCAGTTTCAGATCGCGCATGGCTCTCTCCCCACTTGGATCTGGCAGCTCAGGCTGCCCGGCTGCTCAGGCTTTCAAACAGCAGGCGTCCGTCCAGACCGCCATGAAGCGGCTCTACCAGGTTTTCCGGATGGGGCATCATGCCCAGGACGTTGCCGGCCGCATTGGTGAGGCCTGCAATGTCATTCAGGGAGCCGTTGGGATTGGTGCCGTCAGCATAACGGAACACCACCTGGCCATTGTCTTCAATCTGTTTCAGCGTGTCGGTGTCAGCGAAATAATTGCCGTCGTGATGGGCAACCGGGCAGCGCCAGACCTGTCCCTTGGTGAATTTGGACGAGAACCGTGTGGCCGTGTTGACCGTTTCCAGCTTCACCTCTTTGCAGACAAAGGTTAGGCCCGCATTGCGCATCAGGGCGCCGGGCAAAAGGCCCGCCTCGGTCAGGATCTGGAAGCCGTTGCACACCCCGAGCACGGCCACACCGCTATTGGCTTTGGCTACAAGGTCTTTCAAGATCGGTGAGCGGGCAGCAATGGCGCCGGAGCGTAGATAATCGCCATAGGAAAATCCGCCGGGCACCACCACAAGGTCCACATCGGGCAGGGTGCTTTGCGTGTGCCAGACGCTCTCGGGCCGGGATCCGGTCATCAGTTCCAGGGCGTGGAACATGTCGCGGTCGCGGTTGGAGCCAGGGAAGACGATGACGGCGGTTTTCATGAGGCTATCCCGAAGTTCTAAAGCAGGACAAGAACGGCTATGACGGCCGCAAGAGCGGGCACGAGGATGAATATGGCCGCCTTGACGGCCATGAAAGTGATGGCCTTGCGGGTGTCGTCATCCATGGCCCGGGTCCGGAAGTCAGGCGATCTCGATCGCGTAGTTTTCAATCACCGTGTTGGCCAGCAGCTTTTCGCACATCTGCTCCAGCTCGGCTTTGGCTGCGTCCTTGTCGGCGCTGGTCAGCTCCACGTCAAACACCTTGCCCTGGCGCACGGAACCGACATCGCCGAAGCCGAGTCCTCCAAGAGCGCCCTCGATGGCTTTGCCCTGGGGGTCCAGAACGCCGTTTTTCAGGGTGACGATAACACGAGCTTTCATGATTGGCTTCCCGGCAACAGTCTGCAGAATCTGCAAGGACAAACAGTTTGGGGCTCCCCATACACGAGGAGCCCCGAAAGCGAAAGTGCCCAGCCCGGATTTGCCGGGATTTATGGCCAGTCCCTTAAGGCAGGCGGCGGATTGTGGTGTTGTTCATGTATCTCTTGAAGTAGCTGTTCGCGATCCCTTGCGACTGGGCGATCGCAAACACCACGGATGCTCGATTGTCTTGAACGATAACCCGGCCCTTAAACCAAACTGTTTCGGTCCGGACTGAAAAGCGTGCACTGACGTCGAAACCCGCGTAGTTCTTCCGGACGATTTTTCGTGTGATCCGAAATTTTTCCCGGCCCTTCGAAGCTACGGTGTAGACATTGGCAACGGCATTGAACAATTCCGTCGAAAATTCACCGCTCTTGATGGCCTGTTCGAAATTGCCGTGAATCCGCAATGGACCGTAGCCAACCGCTCTGGCGGACTTGCATTTTGGGACGTTGCACACGTATCCGGTGATGCCGTTTTTCGTTTTTTGCGTCCAGCCGCTCGGTGCGTAGTTGGCCTGGATGCTGCCGGGCTTCAGACCGGTCGTTTGACAGGCCGCCAGCAGGCCGCAAAGAAGTGCAAACAGTGCGGTTCTGATAAAGATATGCAATTTCATAAAGATAACGCCCCCTTGTTTCCAAGAAGGCGTTATCGAATGTGTCTGAAGCTTGCACAACCTGACTATGGATGTCTGGTGCGCATTGTCTCCGGCCTGTGCCACAATTGCATCACAGAGCCTTGAGACCGTTACGTCACTGAACCAGGGTCGGGCCGGAATTGGCCGGACGTTCGGCCGCAATCATGATGCCAAGCCGTTTGGCGACTTCCTGATAGGCTTCCAGCATGCCGCCGAGATCCCGGCGGAACCGGTCCTTGTCCATCTTGTCGTTGGTTTCAATGTCCCATAGGCGGCAGCTGTCCGGGGAGATTTCGTCGGCCACGACAATGCGCATCATGTCGCCTTCAAACAGGCGGCCGCATTCGATCTTGAAATCCACCAGACGGATGCCGACCCCCAGGAACAGGCCGGACAGGAAGTCGTTGACACGAATGGCCAGGGCCATCATGTCGTCCAGTTCCTGCGGGGTGGCCCAGCCGAAGGCGGTGATATGCTCTTCGGCGACCATCGGGTCGTCCAGCTCGTCGTTCTTGTAATAGAACTCGATGATGGAGCGGGGCAGCTGGGTGCCTTCTTCCAGACCGAGACGCTTGGCGATCGACCCGGCGGCCACATTGCGCACCACCACTTCCAGCGGAATGATCTCCACTTCCCGGATGAGCTGCTCACGCATGTTCATACGGCGGATGAAATGGGTCGGAATGCCGATGGCATTCAGGTGGTTGAAGATAAATTCGGAAATACGGTTGTTGAGCACACCCTTGCCGTCAACAATCTCGTGTTTCTTGTTATTGAAGGCGGTTGCATCATCCTTGAAGTGCTGGACCAGGGTTCCCGGTTCCGGACCTTCGTAGAGAATCTTGCCTTTACCTTCATAAATGCGCCGGCGGCGGTTCATGGGCTTTACCGTGTTTTTCTGAAACCTTTGGGCGGGACTTGCACACCTGCTCAGTTTTGCTGCGGAACGTTGTCCGGTCAATCGGCTGGTGCGATCGAATGGCTGCAATCCCCGTTTTGCGGCGCGGAACTTACCCGAAGCGGGGCAAAAGTACAATCATCTGTTTTTCTGCCGGGGCCTGCTTTCCCGTGCTTTTGACGCATCCGGTTCTGTACTGCGTTGATTTGCTGCCCTTGCGGGGATATGCAAGAGGCCAAAGGCACCCCATATGGGGAGCAGTGCAAGAACGCAGTTCGGGAGACGAGAGTATGAGCACATTCGACAAGCGCGAACAGGGATTTGAAAACAAGTTCGCGCATGACGAGGAGCTGCGGTTCAAGGCGACCGCGCGCCGCAACAAGCTGCTGGGCCTGTGGGCTGCCGGCTTCCTGGGCCATGAAGGCGACAAGGCCGAAGAATATGCCAAGGAAGTGGTCCGTGCCGACTTTGAAGAGCCGGGCGATGAAGATGTGTTCCGCAAGATCCGCGGCGACTTCGACGCGGCCAATGTCGAGCAGTCCGACCACCAGATCCGCCGCACCATGGAAGAGCTGATGGCAACCGCCGTGGAGCAGCTTCAAAGCGAAGGTTGATCCGCTGGAGGGTCCCACGCCTGAACGATTTCAGAAGCGCCCGCCGGACCCGGCGGGCGTTTTTTTTGGTTTGGGGGGGGAGATGGGGGGCTTTTCCAAAACGGACACTCTTCGTCCTCCCGGGACTGAGAGATTTGTATTGGGGGCTGCGGTAAACCGATCGGGGGTCTGTTTGCCGGACCGGAAGGCTTGCAGCCTCCGCCAAGAATCGGATGGACTGGTAGAAAGCGGAGGAGAATAACGTGACAGAGACAAAATGCTTGGCCGAGAAATTGAAGGCCGGACACCCGGTGATCACCGGGTGGTGCCTGTTGTCGGCGCCGATGGTGCCGGAACTTTTGGCTCGGGCGGGCTATGAGGCGGTTACGCTTGATTTGCAACATGGCATGCTGGATTTCGACGCGGCGGTCACAGCCTTTGCGCTGACCGCACTCGGCGGGGCGCACCGGCTGGTGCGGATCCCGGTGGGGGACAATGCGCTGGCCGGGCGGCTGGCGGATATGGGCGCCGAAGCCCTGATCGCGCCGATGATCAATTCCAGGCCGGAGGCACAAGCCTTTGCCCGTGCGGTAAAATACCCGCCGGACGGCACCCGCAGCTGGTCGCCCTACCGGGCCGCCATGTTGTCCGGCCAGACCAGCGACACCTATCTGCAAAAGGCGAATGCCCAGACCCTTGCCTTTGCCATGATCGAGACCCAGGAGGCGGTCGAGGCGCTGGACGACATCCTGTCGGTGAAGGAGCTGGACGGGATCTTTGTCGGTCCGAGCGATCTTTCCCTTTCGCTGTCCAGCGGCAGTGCGCTTGATCCCAATGGGGAAGAGACCGCCCAGATCTGCGCGCAAATTGCGCAAAAGACGTGCGCGGCAGGCAAGCTGGCGGGCATTTTCTGTCTCTCTCCGGACAAGGTGGGAGACGCCATTGCCCAGGGCTACCGGCTGATGTCTTACGGCATCGACACTGTCATGCTGGACCATTCCGCCCGGCAGGCCCTTCAAGAGGTCAAGGCAGCGCTCAAAGGTGATCGGGATCGGGCCGGACATTGATCAACTGAGCTGGGCATAAACAGGGGCAAGGCGTGCTGGCTTTGCAGGCAACTGCCTTGTGGCGTTGCCTGTTTTCCCGCAAGTCTGGGCTTGATTTGAGACAATGCATATAAATTCAAAAATTCGCAAATACTAAATTATTCTGTTTGCGACGGTTTTGAAACCCTGCGTGATGTGCTGGTTTCGGACGGAAAACCGCCGTTTTCCTCACCAGGGAGACACCCATGTGGAAGCTGGCGCTTATTCTCTTCATTATTGTTGGACCCACTTTGGCCGGAGCCGGTGCGCTTTTGCCCTTAAGTATTTTCGGGGTGTCGGATTTCAATCCGTTGCTGCTAGTGGGCAGCGCGGCTGCTGGAGCGCTTGTTGCCATTCCGGTCAGTTTTGTTGTTGCCATGCGCATAGGGGCCCTGATGGGTTCCAAGCCGTCGGCGCAACATTGACCGGATTTGCTTTGTCTGCTGAGGAGGCGGATCGCGCGCCTTGGTGTTTCCCAGCACATGCGCGATCCAATGATCTCAGCGGGCAAAGCAGACCGGCCCCTCGGGTGATGGAAAGCAGCCCATCGGCAAGCGTTGCGTCGCTTGCCCGATACACCGCATCCCGCTGCGCGAAGCGCCTTGCCGAAGGATCTGCTGTCCAGCATCAAATGGTGCAGACTGATCGCACGAGGCTCTAGCCGAGCCGTTTCATGAAATGGGCAAAGGACATCAGGCCCTCCGGCCAGGGCCCATGTCCGCTTTCCAGATTGATGTGACCGGCTTCGCCCGCATCCTGAAAGGTTGTGCCCCAGGCTTTTGAGAACGCTTCGGCCCTCTCATAGCCGCAGTAAGGATCATTCCGGCTGGCGACCAGATGGGCGGGGAAGGGCAGGGGATCGTGGGGAATGGGGCGGAAATCACCGCCGTCAAACTCCGGCACGAGCCCGTCCCGGTCCCAGTCGGACGGGGCAACCAGATAGGCGCCCTTGACCTTGCCTTTCAAGGCATGGGCGCCATGGGCGACCAGAATGCAGCCCAGGGAATGGGCTACCAGAACCACCGGGCGTTCTGCGGCTTCAATCTCGCGCACAAGCGTGTCCAGCCATTCCTTCTTGGAGGGCGTGTGCAACTCGGCCTGTTTGACCACCCGGGCCGTCGGCATCTTGTCGCGCCAGCGCAGCAGCCAATGGCCTGGCAGGGTCTTTCCATAGCCGGGGATCAGGAGAATATCGGTGTCTGAAATCTTCATCAGGGTGCCTTGCTCATACTTAGGAAAGCGGGCCGTAAAAGCCGTGTTTCAGGGCGCGGGCCCAGCCCTGGCGGCCGTTTTTCTCTGCCTCGGCGCTGGCGGTATCCCAGTCATAGGTCAGGCACTTTTCCTGAAAGTTCCAGCGGCCCCCCGAGTGGTTTTCTGAGCGGGTCATCACAGCATAGCGGGCATGGGGGCTGCCAGCCTCCATCTTGTGCCGGTTGGGATGATCGTCCTCATAGGAGGGCAGCCCGACGCTGCCCGGGTTGAGCAGGGTCTGTCCGCTGGCGTGAAGGTGGATCAGGCGGGGAATATGGGTGTGGCCGCAGCAGATGATGGGGGCTGTTTCCCCTTTCAGGGCGGCCAGCAGCGTGTCCTCATCGGGCAGGTGCCCCTTGGGGCCTTCCACTTTCTCCGTCAGGTAGCGGTCGTCATCATCCGGCGTGCCGTGGCACAGGAAGATCTCGTCGCTCAGGCGGATGGTGGGCCGGGTCGTCTTCAGCCAATCCAGGCTGAGCGCGGACAGCCGTTCGGTGGCAAAGGCATCGGTCGGGCCCATTTTTTCGATCGGATCCTCAATCACGAACCGGTCATGATTGCCGCGCACCGTAGGCCAGTTGCTTTCGCGAAGGATCGCTGCCGTCTCTTCCGGCCAGAGCGGGCCGGACACGCAGTCGCCCAGATTGACAACCACATCGGGGGCTTCCTGTTTCAAGTCGGCCAGCACGGCTTCCAGAGCCAGAACATTGCCGTGAATGTCAGACAGAACAGCGATTTTCATGAAGATCTCCCGCCAAAGGCGCCTTTAAATCAAGGTGGACCCGGGTTTGTCAAAACCAGACGGCCAGCTTTTTTGAAAGCTGCCCCGCTGTTGCCCCGGGACCGGGCTTTTTTGCCGCGCTCGCAAAAGGTCCCGGCGCGGGGCCGGGACAGTTCTTTGCGGGAGATGGCCGCCATGCCCGCCGCCAAGGGGGCGACAGCGCAATCCGCGCTTCGCATCGAAAGGGCGGACTTTTGCCGGAGGCCCGGTGTCAGTCCCGGCCGGTGCTGATTCAGCTTTTGCCGAAGACCCGCTTGAAGATAACATCGACATTCTTGGTGTGGTAGCCGAGGTCGAACCGGTCGCGGATATCCTCTTCAGACAGATATTTGCGCACATCTTCATCGTTCAGCAGTTCCGTCTGGAAGTCGACGGAGGCCGAGCCTGCCACCTGATAGCTGTCCCAGACTTTCATGGCGTTGCGCTGGACCAGACGGTAGGCGTCTTCGCGGGACGAACCTGCTTGGGTGAGCGCAAGCAGGATGCGCTGGGAATGCACGAGGCCGCCCAGCCGGTCCATATTGCCGATCATCCGTTCCGGATAGACCATCAGCTTGTCGATGACACCGGTCAGCCGGGCCAGGGCGAAGTCCAGGGTGACGGTCGCGTCCGGGCCGATCATGCGCTCCACAGAGGAGTGGGAAATGTCGCGTTCGTGCCACAGGGCGACATTTTCCATGGCCGGAACCGCGTAACCCCGAACGATCCGGGCAAGACCGGTGAGGTTTTCGGTGAGCACCGGGTTGCGCTTGTGGGGCATGGCGGACGAGCCCTTCTGCCCCTTGGAGAAGAACTCTTCGGCTTCCAGCACTTCGGTGCGCTGCAAGTGGCGGACCTCTGTGGCGACCCGCTCGATCGACGAGGCAATCACGCCGAGGGTTGCAAAATACATGGCGTGGCGGTCCCGCGGGATCACCTGGGTGGAGACCGGCTCTGCGGTCAGGCCCATGGCCTCGGCCACGTGCTCTTCCACGCGTGGGTCGATATTGGCGAAGGTGCCGACCGCGCCGGAAATGGCACAGGTGGCAATTTCTTCGCGGGCAGCCAGAAGACGGGTCTTGCAACGGTCGAATTCCGCATAGGCCTCGGCCATCTTCAGGCCGAAGGTGACCGGCTCGGCATGAATGCCGTGGGAGCGGCCAATGCACACCGTGTCCTTGTGCTCCATGGCACGCCGTTCCAGGGCTGCGAGAAGCGCGTCCAGATCGGCCAGAAGCAGGTCGGTGGCCTTGACCAGCTGAACGTTGAAACAGGTGTCCAGAACATCGGACGAGGTCATGCCCTGGTGGACAAACCGGGCGTCGGGCCCGACAATTTCGGCCAGATGGGTCAGGAAGGCGATGACGTCATGTTTGGTCTCGCGCTCAATCTCGTCGATCCGGTCAATGTCGAACGTGGCCTTGCCGCCCTTTTCCCAGATGGTGGCCGCTGCCTCCTTGGGGATGACACCGAGTTCGGCCAGCGCATCGCAGGCATGGGCCTCGATCTCGAACCAGATGCGGAATTTGGATTCCGGGGACCAGATGGACACCATGTCGGGACGGGAATAGCGCGGGATCATCGCGGACAGAACCTCTTTTTAAGGGTGTTTCTGGCTGCGGAATAGCAGAGGGGCGCGTGGCCTTCAATGTGGGCGGCCATGATTTTGCTTGCGATGTGGCCCGTGCCGGTGAATTTTGGGGCCTGTTGCGGCTCATCAGACAGACCATTGGAGATCTTCATGCAGACTTGGCGCCCCGCAGACACGATCCGGGTCAAGGCGCTGGCCCTGATCTGGCAGGACGATGCGCTGCTGCTGTCGGAGGTCTATGATGACGCTGGCCGGGTGAAAGGCATGCGCCCCCTTGGTGGCACGGTGGAGTTCGGCGAGCCCTGGCGGGACACGTTGCAGCGGGAGTTTCTGGAAGAACTCGGAACCCGCATCACGCTTCTGGACACGTATTTCGTGATGGAAAATCTTTATGAGCATCACGGCGTTTCCGGCCACGAGATCGTCTTCCTGTGCCATGCGCATTTCACCGACAACAGCTTCTATAAAAAAGACAGCTTCGTCTTTGAAGAGAGCGATGAAACGGACGGCACGGCCAAATGGGTCACGCTCGAGGAACTGGCGGCCAAACACCTGGAGCTTTATCCCGCAGGTCTTGCCGAAAAACTGTCTTCAAGAGACGTGGCTATGAGGCCAAGCCGGATCTACAGCTGAAGGGTCCCCGGTATCAGGTCGCAATATAACGGTCGCGGCGGTGGTTGATCGTGATGATGGCATTCAACACGAGGGAGCCGAAGACGGACCAGGCGACGATGGAAAAGGGAAAGAAAACCAGGGCGGCGGCGAAGATCAGAAAATCGACGGCTTGCTGCACATATCCGGCCTTCAGTCCAAACGCCTCCTGAAACACCACGGCCATGGCGCCGACGCCGCCAAGGCTGCCACCGTGGCGGATGATGGCCAGGATGCCGACACCTGAGAGGGCCCCAAAGGCCAGCGTGCCGGTCAGCGGATCAAGATGCTCAAAGACAATATAGTTTTTCAGCAGCTCCACGCAGAGGGAAAGAGCGGTGACACATACGGCTGACTTGAGCGTGAAGGCCAGTCCCATGCGTTTATAGGTGAACCAGTAGAAAGGCAGGTTCACAAGAAAGAAAACAATCCCGAACGGAGTGCCGGTCACATAGGAAATCAGCAGGGCGAGACCTGCGGTCTGGCCGGTCAGAAAGCCCAGATGGGACAGGAAGACAATGCCCAGGGCACAGGTGAAGACACCGAAGGCCAGTCCCTGCACATCATCGGCAGCGCTGTGTTTTTGAGGGGCGAGATCCGGAGCGGTGAGGGCTGGCATGTTCGGGGTTTCTCTGACTTCGCAGCAGTTTAGGAAGCCAAAATTAGAAAATTGTGCGCTGCAATGCCAGCCCCATTGCGTGGCTAACGCGCTTAAAAAAACGGCATCTTTCACGGAGTCGAGGCGGAACGGGAGTGGTCTTTACACGTCAGGCCGTAGCGGCAGGCCATCCTGAGAAATCTCCTCCGGTGCCCCATATTCTTCAGCCTCGTCCTGTCTTTCTTCAGCCATATAAAGATCGAACTTGTCCTGCGGCAGGCTGAGCCGGTTGGCCAGACAATAGATCCCGGCCGCCAGCAGGCTGACGGCAACAATATCAGGCCCGAGGGGCAAAAGGCCGGTGCCGCCGCCAAAGCCCCCCAGATAGGACAGGAGCACAAGTCCGGCCAGATAGGGCACCAGCCAGGCAGATTCCCGCCAGTCGAGCCGGTCAAAGCCGCCCTGGGCATTGCGGATCAACATAAGACCCAGGCCGAGGGCGAGGCAGATGCCCAGATGCAGCATGGTGCTCCAGCCACTCCAATAGATGATCAGACTGGCGACCACAAACGCAAGGCAGCCTGTGACGGGGGCGGCTGGAAGTGTGAAAGCCCGGGGCACATCGGGCAGCAGCCGGCGGAAGGCCAGGACCGCAACCGGTCCAACCACGAAGGACAGCACGATGGATGAGGTGTTGAGTGCCAGCACCTCGCGAAACGGCAGCAGCACGAAGAAAAGGGCAGCGACTGCGAAATTCACCAGAAGGGCGAACAGCGGCACGCCCCGCTCTGACAAGGTTTCCATGAATTTGGGAAACAGCCCGTTCTGTGCCATGGCCAGACCCAGACGGGCATTGGAGCCGACGGAGACAAGGCCGGAGGCGAAACTGGAAATCCGGGCGCTTGTGTCCAGGATGCTGACGATCCAGAGCGCTCCAACCGCCGTTGCAAGGGAGGCCATGGGCCCCAGATCTCCGGAAAAATGCAAAGACGCCCAGCCTCTTGACAGGTCCGCCTGGTCCAGGGCACCGAGAAAGGCAAGTTGCAGACCGCCATAGATCAGCAGGCAGATCACCAGGCTCAGGATCAAGGCGAGCGGCACATTGACTTTCGGGTTGCGAGCTTCTCCAGCCATGTCGATCACATGGCGGAACCCGATCAGGGCAAAGATGACGCCGCCGGTGGAAATGGCAGAGAGAATGCCTTTGAGCCCTTCAGGGGCAAAACCGCCATAATCGCTGAAATTCCCGAAGCGGAAGTCCGAGCTCAGGATGACGGAGGCCAGCAGGGCGGGTACGATGATCTTCACCCAGGTGAGGGCCGTATTGAGCCGGGCGAAGAAGCGCACACCGAAGGCGTTGAGCACCGTAAACACCAGCAGCAGGAGACAGGCAACCCCAAGCCCCCCGGCCGACAGGTGCCCGTCCGCGCCATAGAGCCATGGGGCTAGGCTTCTCGAATAGCGCAGCACCGCCTCGACCTCGATGGTCGCGGTCGTGTTGTAGCCGATCCATGCGGTCCAGCCCATGGTCATGGACACGACCGAGCCATGGGAGAAATGCGGCACCCGGCCAATGCCGCCGGCAACCGGCAGGATGGCGGCGATTTCCGCAAAAGTGGCTGCCAGCAGCAGCATGGCAACCCCGCCGATGACCCAGGCAAGCAGCGCAGACGGGCCTGCGGCCTGAGCGGCCAGAAGTGGCGCAAACAGCCAGCCGGAGCCCAAAATGCCGCTGATGGCGACAAAGGTCAGGCCCAGCAGCCCGATGCTGCGTTGCATATGTGCCAAGATAACCCCCCGGATCCTGAACGGTCTTGCCGGGAAGCTTACCTGATTGGATTTCCTTTAGGGAAGAGCTGTTGGACACCTGATCAGGCGGGTGTGGGAAGGGGGCAGTGCTCCTCTCCGCCGCACCGCTGTCTGGACGTGTCTTCCGGCTGCTTGCGTCAGGTGCTGGCGGCCTGTCGGATCGCGGATATATTGCCCGCATAGCTGTCCACCGAACCGCCCTTGAAGACGGCGGATCCGGCCACGAGCACGTTGGCTCCGGCTGCGGCGACAAGGGGGGCGGTGTCTGGCGTCACGCCGCCATCGATTTCCAGATCAATCGGCCGGTCGCCGATCATCTGCCGCAGACGCCGTGTTTTCTCCACCTGGGACGCAATGAATTTCTGGCCGCCAAAGCCCGGATTGACGGTCATGACCAGAATGAGGTCCAGCCGGTCCAGAACATATTCGATCACGGTTTCAGGGGTCGAGGGATTGAGCGAGACGCCCGCCTTCTTGCCCAGGTCCCGGATTGCCTGCAAGGAGCGGTCGAGATGGGGGGTGGCTTCCGCGTGGATGGTGATGATGTCGGACCCGGCCTTGGCGAAGGCTTCCAGATAGGGATCCACCGGCTCAATCATCAAATGGGTGTCGAAGATGCGGTCCGTGTGGGGCCGCAACTTGGCGATCACATCCGGGCCGAAAGTGATGTTGGGCACAAAATGGCCGTCCATCACGTCCAGATGGATCCAGTCGGCGCCAGCAGTGACCACATCCCGAACTTCCTGGCCGAGTTTGGAAAAGTCCGATGCAAGGATGGACGGGGCGATTTTGAGGTCACGCGGCATGTCTGGCTCCCGGAAGCTGGGCGGGCCGGGCAAGGCCGAAAAGGTCCTGAACCGGCCGTTCTGAATGTGTCAGCGCGGCTACCACGGGCGGCGGGCCGATTCAAATCCTTTTTCCTGTGGCAATTCCATTTGCGCGCCCGAGCGGCGCACTCCTGTGTGCGGACAGAGGTTACAGCCGCCCGGTAATGGCCAGGTAACGGTGGTCCGGTCCTTCAAAGCCCAGGCTTTCAACCTGGATCAGGATGGCAAAAACCGGCGGAGCTTCCGCCGGATAGTGGGTGATGATCCGGTCAATCCGGTAGGAGAGCGGACAGCGGCGGCTGGCGGGCACGCTTGTGTCCTGATTGAGCAGCCGCTGGGTGCCGCCCTGTTGCAAGGTCAGCCGGAAACCTTTCACCGCAGCGCCATATCCGGCGCACTCCGCATTTTTCAGCGGATATTCGGCAAGGGTCAGTTCCATGGGCGTGTCCCCGGGCAGCTGCGGAAAACGCGGGGCAACCGTCATGTTGTGTGGCAGGGAGCTGAGTTCGGAGGGCGGATTGTGGGCCACGGTCTTGCCTTTTCCGGAGATAGCCTTTGCTGCCAGCAGCCCCTGGGCCGTCTCAAGATTGGCGGCACGGGCGGCCTTGAGCAGAGCCTCGGGATCATATCCCAGACTGTCGTCGATCATGTCCCGGCGGCGGAACGGGGACGGCTTCACCCAGCTGTCCCCGATCACATCGAGAACAAAAATCTCCGAATAGGGAAAGCCGGAGCCGTCCTGAATGCCGTATTGCTCAAAGGCGAAAAAGGTGCCGGTCGCATTGAACCCCAGAACCCTGACCCCGGCAGTGTCTCCGGCCGCCGCGGCAAGGGACGACAGCACCAGAAGAACAGCACCGGCCAGGCCATTCAGACCCGCGTGTGCGATCCGGTTCAAAGGGGTGAAATCTGCAGGCATATCCGTCTCCTCTTGTCAGGGCCGTTGGGCCTTTGCAGGAAGACTAGCCGGAAGACACTAACTGCAAGACCCGTCTACATCACAGATTTGGCGTTTTGCCGGCAGTAGATCCGCACAAAAGGTCTCATCAACATGGGAAGAAGATAGATCGGGAACTGCCCGACGGCGAACCAGAGCCAGGTAAATTCCGGGATTGTGCCGCCAAAGGCGGCGACCATCAGCCCCATATTGCGGGTGCCGCAAGTATGGGCAATGGCATAGGCATCTTCCCGCGTCGCGGGCGAAAACAGGGCGAGCGACAGGGCGATCTGAACAATGGCCAGGCAGAAGGTGAGGGCGGTGACGGCCAGGGTGAAGAGCGGTTTTGACCAGAAACTGGCCGCCACCCCGTCCATGGCGGCGATCGCGAAAATCAACAGCAGCAGCACATTGAGCCCGCCAATATGGTCGGCGCTGCGCTGAAGCCTGGCAGCGCCTGCCAGCTTGCGGATCAGGGCTGCGGTGAGAAAGGCCCCGGCCAGGAGCACGGAGAGCTGCGCGGCGAGCCCGCTGACGCTGAGCGGCAGGGACGGGCCAAGCATCAGGCTGCCGATGAACGGGGCCGTGAGCGGTGTCGCGATCAGGGCGGCGACCGAGAGGGTCAGACTCAAGGTGCCGTCCAGCCCCAGCAGATAGATAAAGGCGGGGGAGGCCATCACCGGCGGGGCAGCCGTTGAAATAAAGAGGGCCAGAACAATATCCGGGCTTCCGGGGGCAAGATCCAGGGATCTGATCAGGAGCAAAGCCAGAAGTGGGGCGCCCAGCATCATCCAGGCCAGCGCAGCCAGCAGAAGGCCGGGCCGTTTCACCCGCTGTTTGACAGCCGCAAGATCCACTTTCAGGAAGGCAAGGGTCAAAAGGCTGAAGACGGCCAGCGCCAGATAGGGGCGCAGATAGGCGGACAGGGCCGGCAAAGCGATGCCGATAAACAGGCTGACGGCCAAGGCCGCCGTTCCGTGGCGCCCTGTAAAGGCCAGTCCTGCGCCAAGGTGTCGAATCATGAAGTCGGCTTTCTGGTCTGAGGTTCAAGAGTGATGCGGCAAAAGCGCGCTTTGGGCAAGCAGCGCGGCTTCTGGCGCATGCGGGGCCATGCGGTGCGGGCGCCGGCGGGGACGGGCAAGGTGATAATACAGGGGATAACGCAGACTTTCAGGGCGCAAACCGAATGGTGGCAGCCGAAATTTTGGAATTAGCGTACGCATTGAACTAATCTTCTGGAACCGCAACGTGAAGCAGGACGAGGCGGGCTGGCAAGAACAAGAAGACCGGTACCATCTGGACAGTTGCCTCCGGCCGGTGCCTGGCAAAGTGATGAAAATACTCAACGGTCCGCTGAGATCCTTCGATATTCTTGTGCTGGGCGCCGGTATTGCTGGCGTGGCGGCTGCTCTGCACTTGCGCCGCTTGGGTGTGAACGTGGCCCTGATCGACCGTAAACATCCCGGGCAGGAGGCCTCGTTTGGCCATGCCGGGATCGTGAAGGGCAATGGTTTCGCCCCGCCGCCGCTCCCGAGCCGCCCCTTGCAGGTGTTGACCAGCCTGAGTGGCCAGTCCTGTGCGGCATCTGCAGACCTTCCAGCACTCTACCGGCACAAGGACTGGCTGAAAGCCTATCGGGAAGCGGGCAAGGACAACGGGCTGGAGGCATATTCACGGGCGGTCGCGCCGCTCAGGGCGCTTGCTGTGGAAGAGCATCAGGCCCTGGCAGAGACGACCAATGCCCACCGCTACTATCGCAAAGGCGGCTGGCTGCATCTGTTCCGTGGCAAGGCATCCTGGATACAGGATGAGATCGAGCGTCATTATGCGCGGGTGTTTGGCGTTCCCTATGACGAACTTACAGCGGATGGCATTCATGCGCTGGAGCCGGGGCTGACGGCGTCTGACCGCAAGGGGGTTTACTGGCCACAGAGCTGTTCAGTTTCCGATCCGGGTGCGGTCACCGATGCGCTATGGCGCAGTTTTGTTCAGGAAGGCGGCAGCTCCATCCGGGGAGATGCCCTGACCTTGCAGCGGCAGGGAGGCGGCTGGGTTCTGGAAAGCGAGCGCGGGCTTGTCTTCGGGGCGGAAACGGTGGTGGCGCTGGGGGCGTGGTCGCCGGATCTGCTTCAGCGTCTGGGTGTCACCTATCCCTTTGCCATGCTGCGCGGCTATCACATGCATTTTCAGCCCCGGACCGGGGGCACCTTGTCCCGGCCTGTGGTGGATGCCGATCACGGATTTGCCCTGACGCCGACCGAAATGGGCATCCGCCTGAGCACCGGTTTTGAACTGGCAGAGCGGGACGCCCCAGCAAATCCGGCCGTACTGAAACAGGCCCGGCGGCGGGCCGATGATCTCTTTCCCCTCGGCGATCCGCTGCAGCAGACCCCCTGGCTGGGCACCCGGCTCTGCCTGCCGGATTCTCTACCGCTCTGCGGGTCCTGCCCAACGATACGCGGTCTTTGGCTCAACACCGCCCATGGCAATGACGGCTTCACCCTGGCGCCGGTCCTGGGCCGCCTGCTGGCGGAGCAGATCGTGGGCAAGGCGCCGCTGCTGGATATGAGCGCCGTCGCTCCGGTCCGGTTCGTGTTCAAAAGCGCCTGCTGACCCGGCCGGGCCCAATGGCATAAACCTGCACTAAACCCCCAGAGGAGCGGCCTAAACTTTCGTTCAAGGCCGGGTTTATAAGCCTTTGAGCTATGGCAGGACGGACCTTTGCGGGGCCAGATCAGAGCCAGCCGGTGCTTCAGCCGGTGCTGTGATCTGACCTTCAAGCAAAGGATGACTTTCCGATGAAAACACCGTTTACCTCTTCCGCCATCACCTTCTTTTCCGTCTCCGGCCTGCTGGCAAGTATGGGCGTGGCGGCGGCCGCCGTCTCTCTGGGCGACAGGCTCGGCACTACGGAAGACGAAATCCGCGCCGCCTTGACCGCGCAAGGCTACCAGGTCCAGGACATTGAAGCCGAAGACGGCGAACTGGAGGCTGAGGTCACGCTGAATGGCCAGGAGATGGAAGTGGTCGTGGATGCCTCAACCGGTCAGGTTCTGGAAATGGAGCTGGAGACCGCAGATGAGAATGAAAAAGACCGCGACTGACATCTGACCTGAGCCTGCCCTGGCCGGATCTCCCGTGATCTGCTGCGGTCCCGCCGGCCGGGGTGCCCTGGTCCGGGCAGGGCGGGCTCGCCTTTCCCCAAAAACCATGTACCAATTCTGAGGGGCTCTGAGTCGGATCACGGCCCGGATGAAGACACGGATTATGACGCAGGCCATGACTGGCCATGCAGAGGAGATACCATGCCTGCCTTTTTGCGCCGGAACGTTGCCTTGCCCTGGCTGCTGGTCGGGCTGCAGGCCCTTTGTGTCCTGTTTCTTGTCAGTGAAGAAGCCTCCGATCTGTTTCTGGGAGGTCGCCCGGCTCCGGTTCTGGACAATGACCTGATTGAGAATCTGGTTTTGGCCGTGCTGGTCGTCAGCCTGGCCGCGTCGGCCTTTCAGGTCCGCCGGGTGATGGGGCGGCAAAAGCGCCTTGAAAGTCAGGTCCGGATTGCGTCCGGCGCCTTTGCCGGCATGCTGGAAGAGCATTTTGAAACCTGGGCGCTCACCCCGTCGGAATGCGACGTTGCCATGCTCTGCCTCAAAGGGTTTTCCATTGCGGAGATTGCCGGGATTCGCAAAACGGCGGACGGTACGGTCAAGGCCCAGTGCAACGCTATCTACCGCAAAGCCGGGGTGAGCGGGCGGCCGCAGCTCTTGTCCCTGTTCATTGACGAGCTGCTGCATGGGGGTGTTCTGGAGGGGGCCGGAAGCGGTCAGTCAGGCCCAGGCGGGGCTTCCGGCAACGGCCGGGCGGACCGGCCAGACGCGCTCAGTCCTGCCTGATGCGCCCCCGGCCTGTGTGACGGACCTATCTGTCAGCTTTCCCGCAAAGGCAGGGCAACCGTATCCTTGACCGTATTGACCACGATCCGGGACTGGACGTCGGAGACGAGCGTATTGTCCAGCAGCTTCAGGCGGAGGAAATTATCATAGGTCTTGATGTCATCGGTCACCACCTTGATCAGGTAGTCGACCGCACCGGTGATGCGTTCGCAGGTGACCACTTCCGGCCAGTGATGGACGAGCTTGTCGAAAGTTTCCATGTTTTCCCGGCTGGGCACAGCCAGTTTTACAAAGGAATAGGCAACAAAGCCGAGACCGACGGATTCCCGGTCGATAATGGCTGTAATCTGCCGGATTATGCCCTGTTCCTTGAGCCGTTTGATTCGCCGCCAACAGGGCGTCTGGCTCATTCCGGCCTCCTTGGCAACTTCGGCAATGGACAAGGACGCGTCTCGCTGCAAGACTCGAAGAACTCGAATGTCTGACGGGTCGAGGAGATTTTTTTCGGTCATGGGCGGTTTTGAGAAATTTTATGCGGCTGGAAGGGTATTGGCCGTGACGATAGCACAGAAATTGCCTGTGAAAAGGATGATATTTATCCAAAGAACGGTTGCCCGGAGGCGCGGCCGTCAGGAATGACGTTTCAGGAGGGAGCCGCATGAACGTTCACATGCCCGCGAAGAGCCAGCCCGTGACTTTGGAGGACAAATATGTCGCAACCGATGGGCAGGTCTATCTGACAGGCATACAGGCCCTTGTCCGTGTGGCCCTGGACCGGGCCCGGCTGGACAGACAGGCCGGGCTCAAAACCGGCGGGTTCATTTCCGGCTACCGTGGCTCGCCGCTGGCGGGCTATGACACGGAACTCATGCGGGCTTCCCGGCATCTGGGCCCGTCCGAAATCGTTTTTAAACCGGGTGTGAACGAGGAACTGGGCGCTACAGCGGTCTGGGGCAGCCAGAAGCTGCGCGGGGAAGGTGGCACGGGCCGGGACACGGCATATGATGGTGTCTTCGGCATCTGGTATGGCAAGGCGCCGGGGGTCGACCGGGCCGGGGATGTGCTGCGCCAGGCCAACGCGTCAGGCACGGACCGCAATGGCGGCGTACTGGCGCTTGCAGGCGATGACCATCTGGCAAAATCTTCCATTCTGCCCGCCCAGAGCGAGTTTTTCTTCCAGCACGCCGAAATTCCGGTGCTCAATCCGGCGGATATTCAAGAAGTTCTGGATTACGGCCTGCATGGGCTGGAAATGTCCCGCTTCACCAGCCTGTGGAGTGCCCTGATCTGTGTGGCCGATACGATGGATGCCTCCGCGACCATCAACATTTCCCCGGACCGTCTGCGTCTGGTCCGCCCGCTGGAAGGCGATCCGCGCAAGGATTACCGGCAGAACCGGGATCTGCTTCTGGGCAACCGGCTGGAAACCGAGCGGCTGGTGCGCGATCTGCGCATACCGGCGGCGCAGAATTATGTGCGCACCAATGGCCTCGACCGGGTCGCTTTCGGAACCCGTGGACAGGTCAAGCTCGGCATCGTTGCGTCCGGCAAGGCCTATCGGGATTTGCTTCAGGCCCTGAGCCTGATGGGCATTTCTGAAGACCGGGCGAAGGCCTTGGGACTGGCCGTCTACAAGGTGGCCATGACCTGGCCGCTGGAACCGCTGGGCTTGCGCGACTTCGCGCGCGGAGCCGAACGGCTTCTGGTGGTCGAGCACAAGCGGGCCTTCATGGAGCCGCAGATCAAGGAAATCTCCTATCACTGGCCGGAGATGAGCCGGCCGGAAATCTGGGGCAAGCGGCGCCCGGACGGGGAAGTCTTCCTGTCGGATGTGCTGGAGCTGTCGGTGGCCGAACTGATCAAGGGCCTGATCGGCTGGTTGCCGAAGGATCTTGTCTCGGACGACATGGCCGATGTGGCCAACCGGATGACAAAGCAGGTCATGTGGGCCCAGGGCCACGCGGAGCGGGCCGCCCGCATTCCCTATTTCTGCTCTGGCTGCCCGCATTCCACCTCCACCATGACGCCGTCCGGCGCCCGATCCCTGCCGGGGATCGGCTGCCATGCCATGACGGAATTGGCGGGCCGGACCACGGAAGGCCAGATCGCCATGGGCGGCGAGGGCGTTCTGTGGGTCGGACAGCAGCCCTTTTCCGGCGACAGCCATGTTTTCGCAAATGTGGGTGACGGCACTTATTTCCATTCCGGCATTCTGGCTATCCGTCAGGCGCTCGCCTCCAAAGTACCGATCACCTACAAGATCCTCTACAATGACGCAGTGGCCATGACCGGTGGGCAGAAGGTTGACGGCCAGCTCACCGTGCCTCAGATCACCCGTCAGCTTGAGGCCGAAGGGGTTGAGCGCATTGCCGTTGTGGCGGAGACACCGGAAAGTTACGGTTCCTGGAGCCCGCTGGCGCCAGGCACCAAGGTGCACCACCGGGACGAACTGATGGATGTGCAGCGGGAGCTGCAGTCGTTCAACGGTGTCTCGGTGATCGTGTTTGATCAGACCTGTGCGGCGGAAAAGCGCCGCCGCCGCAAGCGCGGTCAGTTCCCGGATCCGGACAAGCGGCTGTTCATCAATGACCGGGTCTGTGAGGGCTGCGGCGACTGTTCCGTGCAATCCAATTGCTTGTCCGTTGAGCCGCTGCCGACGCCCTTTGGCGAGAAGCGCGTGATCAACCAGTCGAGCTGCAACAAGGATTTTTCCTGCATCAAGGGGTTCTGCCCGTCCTTTGTGGAGATTGACGGAGCGGCCTTGCGCAAGCCGAAAAAGGCGGAGGTTGATATTGATGCGCTGGTGGCGGGGTTGCCACAGCCAGAGCTTGCCAGCCTTGCCGAAACCCGCAATGCCCTGATTGCCGGGATCGGCGGTATGGGCGTGACCACGATCAGCGCGGTTCTGGCCATGGCGGCCCATGTGGATGGCAAACAGGCCTCGACCCTGGACATGACCGGTCTTGCCCAGAAGGGTGGACCTGTGACCTCCCATGTGCGCTTTGCTGCGGGGGACCGCTCCATTGAAGGGCCGCGTGTGCCGACGGCGAGTCTCGACCTTCTGATCGCAAGCGACATGGTGGTGGCCACCAATGCGGATCAGCTGGCCTTGGCCCGGCGGGGGCATACGCTGACGGTTGCCAACACGAAGGTTGCGCCGACGGCCGAATTCGTCCTGAAGCAGACCCTTTCCTTTGACGAAAAGCGCATGGACACGGCGCTGCGGGAAGCCTCCGGCGCCTATCTGCCCGTCAATGCGGTGGAGATTGCCGAAAAGCTTCTGGGGGATGCCATTTTCGCAAACATGTTGCTGGTCGGCATGGCCTATCAGAGCGGTGCCTTGCCAATGTCTGCCGAGGCGGTCGAGACGGCACTGGAGTTGAACGGAGCGGCTGTTGCCAGCAACATCAAGGCGTTCCGTGCCGGGCGGGTTCTGGCGGCCGATGCCGGAAAACTGCTGTCGGCGCTGCCGTCCGAGGCACCGCAAAAGACCTACAGTCTGGACGAAAAAATCGCGCTGAATGCGGAGGAACTTGCCGCCTATCAGGATTCGGCTTATGCGGGGGCCTATCAGGATCTGGTGGCCAAGGTGAAACGTGCGGACGAGGCCCATGGTCCCGGCACGATGCGGCTGACCCGGACAATTGCAGACATGCTGTTCAAGGTCATGGCCTATAAGGATGAATATGAGGTGGCGCGCCTGTATTCAGACCCGTCCTTTGCCGCAAAAATCTCTGAACGGTTCGAAGATCCCAGGAAGGTCCGGGTTTATCTGGCGCCTCCTTTCCTGGCCCATCGCAAGGATGCCAAGACAGGCCGCCCGGAGAAAATCGCCTTTGGGCCTTGGGTCTTCCGGGTGTTCAAGCTGCTTGCGAAGGCCAAGGGACTGCGTGGCTCCTGGGCAGATCCGTTCGGGCGTACGGCGGAACGCCGGGCCGAGCGGGCGCTTCTGGTCCAGTATACTGCCGATGTTGCCGAGATCGTCAAACGCCTTCCGGGCAGCAAATACGGGCTCCTGGTCGAATTGGCCCGGGTGCCGGACCTGGTGCGCGGTTTTGGACCGGTCAAGGAGGCCAATATGAAAAAGGCGGCGGAAAAACGCCAGGGCCTCTGGGATCAGCTCAGCCGGTCCGGCACAGGCGGTGGCGACAGCGATGCCGATACGGCCGTCTATCTGGAAGCGGCGGAATAAGTAAGGCCGGAACGCCCGGTCCTCTTCAAGAGGGGGGGCAGGACACCGGCGCAGGTTGCGCCGGTTTTCGGATGCCTGGCCGGTCTGCCCATAGAGAAGCTGCAAGTTTGGCAAAGTAACCTTCGATAAAAGTTCTTTCTTTCCTTCTTTTGCGGCGACCTGCCTCTGGTCTGATCCGCACCGCAAGGCTCCGCAGAGTGCGGGGCTGTGCAGTCAAAGCAGGTGAGTCCATCTGCGAGAAGAGCCCTAAACTGGAACGCGTTATCTTTGCAGGCGTTGGACCAATCTCACCCAAGAAGACCCTATTCGATCGGGAGAGGAGAGCGTTCAGCAAGGAGCGTGTCGCAGGCCAATGTGGGGCCTCGTCCAAGGACACTATCGACGCGCGACACGGCGGCACGCTTTCATGGCGTGGCTTTCGGTGGGTCTTGTTTGGTGAGGTTGGTGCAAATCCCTGATCAGCTTTGGAAATTGACGTTGCGGCTTCCTGTGAGGTTCGAAAAAAAATTCAATCGGATTTACAGTTTTTTTCCTCTGTGCGATCGCAGGGGCAGAGCTGGTGGAACCAAAAAATAATTCAATGAAACAGGATCTTGAGCCGGGTCATTCGGATGCATTTAGAATTTTCCATAAATTTTGAACAAACACGATTACATTTCCAGCAATCCTCTTCGGTTCTTTTTTAAATCTCGGCTCCATTTTTCTGCGAGCGCCTGGCAAAGGCACCACCCGTGAGAACTGGTATCTAAGAATGACAGAAGCGTTGAAAACAGAACTGGTAAACTTTTCAGAGCTTACCGGTGAAGCTGGAAGCGCCCGAAAGGCAGAACTGGCCCGGCATGTGGCCACCTTGTTCGCTCTGACGTCGGAGCGGTGCTCGGACGAGCAGGTCGGGATCTACGATTCGGTTCTGTTCCGCCTGGTCGATATGGTGGAAGCGGAAGTCCGCCGCTATGTGTCCGATCAGATGGCGGGACTGCGGCGGGGGCCGAAAGACACGATCCGCCGACTAGCCGATGACGACATTGAAGTGGCGGAACCGGTTCTCATGCGCTCCAGCGTTCTGAGCGACGAGGATCTCGTCAAGATTGCCGAGAAGCGCGGGAATTCCCACTGTTTTGCCATTGCGCAGCGCGAAGAGCTGTCTGAAACCGTCACCGACGTTCTGGTTCAGCGGGGCGACCTGACGGTCAAGCGCAAGGTGGCAAGCAACGAAGGGGCAAGCTTGTCGGACGCGTCTTTGAAGACCCTCATCAATGACGCTGCGTCCGATGCGACCCTGCAGACCTTCCTGAGTGATCGCGATGATCTGGCCGAAGCTCATATTTCAAGCCTCGTTGCAATCGCAAGCGACGAAGTGCGCAAGAAGCTTCAAGAGGCTGGCCGGGGAGAAGAAGCCGAGCGGCTGGGCGAGGCGGCTGACATTGCCGCACAGCACATGTCCAACCAGTATTGGCTTGGACGTTATGATTTCGAAAAGGGCGAGGCCCGGGTTCAGTTGCTGGCCAAACGCGGCATGGTCAACGAGGCCGCCCTGCGCCGGTTTGCCTCCGAAGACCGCTTTGCCGAGGCCGTGGCCACCTTCGCCTATATGGTGGGGGGAGAGGTTATCGACCTCAGCCACTGCATGGTGAGCCCGAACACGGACACCTTTATTGTTCTGGCCAAGGCGTCCGGGTTCTCGTCGATTTCCGTCAGCGCCCTGTTGTCCATCGGTCCCTGGCGCCACCGGCTTACCCCGGAAGCCCGCAGTGAAGCGATGGCTCTTTTCGGCCGCCTGACCGTTGGCGAAGCCAAACGCAGGATGGCCCATTGGGACAAGAGGGTTGTCGGCTGACGCGCTGCTCCGATAGACTTTGATCGAGCCCCGGCCTTGTGCCGGGGTTCTTTCGTTTAACCTGATCTTCTTTAAGCGGCCACTCCCGAGCCTGGTTCTGGCCCGCAGCACGCTGCGGTGAAGCCAGACCTCTGTCTTGTGTCCGGGGACACCTTATAAATTGCCCTAAGGATTTTTTCTTGTCCGTTTTCTTCAAAACGCGACCGAACCGTGCTTAAAGGCAAGGTGTATTAAGTGCAGTTCCGGCACAGGTGACGGGGCAAACGGGGCGGATATGCAGGTTTCTTTTTTTCTTTCGATCAAGCAAATAGGTCTGGGCACCAAACCTGCTCCACGGGTTGTCCTTTTGCTGGGACTGGCTTTGGCGCTGCTGCTCGGGGGCGCGGGCTTGCAACTGCCGGTCCAGGCGCAAGGTCTGACAAGTATCGTAACAGGTGCGGCCAGCGGTCAGGTCGGGGAGAAACAAGAGGGCAAAGACAGTGATACGGCGGCGGGACCCCAGACAGAAGCGGGCAAGGACACCGCGTCCCCGCAGGCGGACCCGGTCTCGGAAGACAGCCGCAGCCTGTTGCAGGATGCTGATGCATTCGTGAACAAGGCGGTTGCCGCGCGGGACGTGTTCCGGGACATCGTGAAAGAAATCCCGGTCATCCATGAAACCATGCTGACGACCTTGCTCGTGCAAGGGGAAGACCAGGGCTTTGGCTGGATCCCGGCAACACTTCTGGACATTGCCGCGGGCGTGATTTTCGGCTTTCTGGCCATGATCCTGCTGGCCCGCTGGGGGCGGCGCCAGTTTGCGGGCATGTACAAGAGCGATGTCTATACCCGCTCCGACAAGATCATCTATCTCTATTTCCGGGCGCTTTTGATGATCGTGTCCGTGGCGCTGTTCTTTGCTGTTGCCGTGCTTGTCTATCTGCTGGCCGGAAGCGGGCTGAAGGCAGCGAACCAGACCGCGCTTGTCGTGCTCGGCGTCCTCTCCGCGTTTCTGGTGCTGCGCATCATATTTCTCAATCTGCTGGCCCCAGACGCGGACAGCCACCGGCTTTTGAACCTTTCCGGCGCGGAGGCGAAAAGCCTCTACCGGGCGCTGCTGGGCGGCGGAGCTGTTTCGCTGGTCACGGTTGGCTTCTGTGTGTGGATGGACCGGCTCGGCCTGTCGCAGGATGCCCACAAGATCGCGCTGATCGCAGCGTCGGGCCTGACCATGGTCATTCTGATCGGGATCTCGGTCGTCTACCGCAAACTGATCGCCCGGCTGATCCGGGGGCGCGTAGAGGGCAAGGCGTCAGCCTGGCGCAAGCTGCTGGCCAATCTCTGGCATTTCATTGCGGTTCTCTATTTCGTTCTGGCCTGGGGCATTTCCGCCGTCCGCATTCTTCTGGACTTGCCAGATGCCACGGGTCTGGTCGCGGCGCCGCTGGAGGTGATGCTGCTGGCGGCAATTGCCTATGGCACCTTGATCCTGCTGATCGACAAGGTGTTGCTGCCGCGTCTTGATACGGCAGAGCAACAGGCAAAGATCGCAGAGGACATTCAGTGGGCGGAAGACAGCGGTGGCACCAGTGATGACCCGGAAGCTGCACTCGCCCAGGCCCGCGCGGAGGCGGCTGACCGGGAGGCGCAGCGCTCGCCATTCCGGGATCTGTTCGACAGGGGCGCCGGGATCATCGTGTTCTTCGGCTCGATTGACCTTCTGGCGTCCTGGTGGGGTGTGCCGCTTGCGGGCAGCGGCACCCTGATCGGCTCCTTTGTAGAGGTGCTGCTGGTGACATTCCTTGGCTATATGGCTTACGAGTCGGTCAAGATCGTCATTGACCGGCAGATTGCCAAGGAAAGCCCGGCGGAGCAGGACGAAGAAGTTGAAGTGGGCGGGACCGGAGAAAGCCGGATTGCGACCTTGCTGCCGATTTTCCGCAACTTCCTTTTGATCACCATTGTCGTCATTGGCTCCATGGTGGTGCTGTCGGAACTCGGAGTGAATATCGCACCGCTCTTTGCCGGGGCTGGTGTTGTTGGGCTTGCGGTTGGGTTTGGGGCGCAGACCCTGATCCGGGATATCTTTTCCGGCGCCTTTTATCTGCTCGATGATGCCTTCCGGAAAGGGGAATATATCGATATCGGCAGCGCCAAGGGCGTGGTGGAGAAAATCTCGATCCGGTCCATGCAGCTGCGCCATCACCGGGGCGCGCTGACGACCGTGCCATTTGGGGAAATCCAGCAGGTGGAGAATTTCTCCCGGGACTGGGCGGTGATGAAGCTTGCCTTCCGGGTCACCTATGACACGGATGTGGAGAAGATGCGCAAGCTGATCAAGAATTTCGGCAAGGAACTGCTTGAAGATGAGTATTACGGGCCGATGTTCCTGGCACCGCTTAAGTCCCAGGGCATCATGTCCATGGAAGATTCTGCCATGATTGCCCGGGTGAAATTCACCACAAAGCCCGGCAAGCAGTTTGAATTGCGCAAGATCGTCTATGCAGGCCTGCGGGATATGTTTGAGCAGAACGGCATCAAATTCGCCCACCGTCAGGTCACGGTGCGGGTGGCCGATGCGGAGGGGGACGGAGACGCACCGGAGCCTGCGGCAGGCGGAATGTCATCCGAAACCGCCAGAGCTGCCGTTAAGGCGGCCGTTCAATCCGCTGCGGCAGGCGGGGCGGCCGGTGTCTTCGACCCGGACGAGGCCAATGGCGGGGCGGGGGATGGCCCGGTCTGAGCTTGATCTTCTGGGGCAAAGCTGCGGACGGGCGCCTGTTTGAAACGGCGCGCGCATTTCCGTGGACCTTCCGCCTGAAATCCGATAACGGTCCCGGCACAAGAAGAAAACGGGACCGGAATGCGGATTGGATTTCAGGCAGGGGCGATCAACGAGCGCGGAATGAGCGTTGCGCTCTATGACTATGCGCTTGGGGTGCAGACCCATCTCGGTCACGAGGCCTTTGTCTACTATTCCGAGGCGGGCAGCGATCCGGCAGTGGTCGAAAAATTCAAGGCCTCGCTCACTCTTATTCCCGTTGCGCCCGGCCAGGGCGGGGAAGCGGCCAGCGAACCGCACAAGCTGGATTTTTGCTATTTCATCCGCGACGGCCGGGTCCGGCCGCTGAATATCTGCGCGGACCGGACCGGAATTCATGCGGTGTTCCGGCATTTTGAGCCCCATGGGGATGTCTATGCCTATGTGTCCGACTGGCTGTCGGACTGGATGACCGGGGGCAAGGCGCCTGCTGTGCCGCATATCGTGGATCTGCCGGAGGCGCAGGGCAGCTTACGGCCGGAACTCGGCATTCCGGCCGATGCTTTTGTCGTGGGGCGCTATGGGGGCTTTGACCAGTTCAATCTTCCCTTTGCGCTTGAGGCTGTGAAAGAGGCGCTGGACAAGCGCTCCGATCTTTATTTTCTCTTCGTGAACACCGAGAAGTTCCTCGACCACCCAAGGGCGCTGTTCCTGCCCCCGGTTGTCGGGGCGCAGGACAAGGCCCGGTTCATTGCCAGTTGCAATGCGGGGCTCAATGCCAAGAAAATCGGCGAGAGCTTCGGTCTCGCAATTGCCGAGTTCCTGCAATTCGGCAAGCCGGTGTTCAGCTGGGCAGGGGGCATGGATCAGAACCATGTTCAGATGACCCCGAAGCGGGACTGGATATACCGGACAAAGCGTGGCCTGACACGTCTTCTGACCCAGTATCAAACGGATCAGGGGGATGCGGATCTGGCCAGAGGCGCTGTGGCCGGGTTCAGGCCTGAAGCCGTCATGAAGCGCTTCGAGGCTGCGTTCCTGTCAGGGGATTACTGCGCGGATGATCTCAGCCTCTCCAGCAGCTTCAAAGCAAGGCGCTTTGTGGAAGAAAAGCTCATGCGGGCCCGCTTCAGGCTCTGGAAAAGCCTTTAAGAGGGGTGGCACGGCCCGGAACGGACGAAGACCATGATTTACGACTGTTTTGTCTTTCACAACGAGTTTGATCTTCTGGAGATCCGCCTTCGGGAGCTGGTTGATCTCGTTGACCGGTTCGTACTGGTGGAGGCGGACCAGACCCAGCGGGGCACGGCCAAACCTTTCTATTTCGATGAAAACCGGGAGCGGTTTGCCCCCTGGGCCGACAAGATCATTGACCTTCAGATCCGCTTTCCCGAAGAGCTGCCGCCTGCGCTCGGGGTTTACAAGACCCGGCGGAAAAAGGACTGGGAGCGGGAGAATTACCAGCGCAATTGCATTGCCAGAGCCCTGGAAGACAGTTCCGGCAGCGACCTGATCCTGCTCTCGGATGTGGATGAGATTGTCCGCGCGCCGGTGTTGAAGGAGGTTCTGGACCGGCAGCTCTACAAGGGCCGGTTGCTGGTGTTTGAGCAAAGCCTGCACAAGCACCATCTCAATAGGGTCGTGCCCGGCAAGACCTGGCTGCTCGGTTCGCGCCTGCTTGAGTACAAATACCTGACAACACCGCAGCAGCTGCGCCGGACCAAGGCGCGGATGACTAAAAAGACCTATATTCCCGGCGTTTTAACGCAGCCTTTGCTCCGGTTCCGCAACAACAGCCTGTCCGGCATCAGCCGTCCGGTCCGGATCGTCAAGGATGCCGGCTGGCACTTTTCCTCCATGGGCGGGCTGGAGGCCTTCCAGACCAAACTGGCCTCCGTTGTCCACGGTCAGACCGTCGACACCAGCGACATCCGCCAGCTTTATGAGCGCGAATTGACCGGAACCGTGCTGGTGGATCTGGGTACGCTGCCGGCCTGCGTCCGGGACGGAAATTTTGATCACATGCTGGCAGTGTCTGACTGAGGTTGCAGCATGTGTTAGCCGAGCCGGTGGCGGGGATTAGCGCCGGGTGCGGTCTTGATCGAGGCGGTGGCATGGGCCGCGTTACCTGGGGCACTCTGGTCCCCCGGGCGGCGCTCAAGCAGGATCACCTCAGCGGAGCGGACCGGTCGCGCGGCGGATTTCCTGTAGCGGCACCGCGCCAGATCCTCCCGTGAAATCCCGAGATCCTGCAAAACACTGTCAGGTTCATAGGTCAGAAAGCGGGCCCGCTCTCTTTCAAAACGCAGCCGGTCTCTCCAGTCAGCCCAAAGGGCTGCTGCAAAGCTCAGCAGGTTAACACTGTGAGCATGTGGAACTGATTTCACGGGCGCTCCGGTTTCGATGCGAGGCATGGGAAACTGCAAAACAGTGCTGTCATCGGAAAGATGATGCGACTTTTCTGAAAATTTCGAGGCAGTCATGGACTTTCAAACCCTTCATGTGACCGGGTTTTTAGGACTATGCCCAGGGGGCTTTCAAAAGTCGAAGGAGAAGTTTTCTGTCTCGTGTGAGAAAAATTCACAAGATAGGGTCGCGTAACCTAGGTTATAACGTGTTGCGTTGACCGGGATTGACCCCGTTTTGTCTGGTGCGTTGAAATCTCTGGTTTCAGGCATTGGAACACAAGTCCGATGAAACGCGACGTGCGCCAAACCGGGGCAAATGATATGTGCCTTGACCCGAACCGGAGCTGACCAGCCCTTGCGAAAACTGCCGCCGCTCAATGCTCTGCCTGCTTTTGAAGCCACCGTGCGGCTCGGCTCCATGAGCGCTGCAGCCCAGGAACTGGGGCGCACCCATGGGGCGGTAAGCAAACAGATTGCGCAATTGTCGGATTTGGCAGGCACGCCCTTGTTTGAAAAATCCGGGTCGGGGGTAAAGCTGACAGAAGAAGGCGCCTTGCTGGCCGGGGCCGCCACACCGGCTTTGGACGGGCTGGAGAAAGTCTGGGGCGATTTGGCCCAGCGGGCGCAGGCTCCCGTTCTGGATATCGGTATCAGCTCCACCTTCGCCATGCGCTGGCTGATGCCCCGGTTGTCCCGGTTCTACCAGCGCCATCCGGAGGCGCAGGTCAATTTCCGCATGACCGGAAAGGTCTGGCTGCCTGACAACGCCGTCGATCTGGTGGTGACCTGGGACCGGCTGCGCTGGGAGTTCAATGAACGCACGGATATCGAGATCCTGGGAGATGTCGCCTTTGGCGTTGTCCATGCCCCGGGGCTCGATGTCACGGTAAATGGCCGCACGCTGACCACAAGGACCCGCTGTGTGCAGGAGCTGCCCGGAGATGTCTGGGGGGCATACCGGAGCCGGACTGGCGTGGAGATCATCAGCGAGACGGTGCTGACCTATCCGCATACCTTTCTGGTGATCGAGGCAGCCCTCGCCGGCTTCGGTATTGCGCTGGTCGAACGGCGGATCATTGAAGAGGAAGTGCAGGATGGCCGTCTGGTGGCCCCGTTCGGCTTTCACACGATCAAGGATGGCTTTGGTGCCGTCGTCACGGGCCGGAACCGGCAGAAGTCTCTGGCGCGCGCCTTTCTGGACTGGCTCCGCGAAGAAAGTGCAGACGCTGTGGGCTGAGCCTCAGAACCTGCCTCTTATTTTTGCCCGGGCTGAACTGTTGCCCCTTCACACTGGTTCCCGCAGCGCCGCCGGTGCAGCAAAGCCTTGATCGCCGGCCGTGCCCTGCACCGTTCCTCATCTGCCTTGGTCCTGGCGAAGGCTCACGGAAAAGTCTTGAGCAAGGCTCGAAGACAGATCCGGAGGCAGCACGCCTTTTGGCCGTCAGGCTGGATAAAGATCCGGCAGCCTCAGGCCGTCGCCTGCTTTCCCGCCCGGTTTCTCGTCCGTCTTATGGCTGTCTTTGCGCAGGTCTGCGAGCAGGCGTCTGGCCTCTTCGCTTGAAGCGCCAGCCTCTCCGCCATATGCTAGGCGGCCGAAGTCCTCAATAGTGCGGTTGGCCTTTTGGGGGAGCGCCGAAGGGCCTCCGGCCAGCCGACGCCAGTTCAAGAGGGCGCCGTAGCTGGCTTGAAGATCTCCCGATCTTGCCAGTTCCTCTGCCTTGCGAAGTTCAGCAGTCTGTCTGGTGCGCGGGCTGGGCTGGACCTTGTGCGGCTGTGATCCGCTGCCTGCAGAACGGGAAGAGGCCGGGCCCTTTGCGACCGCGTTGCGGCGGCTGCGTATCACGAGGGTTCCGGCGACAGTCACTGCCAGAACCAGGACCAGAGCTCCAGCTCCTGCCCAGAGCTGCCATCGCTCAAGCGATCCGGCTCCAGTCTTCAGGGGAGGGGGAGCGCCTGTGGTCTGGGCTGTTTGGGCTGGGGCCGGTTGCGAGGCATCGGCCTGGGCAGGCGGGGCCATCGCCGTGCCTTCAGCATGGATGACCTCGCTGGGCAGAACGGCTTCCCGTTCTTCTCCGGTGGCGCTGTCCGTCCAGCTGACCTTGACCTCCGGCAGGGTGATGTCACCGCCACGCGTCGGCACGATGGAGAGGAACGTGTCGCGCTGGGCAACGGTGCCCTGATCCGTGTGGGCGGTTCCGGTTTCCGTATCGTCGACGTAGATTTTGGCCCCGTCCGGGTTGGTAAAGCTCAGTTCGGGCAATTGCTCGGGCCGGGTGCCAAGCGCTATCAGGCTGATGCGCCGGGTGACGGCTTCTCCTTCCCGGAATACCGGGTTGGCCGGATCCCACTCTGCCTTCAGTTTTACCACCTTGGCCGGGAGGAACCAGTCTGTTCCGGCCGATTTATGGCCCGGCTTGGCTGCCACTTGCATCTTGATCGCGTCGGAGCGCGCGGTGAAAGGTTTGCCTGGTTCCATGAAGGAGCTGAACAGAGAACTGCCCAGATTGGGCAGGCGGCCGAAACCGAAATCGGCAAACGGGTCGTTGCGGCGGGCGTTGGGGTCCTGAACCGTGCCGCGCAGCACAAAGGGAGGCACTTCGATGGCTCCGTCCTTTTGCGGCCGGAGCATGAATTTGCGTTCCACTACGGTCACCGGCTTGCCGCCCCGGTTGAGCTGGCTGACCGTGCCGTCGCCATTGGCTTCAAGGTCAAAATCCTCAGAGTGCGGCACGATCAGCTCTGCCTGCCCGAGGGGCACACTGGCTTCAACGCGCACGGTGAGGGGGATTTCCTGAAACAGGAAGTGTTTTCCACCTTCCAGTTTCGTGGTGACCGACACCCCGTTTGTGCCCTGTGTCTTTGGCAAGGCGCTGGCATCGACGACCTTGATCTCGGCCGGGGCGCTGCTGAGAGAGCCGGCTGCAATAGAGGGGATCTTGAAGGTCCCCTTGGCCCGGGGGGTGAGAGTCAGGATCCAGCTCAAGGTCTGGGAGGCCCGGCCGTTGATGATCGTGCTGGACGAGGACTGGGTGGTGCCGAGGATCTCAAAGTCCTTTTGCAGGGGCGACAGGTCAGGTGTGGAAGTGGCTTCTGAACTGGACAGGGTCAGCTGAAACGTATCTCCCATGGCAACGGTACCCGTGTTCAGATGGGCCGTCAGTCCGCTGGCTGCTGCCGGAACAATCAGGGCCGGGGTCATCAGAGCTGCTGACAGGACAACCGCGCTTGCCGTGGATTTGAACCAGGTGGAGTTCATCTTTCTCTCTCCTTGTTACTGTTGTCCAGCCCGGAGCTGGGCGTAATACTGGCGGATCCTGGCCTTCAGCAGGCCGGACGGGTCGTCGGGCACCCTGCGCAATTGCTGTTCCACCGCCTGATCGGTGACCGGAGCGCCGGGAACGGAGGCTTCCACCTGTTCGCCGGTCTCGTCCTTGTCGCCATTGCCGCTCAGGAATTCCGACAACATGCTGGACAGGCTGCCATGCTCTTTCTTTTCAGGAGCCCTTCCGGCCATTTGTCCGGGAGCCGTCGGCTTCCCCTGCTGAGGCTGCCCGGCCTCTTGATGATCGCCTGCTTGGTGCGTTGCCTGCTGCTGTGCGCCCGGCCCCTGTTGTGGTTTTTGCTGCTGTGAGGCCTGTTGCGCTTCTTCTTGTGTCCCGGAAGGCGCAGGGCTGTCTTGCTGGCCTGGCTGTTGCTGCGCGGCCTTCTGCTGATCAGCGTTTTTCTGGCGGTTGTCGGCCTGATCTTTGCCGTCCTGGCTTTTGCCGTTCTGGCCGGCTTGCGTCTGGTTGTTTGCCTGATCCTTGCCGCCAGTTTTCTGGGCGTCATGATCCTTCTTGCCAGCGTCGTTCTTGCCTGAAGCCTGCTGCTGCTGGTTTCCGGCCTGTTGTTGCGGCTGCGGCGGTTGCCCCTTCTGCTGCTGATCCTTCTGTGCAGAATTTTGATGGTTCTTCGGTGTGGAGCCCGTCTGGCCGTCAGATGTTTTTGATGAGCCCTTCTGGCCCTGATCCTTTTGGCTCTTATCCTGTTGATTTTGATCCTGCTTGCCCTGATCTTTCTGATCTTTTTGGCTGGCCCCGTTGGAGGCCTGCTGATTTTTCGGCTTGCTGTTCTGGCCGGAGGATTGCTGGTTCTGTTGCTGGTTTTTATCCTGAGATGACTGCTGCTGTTGTTGTTTTTGCTGCTCCTGCTTTTTTTGCTCATCGAGGATCTTTTGAATGAGATCCCGGTTGAACTTTGCATCTGCATCTTCGGGGGACTTTTTCAGTGCCCTGTCATAGGCGGCAAGCGCTTGCTCGAGCTGACCGGATTTGGCAAGCGCATTGCCGAGATTGTAATCTTCTCCGGCAAAGGCGCCGACTGCATTGGCATAGTCCCCGGCGCGATAGGCGGCACTCCCTTTCCAGCCCGATGTTTCGAAGGACTTGGCTGCGGCGTCATAGTCCCCGTTGCCAAAAGCTGTCTGGCCCTGCTGATCGGGTGTGGCCCACAGATTGTCCCAGGTACTGGCTTTGGCGCGGTGCGGCGCTATGCCGAGCCCGACGATCATCAGGCCGAGGCCGAAGACCATGCCGCGCCGGAACGCAAACGGCAGGAGTAGCGCGGGGATCACGAGTAGCCAGTAGCCCATATCTACCCAGGTATCTGACTTGAAGTCCTGTTTCCGGCCAGCACCTTCAAGGGCTGTGCTTTTGGGAAGGACCTTGTTCAGGTCCTGACTGTTTGCAGTAATCGTGGCATAGGCGCCGCCGCCCGCGCGGGCCACCTTGTGCAAGCCGTCCGCATCAAGTGCGGTGATCATGGTTTTGCCCGAACGTGTTTCGATCGCCTGGCCATCGGCTGTTTGCAGTGTGGAGCCATCTTTGGTGCCAACGGCCAGAACCGATACGTCATATCCGGCCTGTCTGGCCGCTTTGGCCGCAGCTTCCGTCTTGGCCGCGTCCCCGGCATTGTCGGCAATCAGCACAATCCTGCCACTGGCCGCATGGGCCCGTTTCAAAACTGCAGAGGCTTCGCTCAACGCCAAGTCTGGCCGGTTGCCGAGAACCGGCATCAGCCGGGTGGAGAGTTCCGGCAGCATTTGTTCAATCACTTTGGGATCGTTGGTCAAAGGCGCTGCCACAAAAGGAATGTCGGAATAGATCACCAGGGCCCGGTCGTCGCCCTCGGTCCGGGCGAGAATGTCCCGGACCTTGTGGACGCCGCGCTTCAAACGGCTCGGCATCAGGTCATCGGCATTCATGGACTGGGTGAGACTCAGAACCAGCACCACCGGCTGATCGCCCATAAAGGACGGAGCGGCGGCCTTTTTCCAGGTCGGACCGGCAAGGGCCAGCACCAGGAGCGCAATCATGAGGGCCGCAGCCACCGGGATCACAGGGGACGCACGGGCAGCGCCTCCGCTGAGGGCCAGATGTTTCAACAGATGGGCATCTACATGTTTGACCCAATTGCTGCCTTCTGCCGCACTGCGGGTGCGCAGCACCAGCCAGAACAAAAGCGCGGCTGGAATGAGAGCCCAGAACCAGTCGGGGCGGAGGAAATGAAAATGCGATAGATCCATCCTGTCAGGCCTCCTTCTTTGTCAGCCGGTTGATCCGCAGCGCCGGGACCGAACTTGCAACCGCAAACAGACCAGACAGGAGCAAGGCGAGTCCGGCGGGCCAGAAATACAGCGCGACTTCCGGGCGCACATGGACCGGGTCGCCAACAACCGGTTCCAGCCGGTCAATGGCCTGGTAGATCTTGGCCAGACCTGCCACATCAGTTGCCCGGAAATACTGGCCGCCGGTGATATCTGCGATCTGGCGCAAGGTGCCTTCGTCAAGATCGGCGCTCGGGTTCACCATCTGGCGTCCGAAGCGGGTGTTCATCATCATCTTTTTGGCGCCGACGCCGATCGTGTAGATCCGGGTGCCGGTTTTCTTGGCAAGCCCTGCGGCGCGGATCGGGTCCATCACGCCCTCATTGTTCGCACCGTCTGTCAGAAGCACCAGAACGCGGCTGTCTTTCGGCCGGTCTTTAAGACGCTTCACCGACACGGCAATGGCGTCGCCGATCGCGGTCTTCTGGCCAGTCAGCCCGACCTGGGCCTGTTCCAGCAGCGCACGCACCGCGTCGCGGTCGAAGGTCAGGGGCGCTTGAAGATAGGCCCGGTCGGAAAACAGCACCAGCCCGACCCGGTCGCCCTTGCGGCGGGCCAGAAAGTCATCGGCTGTTTCCTTGACCACGCCAAGGCGGGTTGTCGGCCGTCCTCCAACGGCAAAATCCTGCTGGTCCATGGATCCGGACAGGTCAATGGCCATCATCACATCCCGCCCGGCTGCCGGGAGCGGCACTTCCGGCCCGACAAAGGCAGGGCGCGCCAGAGCGGTCACCACCAGCAGCCAGATCACGGAGGCCAGGGCAAAACGCCACCAGGAGGTTTTCAGCTGGTTCGCACCAGCGGTCAGGCCCAATGCCAGATTGGCAAAGAAGGGCACTTTCAAGGCGCCGCCCAGCCCCTTGTCGACCGGCTTCATGAAATGCCGGATCACAAAGGGCAGGGGCAGCAGCAAAAAGGCGAACGGCCACAGAAACGTTATCATGCATGCCTCCTGATCCAGCGGGCAGCTCCCAGGCGGAGCTGTTCCAGATCCGGTGTGGTCGCGTCGGTGGTTCCGCCCGCATAAGGGCCGGCGGCCAGAAAGCCGGCCAGATCGCCGGGTAAGCCGTTCTTGCCGTCACACAGAAAGTCGATCCAGGCCTGGCCAGTCAGGACGTCGACGCCCCGGACCCGGCGCCGGGCGACCCGGCGTAAGAGGCCGGAGACGTGTGCGGCAAAGTCGGCAGCTTCGCCTGTGTCAAGCTTGTTGAGTTCCTTCAGGGCCAGATGGCGGGCCGTACGACGGCGCAGATACCCCCAGGCGATGATTAGGAGCATGAGGGTGCACAAAAGCGCAATCAGCGCCCACCATCCAGGCGCCAGCGGCCACCAGCCCACAGGCTCCGGCAGGCGGATATCGCGCAGCTGCTGCAACTGCGCAGCAATTTGCGGAGACAGGGCGTTTGTTGGGGTCATGCCGCGAGCCTCCGGTTGATCTGGGGATGCAGGATCCGGGCAGGGTCGTCCTGGGTCTGAAGAAAATGGCACACCATGCGGTGTTTGCGGCACAGATCCTCAAGCCTGGCCTGCCGGTCCTTGAACTGGTTGTGATACTCGGCGAGCGTGCGGCGGCTCAGGGCAGCAAGGGCCATGGCCGAGCGGCCATCGCTGATCCGCCCGCCGCCCGGCGGCAGGGCTGCGTCCAGAAGGTCCGTCACCTGAATGGTGGTCACATGGCCCTTGGCGGCCAGATGCCGGAGTTCGGTTTCGGCCGCCGGGTCAAGGTCGGCAAAGTCGCTGATCACGAAGGCCAGATGTCCGGGGCGGCACAGATGGCGCAGTCGGCGCAGGGCCTCAGCCAGGGCTATTTCCTGGCCGCTGTTCCGCTCTGGCCGGGTTTCCTCGCACATGGCTTCCAGAAAGCCGAGCACGGACCGGCGGGTGCGCTGGGCGCGGAAGTCCCTGTGCCCGTCCCGTGTCATGATCAGGCCGCCGACCCGGTCTCCGCCATCATGGCCGACCCAGGCCAGCATGGCTGCCACCTCGCAGGCAAGATTGGCCTTGAACCTGATTCTTGTGCCAAACTGCATCATGGCGCGGGTGTCGAGCAGAATCAGCACCGTGCGCTCGCGCTCTTCCTGGAAGAGCTTGGTATGGGCCTGACCCGTGCGGGCGGTGACCCGCCAGTCGATGGACTTGACGTCGTCGCCGGGCTGGTAAACCCGGCTTTCGGCAAATTCCATGCCCCGGCCGAGAAACACCGACCGGTTGACCCCCCATTCATGGGTCAGCACGGCGCCTGCGGGCGCAAAGCCGGTACGGCCCCGCTGGGGGCGGGTTCTCAGAAGATCTGGCAGGCTCGCGGCAATGCCTTGCAAGGGGCGGGCATGCGGGGCTGTCTCTGACATGGCGGGCTCCTTAGGCTCGGGCTTAGACAACCGGCACGCGGTCGATCAGCGCATCGATGAAGTCATCAGTGGTTCTGCCATCGGCTTCGGCCTCGAAACTGAGCAGAACCCGGTGGCGGAGCACGTCGTGGAGGACGGCCTGAACATCGGCAGGAGTTGCGAAATCCGCACCATTCATCCAGGCATGCACCCGAGTGCAGCGGTCAAGGGCGATTGTGGAGCGGGGCGATGCGCCAAAGGCGATCTCTCCCGCCAGATCCTCACCATAGAGGCCCGGATTGCGGGTCGCCTGAATGAGTTGAATGACATATTCGGTCAGGGCGTCGGAGACATGGATGTTCATTGCGGCCCGGCGGGCTGCAAAGATCTCCTGCGGACTGATCCGGCGGGCGGGCGCATCGGTTTCTCCCAGAACCTCGCCGCGCACCAGCTTCAAAATGTCCCGTTCGGCTTCCTTGGACGGATAGCCGATGGTCACATGGATCAGGAACCGGTCCAGCTGGGCTTCGGGAAGGGGATAGGTGCCTTCCTGCTCGATCGGGTTCTGGGTGGCCATGACCATGAAGAGTTCCGGCAGCGGGTAAGTCTTGCCGCTCACCGTGATCTGATGTTCAGCCATGGCTTCCAGAAGGGCCGCCTGTACCTTGGCGGGCGCGCGGTTAACCTCATCGGCCAGGATGAGACTGTGGAACAGTGGGCCGGAGTGGAACTCGAAGGCACCGGTTTCGGGCCGGTAGACTTCGGTGCCGGTCAGGTCGCTCGGCAGAAGATCCGGGGTGAACTGGATCCGGCAGGCATCGGTGGCAATCACCTCTGCCAGCGCATTCACCGCCTTGGTCTTGGCAAGGCCGGGCGCGCCTTCCAGCAGCACGTGGCCGTCTGCAAAAAGGGCCAGAAGCAGCCGGTCCACAAACTGCGGCTGGCCGAGAATGCGGGCGTTCATGTGGGCGCGCAGCGTGTCCACAAGGGCATTATGCGGCCGGCTGTCAGTGCGGATTGCCTGGGTGCTCATGACGGTTCCTTTGGTGTGAAATGTCTGGTCTTTTGAGTTTACGTTCAGGCGCCGCTCCGACCCGATCCTTCGGGCCGGATGGCGTATGCGGCTGGCATGAAACGATTGGAGGTCAGTGAGGCCCGTCAGCCGGACTTGATGTCACTGGCCGACACGCCCTGGCTTGGCATCTGCCCGGGCTGGAAATCCGCCACGGAGACTGAAGTCTCGATGGATTTCAGGGTCATATTCGCTTTCTGCACATGGCCGGCCGAGATGTCTTTCTGGGCTTCTGTCAGACCTGTAAGCGCCTGCTGATACGGCAGCATGGCCACTTGTATGTTGAGCTCGATCCCTGCCTTGACCATGTTGTCGACGGCAGTTTCCACCTGGCCGTTATTGATCAGTTTGCCGGCTTCGGCGAGCACCTGTGCGTGGTCCTTGTCAGGCGTATAGCCATCCTTGAAGCGGATGCCGCTGTCCACGGGCAGCACCACCGCCTGGTCCTGCTTGACAAGGAACTTGGTCAGGTCCTTGTTCAGCTTGTCGCTGGCGTCGGAAATCATCTTCTTGGCGTCATCGACCTTGCCGTCGAAAATCGCGAGCCGGGCATTGTAGATCGACGTCAGCACATCTTTGCCGACGGGAGAAATATCAAGACTGGAGGTTTTGACAACGCCATCTGACTGAACGGCGCTGGTAGACACGACTTCCTCTGCCATCGCAAGCGGTGACAAAGCAGAGGTGCCCAGAATTACAGCCATCAAGACTGCCGGGACTTTACTGCGGGAAAACATGATCTCTTCCTCTTTTCACACTGGACCATCCAGTGATGGAAGGAAGGTAATGGCCGGTGCTTGAGCGCGCCTGACGTGAAGTTTAATTATTGTTGAGCTTTCGGGAAGGTGACCGTGATCCTGAGGCCCGGCCGGTCCTTCAGGCCCGTCTGCGCATCGCTGAGGTCCACAACGGCGCCGTGGTGATCGGCAACAGCGGCCACAAGGGCAAGGCCCAAGCCGCTGCCCGGGTCCCGGCGGGCGGAATCCAGTCGTTTGAAAGCGCCGAGCACAAGCTCCCGGCTGTCTGCCGGAACCCCCTGGCCGGTGTCGCTCACAATCAGGGCCACCTGATCCGGGCTCTCTTCAAGCGTGACGAAAACCGCAGCGCCATCACCGGAATGGACGATGGCATTCTTGATCAGATTGACCAGCATCTGCTGCACCATACTCTTGTCGCACTGGAGCATGACCGGATGGTCCGGGTCGGCTTCGATGGCCACTTCATGGGCATAGTCTTCAGCAAGAGGCGAGAGGAATTCAGAGGTCGTGCGCACAAGCTGCGTCAGGTTGTGGCTTTTGAAATCCCGTTTGGGGGATGATGCCCGGATGCGGGCAATCCGCAGGATCGTGTCGACGATTTCATTCAGCGCACTGGTCTCGCGGAGCGCGGTCTCGATGTCCTGAAGGGCCTGTGGGTGGGGCTCGCAGGTATCGGCTGCCTTGTTCAGGGCAATCTGGGCATGGGAAATCGGCGTCTTCAGGTCATGGGCAATCGCCGTTGCGGTGGCTTTCATGCCGTCCATCAGGTTGGAGAGCCGCTCCAGATTGGAGTTGATCTGGGCGGAGATCCTGTCGATCTGGTCCGGTTTCTTAGGAATCGGGATGCGTTCTGCGGTCTGTCCCCGGGCGACCCGCGCGAGCACTTCTTCAATGGATTGCAGCTTCGCGAAGCTGCGGTAGCTTGCGCTGACGCCAAGCAAAAGGGTTCCAGTGGTGATGAAGACCGCAAGCAGCGCCATGCCCGAAACCAGATTGTCCCGTGTCTCGTGAATGGCTTTCAGGCTGCGCCCGACAACGATGGTCGTGTCCTTTACCTTCTGGACAGAGAGGATATAGAGTTCGTTCCGCCGCTCTCCCGAGACCCGCTCGAAGCTGGTCTCGCGCAGGCCGACAAAGGGGGGCGCCTTCAGGATCGGGCCGACCAGCCGGGCGCCTGTCTCATCGAAAACCGCCGAGACCCGCTCCTGGTTGTCGAAAAAACTGTCCAGGGTCCGGATGGCGCCCACCAGTCCGTCCCGGCCCTGTTTTCCATAGATATCCCTTAAAAGCACCGCCTCTTCCAGGGTCTGTTCCTGCAATTGCCGGTGCAGGGCGCCGGTCACCGCATAGGTCAGCAGCGCCCCGCCCAGGCCCAGCAGGATCAGAACCCCGAAGGCCACCCTTGCGGCAGTCTTGAAGGGCAGGCCGGAGAGGATGTCACCGGGGCGCATGGATCGAATAACCCATGTTGCGGATGGTGTGGATCAGGGGCGCATCAAAAGGTTTGTCGATCTTGTTGCGCAGCTTGCTGATATGGGTCTCCACCACGGTGGTGCCGGGATCGAAGGAAAAATCCCAGATCTTTTCCAGAATCATCGTCCGGCTGACAACCCGGCCTTCGGCTTCCATCAGCAGTTCCAGCAGCGCAAATTCCTTGTTCTGCAGGTCGATGGTCACGCCCTGGCGCCTGGCGACGCGTTTCAAAAGGTCGAGGGTCAGGTCGTGGCATGTCAATTCTGTTCTTTGGGATTTCACCTTGGGCCGCCGTGTGAGGGTGTGAATGCGCGCCAGTAGCTCGGAAAAATGGAACGGTTTGACGATATAGTCGTCGCCCCCGGCCATCAGGCCTTCCACCTTGTCCTCCACATCGGCCATGGCAGTCAGAAAGATGACGTGCAGATCGCTGTTGGAGGCACGCAGGGCCTTGACGACCGACAGGCCGTCCAGCCCGGGCATCATCCGGTCGACAATCGCCAGATCGCAGGTGTTGTAGAGACAATAGGTCAGGGCCTCGCGGCCATCGCTGACCCAGTCCACGGCAAATCCCTGTTCCAAAAGACCGTTGCGGACATATTCCGCAGAAACCGGGTCATCCTCGGCAAGCAGAACTTTCATGAAAACTTCGCGGTAAGACAGACATGGTCTTCTACCTTATCGCGTCTGCTGCGGGGAACAAAACCTGATTTTTGGCCAGACCACAAACCAGCCCCGGCCGAGCGGGCGCACGCGGACTCCTGCGCAGGCTTGCAATTATAAAATTTGTGATATAAAGATATCTTTATATCGACATTGATGCTTGAAGACCGTAAGTGGCTGCAAATGACAGACGAACCGACCCTTTCAGTGGAAGACACACTTGCCGCCCTCCGGGCAATTGGCGAAACAACCCGGCTGCGTCTGATTGCACTTCTGGCGGAAAGCGAGATGACCGTCAAAGATGCCACCGCGATCCTGGGGCAAAGCCAGCCGCGCATTTCCCGGCACCTGAAGCTCCTGGCCGAAGCGGATCTGATCCAGCGCTTTCCCGAAGGGTCGTGGGTCTATTACCGGCTGGCCGATGGCCCGGAAGGGGAGCTGGCCCGCGGGCTCGTTGAGAGGATTTCCCTGGATGATCCGGTGCTGGCCGCCGATCAGGACCGGTTCCGGGCCGTGCGCAAGGCCAAGGCCGATGAGGCGGCAGCCTATTTTGCCGCCCGTGCGCTGACCTGGGACCGGGAGCGCTCGCTTCATGTCTCGGAAGAAGATGTGGAGACAGCCATGCGGACCGCGCTCGGCGACACGCCGTTCCAGTCCTTTCTGGATCTTGGCACTGGCACGGGCCGCCTTCTGGAGGTTTTTTCCGACCTATACAGCTCGGCCCTCGGGGTGGACGCCTCCCATGACATGCTGGCGGTGGCCCGGGCCAATCTGGCCAAGGCCAATCTCTCCTCGGCCCAGGTCCGCCATGGCGATGTCTATGCGCTCAACGTGCCGCCCCGGTCCTTTGATGTGGTGGCGATCCATCAGGTGCTTCATTTCCTGGATGAGCCGGCCCGTGCGCTGGCCGAGGCGGCCCGGGCGCTCCGGCCCGGCGGCCGCCTGATGATTGTGGATTTCGCCCCTCACGGGCTGGAATTCCTGCGCGACAACCACGCGCACCGCCGTCTGGGTTTTGCCCGCGAGCAGATGGAACGCTGGCTTGAAGCGCTTGATCTGGATCTGGAACAGGTCACAGATCTCGTTCCCGGAGATGGCTCCGACACTAATCTTACCGTAACACTGTGGCTTGCGCGCGACCGGCGGATCATTACCGATCTGCCTGCGCGCGACACGTCCCGAGAGGTCGCCTGACATGACTGAATCCTCCGCCCGCCGTTCCCAGCAGGCCGCCCCGTCGCCCATCACGGCATCGTTCGAGTTCTTTCCGCCGAAATCCGACAAGATGGCCGCGACGCTGTGGAACACGGTGCAGCGCCTGGAACCGCTCGGCCCGTCCTTTGTCTCCGTCACCTATGGGGCCGGGGGCTCGACCCGCGAGCGCACCCACAAGACGGTTGAGCGTATCTTGCAGGAAACGGAGTTGAGCCCGGCGGCCCATCTGACTTGCGTGGGCGCCTCCCGAGAAGAAGTGGACGGGGTCATCAAAGACTATTGGGACCTGGGTGTGCGCAGTCTTGTCGCCTTGCGCGGGGATCCGCTGGAAGGCATCGGCAGCCGCTATGCTCCTCATCCGGACGGCTATGCCTATGCCACGGATCTGGTGGCCGGCATCAAGAAAATCGCCAATTTCGACATTTCCGTTTCCGGCTATCCGGAAAAGCACCCGGAAAGTGGCAATTGGCAGAGCGAGATCGAAAATCTGAAACGCAAGGTGGATGCGGGCGCGGACAGGATCATCACCCAGTATTTCTTCGACAATGACCTGTTTGACGACTATCTGGACCGGATCGCGGCCGCCGGGATCAACATTCCCGTCATTCCGGGCATACTGCCGATCCACAATTTCGAGCAGACCATGGTGTTCTCGGCCAAATGCGGCACGTCCATTCCGCAATGGCTGGCCCGCCGCTTTGCGGGGCTGCAGAACGATCCGGAGACCCGCAAGCTGGTCGGGGTGGCGATTGCCTGTGAACAGGTCATGGATCTGGTCGATCGGGGCATCAACGATTTCCATTTCTACACCATGAACCGGGCGGACCTGACCTTTGCCATCTGCCACATGCTTGGGATGGGGCAGGCGCAGCCGGAAGGCCTGGCGGCCTGACGCCTGAAACTGGACAGGACGGAGACCGCAGGTCTTTTGTCTCAATGTGTCCCTGCAAAGTCATGAAGGACCCGGTCGAAAGAGAAGGCCGGGCTCCGTGAACCACAAGACATGCGACCGGCCGGTCAACGGCTGAACAGTATCAAGTTAGGAAATGTTCGTGATCAAGTCCGATGCCTTTGAGTCCCTTCGAGATCTTGCCAAGACCCGAATTCTCGTGCTGGACGGGGCCATGGGCACCGAGCTGCAGTTGTTGAAGCTGGAGGAGGCGGATTTTCGCGGAGCGCGCTTTGCTGACTGGCCAAGCGATGTGAAGGGCAACAACGATCTTCTGAGCCTGACTCAGCCCGATGCGATCCGGAAAGTCCATGTGGATTACCTGAGAGCCGGTGCGGATATTGTCGAGACCAACACCTTCTCGTCCACCACGATTGCCCAGGCCGATTACGGTATGGAAGAGCTGGCCTATGAATTGAATTTCGAAAGCGCGAAACTGGCGCGTCAGGCCTGCGATCTGGTGACCGCCGAAGATCCGTCCCGCCCGCGTTTTGTCGCCGGGGCGCTCGGGCCAACCAACCGGACGGCCTCGATCTCGCCGGATGTGAATAACCCTGGATATCGCGCTGTTTCCTTTGATGATTTGCGCATTGCTTATGCGGAGGCCGTACGCGGCTTGATCGCAGGCGGAGCAAACATCCTGCTGGTGGAAACAATCTTTGACACACTCAACGCTAAGGCGGCCCTGTTTGCCATTGATGAGGTTTTTGAGGAAACCGGCAAGATCCTGCCGGTGATGATTTCCGGCACCATTACGGACCTGTCGGGCCGCACTTTGTCCGGCCAGACTCCGGAAGCCTTCTGGAACTCGGTGCGCCATTCAGATCCGCTCACGATCGGCCTCAACTGTGCCCTTGGGGCGAAGGAAATGCGCGCCCATGTGGATGAGCTGAGCCGGATCGCCGACACACTGGTTTGCGCTTATCCCAATGCGGGCCTGCCCAATGAATTTGGCGAATATGACGAAAGCCCGGAGCATATGGCTGGGCTGATTGAGGAATTTGCAGGGGCCGGGCTGGTCAATGTGGTCGGCGGCTGCTGCGGTACAACCCCGGCCCATATCAAGGCCATTGCCGAGGCCGTAGCGGGCAAGGCGCCGCGCGTGATCCCTGATGTCGACCGGCACATGCGCCTGTCTGGCCTTGAACCCTTTGTGGTGACGAAGGAAACCAACTTCGTCAATGTGGGGGAGCGGACCAATGTCACCGGCTCGGCCCGTTTCCGTAAGCTGATCAAGGAAGACGACTATCCGGCCGCGCTGGAGGTGGCCCGGCAGCAGGTGGAAAACGGCGCCCAGATCATCGATGTGAACATGGATGAGGGGTTGCTGGATTCTCAGGAGGCTATGGTCACCTTCCTGAATCTGGTGGCCGCCGAGCCGGACATTGCCAAGGTGCCGGTGATGATCGACAGCTCCAAATGGAGTGTCATTGAAGCCGGTCTCAAATGCATCCAGGGCAAGGGCGTCGTCAATTCGATCTCCCTGAAAGAAGGCGAAGACGCTTTTGTGGCCCAGGCTCGCCTGATCCGGCGCTACGGGGCCGCCGTTGTGGTGATGGCCTTTGACGAAGACGGCCAGGCAGACACATTTGAACGCAAGACCGAAATCTGCGCCCGATCCTATAAGGTGCTCACGGAAAAGGTCGGCTTTCCGCCGGAAGACATCATCTTTGATCCGAATATTTTTGCGGTTGCGACCGGGATCGAGGAGCACAACAATTATGGTGTTGATTTCATCGAGGCAACCGGCTGGATCCGGGAAAACCTGCCCCATGCCCATGTGTCGGGCGGGGTCTCCAACCTGTCCTTCTCCTTCCGGGGCAATGAGGCGGTGCGCGAGGCGATGCACTCGGTGTTCCTCTACCATACCATTCAGCGCGGCATGGATATGGGCATCGTCAATGCGGGGCAGCTGGCGGTCTATAACGATCTCGACGCGGAACTGCGCGAGCTGTGCGAAGACGTGGTTCTGAACCGGCGTGACGACGCCACCGACCGAATGCTGGACGCGGCCGAACGCTGGAAAGGCGAGGGCGGCAAGAAAAGAGAAGCGGACCTGACCTGGCGCACCTGGGGCGTTGCCAAGCGTCTGGAACATGCGCTGGTCCATGGCATTGCCGATTATGTGGAAGAGGACACGGAAGAGGCTCGTCAGGCCTATGACCGGCCGCTGCATGTGATCGAAGGGCCGCTGATGGATGGCATGAACGTTGTGGGCGACCTGTTCGGCTCTGGCCAGATGTTCCTGCCCCAGGTGGTCAAATCCGCCCGGGTGATGAAAAAGGCCGTCGCCTATCTGATGCCCTTCATGGAGAAGGAAAAACAGGAGCAGGGACTGACTGGCCATTCTTCGGCGGGCAAGATCCTGATGGCAACGGTGAAGGGCGATGTGCATGACATCGGCAAGAACATTGTCGGCGTTGTGCTTCAGTGCAACAATTTCGAGGTGATCGATCTGGGTGTGATGGTCCCGGCGGCCAAGATCCTGGAAACGGCCAAGGCGGAGAAGGTCGACATGATCGGCCTCAGCGGACTGATCACCCCGTCTCTCGACGAAATGTGCCACGTGGCGGCTGAACTGGAGCGCGAAAACATGGATGTGCCGCTGTTGATCGGCGGGGCAACCACCTCCAAGGTGCACACGGCGGTCAAGATCCACCCGAATTACGAGCGGGGCCAGGCCATTTATGTGACTGATGCCGGACGGGCGGTCGGAGTGGCCAGCAAGCTGATGAGTGAAGGTGGCCGCGCGCCCTATTACGCCGATATCCGTACCGAATACCGGGACATTGCCGAGAAGCACGCGGCCAGCCGGGGCAATCAGCAGCGCCTGTCCATCGCCAGGGCCCGGGACAATGCCTTCAAGCCGGATTTTGCCGCTCAGCCGCCGGTCGCCCCGAAAAAGGCGGGCGTGACCGTGTTTGACGATTTCCCGCTGGAAGAGCTGGTGCCGGTGATCGACTGGACGCCGTTTTTTGCCACCTGGGAAATCAAGGGCCGCTATCCGGCGGTTCTGACAGACAACCGCTATGGTCCGGCCGCCAAGGCGCTTTATGACGATGCCCGGCGAATGCTGGACGAGATTGTCGAAAAGAAGCTTTTGACCGCGCGCGGCGTGGCCAATATCTGGCCAGCCAATGCGGTTGGCGACGATATCCGCCTGTTCACCGACGAGAGCCGCGATCAGGAACTGGCGACCTTCCACAGCCTGCGCCAGCAGATGTCCAGAACCGCAGGCGGGCGCGCCAATATTGCGCTCAGCGATTTCGTGGCACCGCTGGACAGCGGCGTGAAAGACTGGCTCGGCGGGTTTGCGGTCACGGCCGGGCATGGCGAAGACGCGCTTGCCGCGCGCTATGCGCTGGAAGGGGATGACTATAACAAGATCCTGTCCCAGGCCCTTGCCGACCGGCTGGCCGAGGCCTTTGCCGAAAAGCTCCACGAGATTGTCCGCAAGGATCTGTGGGGCTATGCGGCAGACGAAACCCTGTCCAGCGAAGAGCTTATTGCCGAAACCTATCAGGGCATCCGCCCGGCACCCGGCTATCCGGCCCAGCCGGACCACACGGAAAAGGACACGTTGTTCAAGCTGCTGGATGCGGAACGCCTGACCGGCATCCAGCTGACGGAGAGCCGGGCCATGCTACCGGGGTCCTCGGTTTCCGGGCTTTATTTTGCCCATGCGGACAGCCATTATTTTGGCGTCGGCAAGATCGAGCGCGATCAGGTTGAGGACTACGCCGCCCGTAAGGGCTGGGATGTGGCGCTGGCCGAACGCTGGCTGGCCCCGATCCTCAATTATGACCCGGCGCGCCGGGAAGCGGCGGAATAGAAACTGCTTTCTGCCTGACACAGGCTTTTCTCCTGCCGCCCCGGTGCATCGCTGAGGACTGATGGCGGGCTCTCCTGCGCGAGGTCCCGGCTCAAGGCCGGGACGGCACGTGGAACGACTGTCAGCGCCTTTCCAAAGCATGTTTGCTCTCTTATCCCTCCCAGCCTGACTTGTTGCTCGCCAGCTTCACCGCAAACTCAGCGCCGTCCCGCACCCGATGCGGGACCTCGTTGGCCCGAATTCAGGTTCTGGCCGCGAAGGGCCCCGGCGCTGAGGGGCGTTACCGGTGCCGCTTAAGCAGGCGGAAACAGAACCAGCTCTGGAAGTGAGTGGGGCTCCGGTTAAGCCGTGGATACCTCGGGGGGATTGGTCTTTTCACCAGCGCAGGCAACACGGCCAGCCTCATCCTGACGAAGGCTGCATGGCCTGTCGCTAAGGATGGACAGCTCGCTCCGACGCCATGGCCGGTGTTTCGATGGCCGGTCTTTCGATACGGGCCTTCGCAGGGGGAAAAATCCTGCGGGCGGCCAAGGGGTTTCTTCAGGCGCCTCTTTATGCACAGGCCGTGCGGTGGATAACCCACAGGGGTGTTGCGGATTTGTGTGAGTAAATTGAACGGCTTGCTGGCGCCGGTAACTCTGTTTGTGAAAATGCACATAGTGCACCCTTGAAAAGTGCACATAGTGCGCTATTATTGATTTTATCGAGTGGCCGTAGAAAAATATCAGCGGACCACACAAGGAGAAAAACAATGACTGTGCATATCGCCAGAATCTTTCTGGTCCAACACCGCCAGGATTATCACCGGGACCGCCTGTCATGGCTGCCCGCACCGCTTTACCGCTCCTGGCGTGAGGCCTCACCAACCACTCAGGACCCTTCCTAAGGTTCCTGACGGCCGGGCCAATCCCAAACAGGCCCCAAGAAGAAGAACACTCTGCAAGACCGGACACCCCCTTGCCCCTGGTGTCCGCCCACCTTCAAAGAAAACCCGGCTTGTGCCGGGTTTTTTTGCGTCTGGAGCCGGACGGTAGAACACGGGTCACACGGCCGGAAACAGCTCTGCTACAGCTGCCTGTCCCTTGGGGAGGATATGTACAGCCCGGCTGTCCGCCTCGCGCCTCAGCCAGCCCTGGTCCTGAAAGCGGGTGAGGAGGGCTGCGCCCAACGCGCCTGCCAGATGGTTGCGCCGTTCGCTCCAGTCAAGGCAGGCCCGGCAGAGCGGGCGGCGGCCTTTCTTCAGCTCCGCCAGATCTACGCCAAGGCCGCTCACGAAGCTTTCTCCCGCTGCGGTCAGGCCGAGACCGCCCGTATCCCGGGTGGCAATCAGGAAGCCGCGCGCCTGCAAACTGTCAAAGATCCTGACCGCCATGTCGCCCGCCAGATGGTCATAGCAGACCCGGGCAGCGCGCAGGGCCGGGTCTTTCGGGCCGGTGCGGGTGCGCAGATGCCCATTGCGGGCGGCGAGCCCCATCAGCGCTTCCAGCGTTACCCCCACCTCGGGGCCTGCCAGGGAAAAATAGCGGTGCCGTCCCTGTCTGGCCTGGGTCAGCAGCCCGCCATCCTGCAGTTTTTTCAGGTGGGAACTGGCGGTTGGGCCGGTGATCCCGGCCTCCGCCGCCAGTTCGGTTGCAGTCAGTGCCTTGCCGCTCAAAAGCGCGCTCAAGATGTTGGCCCGGGCCGGATCGCCGATCAGGGCGCCAAGGCGGGCAATATCGGGTCCGTCCTTCATGGTTTGATCCTCATCGAAGCATTCATGAGGCAGACCATGGCACACAGGTGGCCTCACCGGCAAATCAAAAGGACGCTTGCCATGATCACCTGTTTCATCCGCTACCAAATCGACCCGGCCCAAAAAGCCGCCTTTGAGCTCTATGCGCGCAACTGGGGCCAGGCGATCCCGCGCTGCGGCGCAGATCTTATCGGCTATTTCGCGCCCCATGAAGGCTCCACGACGCTGGCCTATGGGGTCTATTCGGTGGAGAACCTGGCCGCCTATGAAGCTTATCGGGCCCGGTTGGCGGCCGATCCGCTGGGACGGGAAAATTATGAATTTGCCCAGAAGGAGAAATTCATCTTGCGGGAAGACCGCACCTTTTTGAAACTGGCCTCCGCACCGCATGGACGGGGAGGAGAGCGTTTGTGATTGCCGTGATTTTTGAAGTGATCCCGAAGGGGGACATGGAGCAAAACTATCTGGATATGGCAGCGGAAATGCGCCCGCTCGTAGAGCAGATCGACGGATTTATATCCGTCGAGCGCTTTCAGAGCCTGACCAATCCTGAAAAGCTTCTGTCGCTGTCCTTTTTCCGCGATGAGGAGGCGCTGGCCGAGTGGCGGCGGCTGACAGCGCACAGAAAGGCGCAGCAGGCCGGGCGCAGCAGTTATTTTAAGGACTACCGGCTGCGGGTTGCCCATGTTCTGCGCGATTACGGCATGGAGCGCCGCGAGGAAGCCCCGGAAGACAGCAAGGCGCTGCACGGATAACGCATGTTCGCAAGCGGGCGCGGCTGTGAGGCTTGTCTGAGCGGCACCGGACAATTGCGGAGGCAGTGGCTGAACCCTTGCCGGAATTTACCTTGCCAGTGTGGGCCGTGTTCTGATCAACTGACCGGGACGCCGGACAACAACAGCCGGTGTGTGCCAAAGATGAACCGGCAAGGAGATCCCATGAGCTTTCTGACCGTTTACAAGGCAGGGTCCCGGCCTAGCCGGCAGGCCAATCCGGAGTATTTCACCGGCACAGTCTGGCAGGACCCGGTGATCGAAGCGCCAGTGCCCGCAAGGCTCAGGGCCTTGCGGGTGACCTTTGAGCCCGGCGCACGCACCCATTGGCACACCCATCCGCTGGGCCAAACGCTGCAGGTTCTGCAAGGGGCCGGGTTTGTACAGCTCTGGGGCCAGGACAAGCTCCCGATCCTGCCCGGCGATGTGATCTGGATCCCTCCGGGAGCAAAACATTGGCACGGGGCGGGTCCCACCACCTCCATGGAGCATCTTGCCATGCAGGAGGAAGCGGACGGATCGGTGGCCGACTGGCTGGAAGCGGTTGACGACGCGACCTATGCCAAGGCCGGCTGATCGCCCCTGATTTCAGCGGACTGGCACTTTGACCTCTGCCACCAGTCCGCCCTCTGGCCGGTTGGCCAGGGTGATTGTGCCGCCATGGGCGTGGATGATCGAGCGTGTGATGGCAAGGCCCAGGCCGATGCCTCCGGTTTCTTCATTGCGGGAATCATCCAGCCGCACAAAGGGCTCAAACACATCCTTCAGCCGGTCTTGCGGAATGCCGGGGCCTTCATCCAGCACCCGGATCAGAATGTCATCCGCCGTTCTGGTGCCCTCCACCTGGACGCGGTGGCCATAGCGGAGTCCGTTTTCGATCAGGTTGCGCAGGGCGCGTTTCAGTGCCATGGGACGGCAGGAGAGGGTGAGATCCGGGCCGGTGGGAATACCGCACTCTTCTCCAAGATCGGCAAACTCCGCACCCAGACGCTCCAGTATGGCTGCGAGATCCGTGTCCTCGGCGGTTTCCGCGTGGGCTTCGTCTTTGGCAAACCGCAAGGTTGCCTCGGTCATGGCCGCCATTTCCTCGAGCGTTTCGATGATCTTGTCGCGGTTTTCCTCATCCTCGATGAATTCCGCCCGGATGCGCAGGGAGGTGATCGGGGTGCGCAGGTCATGGCTGATCGCCGCCAGCATGCGCGTGCGGTCCTTCACGAACCGTGTCAGCCGGTCCTGCATGTCATTGAAGGAAGACGTTAGGGCCCGGATCTCAGCTGGACCGCTCGGGGTCAGCGGCGCCTGTTCTTCGCCGCGGCCGAGTTTTTCAGCCGACACCGCCAGCTCCTTCAGGGGCCGGGTTACCCGCCGTACAGCCAGAACAATGATCAGCACCGTGACCAGACAAGTCACGCCCAGTTGCACAAGCAGCGAACGGAAGGCGCCCTTGGGCGGACGGTAGCTGGTGGCCACATTCAGCCAGCGGCCGTCCTGCATGCGGATAGACAGGGACAGGTCTTCCGGTTTGTTCATGATCCGGCGCAGGTTGCGCGGCCGCTCGCTGCGCGGCACGGAGCGCCAGCTTGGCGGGGTTTCGGCACGGGGCGCTGTTTGGTTCGGCCCGCGTTTTTCATCCGACAGGATATTGATATGGACCGCCTGTCCATGGGTGAGCCGCTCTGTGATGAGGTCCTGAAGCCGGACTTCGATCCGAGACTGCCCGGCTTTCTGTGCCAGCGGCGTGTCCCCCAGCCAGAAGGCGGCAAACCGGCTGCTGCTGGCGTCCAGGATCCTGTTTTGAAGGCCGGGAGGTGTTTCCCCCAGCAATTCTGCAATTGAGGCCGCCCGGGCCAGGATATTGTCCCGCGCTGCCGCCACCAGGGCAATCCGGCGCTCGTCGTGAAAAATCCAGATGTTGAAGGCCTGGGCCGCAAAAATCGCGGTCACCAGCAGGATGCTCAGCTGGGAGGCGAGAGAACGCGGCCACAGGCTGCCGAACAATTCGTTCCCGGGGGCGGGGGCAAGTTCTGCCTGTGTCATGCGCTGGTGTCTTTCACGTCGGCGGTGAACATATAGCCGCCGCCCCAGACGGTCTTGATCAGTTTGGGGTCTTTCGGATCGGTCTCGATCTTGCGGCGCAGGCGGGAGACCTGATTGTCGATGGACCTGTCAAAGACCGCCGGGGTCCGGCCCGTTGTCAGGTCCATGAGCTGGTCCCGGTTCAGGACCATTTTTGGGCGTTTCAAGAAGGCGCAGAGCAGCTGGAATTCGCCACTGGACAAGGGCACCTCGGCCCCTTGTGGATCGGCAAGTTCGCGCCGGGAGACATTCAGCGACCAACCGTCGAAACACAGATTATCCTGGTCGATCGGATCGCGTTCCTTGGGTGCCAGCGAGGTGCGCCGCAGGACGGCGCGGATCCTGGCGAGCAATTCGCGGGGGTTGAACGGCTTGGTGACATAGTCATCCGCCCCGATCTCCAGCCCGATCACCCGGTCCGTGTCATCGGCCATGGCGGTGAGCAGAATGACGGGAAGGGATCCGGTTTCCACCAGATGCCGGCATAGGGACAGGCCATCTTCCCCCGGCATCATGATGTCGAGTACGACCAGATCAATGGCGGCCGCCTTCAGGGTCTTGCGTGCATGGGCGGCGTTTTCGGCCGTTGTCGCGCGCAGGCCGTTCTTGATCAGATAACGGGCCAGGGTTTCGCGGATATCACGGTGGTCATCCACCACAAGAATATGCGGGCTCGGTTCGCTCACAAGGTTCTCCAGTCGGCGTGCCCTTGACGGGGCGTCTTCATTCGGTCTGCGCGTCTGCTGTCCGGCTGTGACGAGCACAGAGGCGAGGCCGTTGTTTCCGCAACAAGAATAAGCGCTCCAGCAGCCGTTTGCGCCGGGAACTTGTATCAAAATGTATCGTTGGCGCCCAGCGGGACAGTTGGGGACACTTCCCGTCCTTTTGGCGGGTATTCCTGCGACAATTGCCACCTACCTTCAGCGCATAGACAAACCGAGGAGTTGTTGGAATGAAACCGTTCAAGACGTTTGCAATTGCTGCTTTGGCTGCCAGTGTCGCAGGCACGGCGCTGACCGCCGGTCTTCCCGCCATGGCCCAGGGCGCGCCTGCAGCCAGGGACGGGGGCGGGCAGATGGAACCGGCGTTTGCACCGGCATTTGCTCATATGGGGGACTGGCGCGGAAAACGCGGCCCGGGACGTGGTGCGCGCGCCGAGCGCCTGTTTGAGCGTTTCGACGCCGATCAGGATGGCGTTATCACAAAGGAAGAGATCCTTGAGATCAAGACCCGGGACTTTGCCAGTGCCGACACGGATGGCAACGGCGAGATCAGCCTGGAAGAATTCAAGGCGCAGTTCCTGGAGCGCTCGCGCGACCGAATGGTTCGGGCCTTCCAGTTTCTGGACCGGGATGGCGATGGCTCCGTGACCCAGGCCGAGGCCGACAAGGTTGCGAACCGGATATTCAGCCGGCTGGACAAGGATGGCAATGGCGCCGTGGAACGGGTGCGCGGGCCGCGCAGTGCGGACGCAGCCGCCGCCCGGGACGGCAAGCCGGACCAGCCTGCAAAGGCGGGCAAACCCGAGCGCCGGGCGGAGGCAGGAAAGCGGATGGGCCGGGGTGGCCCGCATCAGGGCCGCGGTGGACCGGCACGCATGTTCATGGCCCTCTTCGACACGGACGGCACCGGCTCTGTCTCGCGGGAGGAATTTGATGCCCGCCGGGCGGACTTGTTTGCCCTTGCGGACACCGATGGCAGCGGCTCCTTCACGCTGGAGACTTTCGGGCCGCTGTGGCTGGAACTCAACAATCAGCGCATTGTGCATATGTTTCAGCGGGCAGATGCCGATGGCAGCCTGGGGCTGACGGAAGAGGAAGCCGGCCGGCAGCTTGAGCGCATGATGGAACGGGCCGACCGGAACGGCGACGGTGTCATCACCAAGGCCGATTTCAAAGGCGGCCGGAAGGGGGGCCCGAAAGACGGTGCGCCTTGGAAACAGCGCGGCTGAGCCAGGTCACCTGAGAGACAGTTTTGCCACGGCCCGGGGGACCCCGGGCCGTGGCTTTGTGTGTCCGCAAACCGTTCCGTTACGGGAATTTCAAGGATTTCCCGTTACAAGGCCCGCCGGAACGACCAAACGGGACCCGTCATCAGGGGGAATGGATGACCAAGCCGGATCTGAACGCATTTGTCGCAGCGAAACTTGCCGACGGGCATGTGGGGGAAGACGATGTGATCATGCTTCGCCGCTATATCTACGGCGACATGGTTGTCTCGCTCGAAGAAGGGGCGGCGCTCTTTCGCCTGAACACGGCCGGGCTTGCCTATGCTCCGGCCTGGTACGAGCTTTTTCCTGAAGCCATTGCCGATATTCTGGTCAATCAGGCGCGGCCGGAAGGCTATGTCTCCGAGGAGAATGCGCAGTGGCTGATCGGCCAGATCACGGCAGACGGTCATGTCTGTGTCCGTTCGGAACTGGATGCTGTACTGAATGTTCTGGAAAAGGCGCGGCAAGCGCCGGAACGACTGGAACAGTTTGCCCTGAAAACCGTGGCCCAGTCGGTCCTGTCGGGCAAGGGCGCCACCCGTGCCGGGTCCGACCTCAAGCCGGGTGTTATTTCTGATGGTGAAGTTGAGCTGCTGCGCCGGGTGCTTTATGCCGGGGCGGGGTGCGGCGGACTGGCCGTGTCACGGGCAGAGGCAGACATTCTTTTTGACTTGAACGATGCGACCATTGAGGCCGAAAATGCTCCGGCCTGGTCGGAGCTGTTCACCAAGGCGGTTGCCAATCACATGATGGCGCTGTCCGGGTTCACCCCGCCTGCGCGCGAAGTTGCCTTGGCCCGGGAGGATTGGCTGGACAAACCCGGCGGCTTTGAAGGTGGTCTTGGCGGATTTTTCCGCAGCATGTTCAGTGGCGGTGCCCGCGGGGTCTGGGAGGCTCATGCGCAGGACACGGACCCATCTGCTGCTCGGGGCGCCGCGATGGCAGCCGAGATTGCCGCAAATGAGGTTGTAACCGAAGACGAGGCCTCCTGGCTTGTGGAACGAATTGGCCGCGACGGCGTCTTACACGAAAATGAAAAGGCTTTGCTGCGCTTTATCCGCGAGGACAGCCCGCACATCCATCCGGCCTTGCGTCCTCTCCTGGACAAACTGGACTGACACAGCATTTGGCGTGGAGCTTTCTCTTGCCTCTTTCGGCCCGGATGGCCGTTAGCGCCACCTGCCTTTAACGCCACTTTATGGAACAGCCGATGGACGGGATCTGCTCGTCCGGCCCCCGTCCACTTGCGGCAATCTGCACCATGGCCTCATAAAGGTCCCGGCGCAGGTTCTGTGAAGAGGCGTTCATGCGGGTGGCATCCAGGCGGCCCCGGTATTGCAGGCCAAGTGCAGAATTGAAACCGAAGAAATCCGGCGTGCAGACCGCGCCGTAGCTTCTGGCAACGCTCTGATCCGCATCGTGCAGATAGCGGAACGGAAAAGCATGGCGCTCGGCCATGTCCCGCATGTTGTCAAAGCCGTCGGCCGGATAGGCCTCTGCATCATTTGAGCAGATGGCCGCGACACCGATCCCAAGGGGTTTCAGGTCCTGGGCATCTCGGATGATCTTGTCGAGAATGGCCAGCACAAACGGGCAATGGTTGCAGATGAACATCACCAATGTACCGTTTTCCCCGGCCAGTTCCGTCAAGGTGTGGTGCCCGCCATCGGTTCCGGGCAGGGCGAATTGAGGCGCATGCCAGCCGAAGTCGCAGACAGGCGGGTTGAGAGCTGCCATGGGGTCCTCCCGGATCTTGAACGCTTTCCGGCCCCAGAGGTAGCTGGGCGCCACGTTTTCTTTCCCGGGCAGTGTCGGCTTTTAACGCAGCTGTTTCAAGGCAGTTGTGCCGAGGGCCCTTGCAACGGTTCTTGAAAAAGCCCGGGGGACGTTTTTTGACTTGCGTCCCGGTGCGAAGGGGCGCATATAGCAAGTGCCCAAATTCGCACGTGCCCGTGGCTGTTCATGGGGTGTTTTTGAGAAACACGTCTTAAGGGGCTGTTGCCAGAACAAACCGCCAAGGGGCGGGCAGCAGATCCGTACAGCTGAAAGCAACGACGTAAGAGGGCTTTTTTGGTCTCTGCCGGGGGTTCCAATCTCCGGCGTCACTGAAGAGGCACTTGTTACTTCCTTGCCCGACGTGCGGCTCGGTTCCTCCGATCCAATCAACGGCATTCCCGACGCGGGAAAGCGCAACGGTCTGTCATCAAGACCCTGTCGCCCAACCGTCGCTGCGCGCAACCCGGCTTCCGGTTCCATCCCGGGGGAGGCCCGGTGCGTTGCGCAGCACCCTGCGACGAGACCTGCAGCGCGCCGGCCAGACAGCCGATAGCCGCGTGGCTGTGGCCAGATGTGAGAGGGGGCTTCCCCATGAGTGAACGTATCCGTGATTTTCTGCGCCAGCGGGAGGGGGACGGCCCCTGCGTGGTGGTCGATCTCGACATTGTGCGCGAGAACTTTCAGGCCTTTGCCAAATCCCTGCCTGACACATCCGTCTATTACGCGGTCAAGGCCAACCCGGCCCCGGAAATCCTGGCGCTGCTGGAGCGGCTGGGATCCTCGTTCGACTGTGCCTCCGTGGGTGAAATCGAACTGGTTCTGGCAACCGGCGCGGCTGCAAGCCGGATTTCCTATGGCAATACGATCAAGAAGGAAAAAGACATTGCGCGTGCCTTTGACTATGGCGTCCGGCTCTTTGCAGTCGACTGCATTGAAGAAGTGGAAAAGATCGCCCGCGCAGCGCCTGGAGCAAGTGTCTTCTGCCGGGTCCTGTGTGACGGTGCGGGGGCCGAATGGCCGCTATCGCGCAAATTCGGCTGCGATGCGGACATGGCATCCGACGTCCTGGAACACGCCCACCGTCTCGGCCTTGCAGCTCACGGGGTGTCCTTCCACGTCGGCTCCCAGCAAGCCAACCTCGACGCATGGGATCACGCTCTCGCCATGGCGGCAGGGGTCTTTCAAGAAACCGCGCGACGCGGCATCACGTTGAAAATGGTCAATATGGGGGGCGGGTTTCCCGCCCGCTACCTGAAAGACGTGCCAGGCGTGCCCACCTATGGTGAGGCAATCTTCCAGGCCCTGTGCCGTCATTTCGGCAACCGGCTGCCTGCGACCATCATAGAGCCGGGCCGGGGCATGGTCGGCAATGCGGGCATGATTGAAGCCGAAGTGGTGCTGATCTCCAGAAAATCCACGGGAGAAGAAACCCGCTGGGTCTATCTGGATATCGGCAAGTTCCACGGTCTGGCCGAGACCATGGACGAGGCCATCCGCTATCCGATCCGCACCCCCCGGGATGGGGATCGTACTGCGCCCTGTGTGCTGGCGGGCCCAACCTGCGACAGTGTTGATGTGCTCTACGAAAAGACGCCTTACGAGTTGCCGGTTAGTCTGGCGATTGGCGACAAGGTGCTGATCGAAGCCTGCGGCGCCTATACGACGACCTATTCGTCTGTCGGCTTCAACGGATTCGCCCCGCTGGAATCCTTTGTGATCTGATCGAATGCTATCCGTTGAGCTCGGCAAAAAGCCGCGTTGCGGCGCCGGAGACCCCGGTGCCGTAAAAAAAAGGCAGCAGGGCTTGAAATCTGTCGGAAAACCGGTCACTTCTAGCGAAAGGCGCAACAAGTGCGCCTCTGTGCAAGAGAACAAGACCTGCCGGACCCTTGGCGTTTGAAGGGCGGCGCAGAGACCGGAGACGACAAGATGACCGACGGCAGCAACGGCGGCACGCCGAAAAAACCGGCCCCAAAAGCGCCTGCAAAACGGAAACCTGCGGCAGCCAAACCGGCAGCGGCGAAATCTGCAGCAACGAAGACGGCGGCTGCCAAACCGCCAGCCGCCAAACCGGTTTCGGCGAAAGCTACGGCAAAACCGGCTGCCGCAAAGCCCGCATCCGCGAAGCCGGCGGCCACCAAACCACAGGCGGCCAAACCTGCTGCCCCCAAGCCGTCTGCTACAAAGGCGGCAGCGCCCAAATCTGCAGCGCCCAAGGCCTCTGCTCCGAAACCGGCCGCAGCTAAGCCATCTGTGGCAAAGCCAGCCAGGGCCAAAGCCTCAGTCAAGCCTGCGGTGGCAAAACCGGCTGCTTCCAAACCTGCTGCTTCCAAATCTGCTGCGGCGAAGAAACCGGCTGCTGCGAAGCCTGCCCCCGCCAAGCCTGCAACCGCCAAGTCGGCCGCTGCCAAACCCTCTTCTGCCAAACCCTCTGCTGCCAGACCTGCAGCCAAAAAGCCCGCCTATCCGGTCCACGGCACGATCACCGGTCCGATCGTGATGATCGGCTTTGGCTCCATCGGCAAGGGGACGCTGCCGCTGATCGAACGCCATTTCAAGTTCGACAAGACCCGGGTCACGGTGATTGATCCGGTGGCCACGGACGCCGAACTGGTGACCGGTAAAGGCTATAAATTTGAAAAAGCTGCGCTCACTCCGGACAATTACAAGGATATCCTGACCCCGCTTTTGAGCGAAGGGGAAGGGCAGGGCTTTGTGGTCAATCTGTCCGTGGACACGTCCTCTCTCGACCTGATGAAACTGTGCCGCAAACTTGGCGTTCTTTACATCGACACGGTGGTGGAACCCTGGCCGGGCTTTTATTTCGACGGTAAGGCCTCGGCGGCCGAGCGGACCAACTACGCCCTGCGTGAAGCGGTGCGCAAGGAGAAGAAAAAGAAGCCCGGCGGCACGACGGCAGTCTCTTGCTGCGGGGCCAATCCGGGCATGGTGTCCTGGTTTGTCAAAAAGGCGCTGGTGGATGTGGCCACAGAAACCGGCGTGACATTCAAGGAGCCGTCTGACCGCAAGGGCTGGGCCAAGCTGATGAAGAAGACCGGCGTCAAGGGCATTCACATTGCCGAGCGCGACACCCAGCGGGCAAAGGACCCCAAACCGGCCAACGTCTTCCGCAACACCTGGTCTGTGGAAGGGTTCCTGTCGGAAGGCTTCCAGCCGGCGGAACTTGGCTGGGGCACCCATGAAAAATGGAAACCGGCCAACGCCAAGAGCCACAAGAAGGGTTGCAACGCGGCGATCTATCTGGAACAGGCCGGGGCCGCCACGCGCGTGCGGACCTGGTGTCCGACCCCGGGGGCCCAGTTCGGTTTTCTGGTGACCCACAACGAGGCCATCTCCATTGCCGACTATTTCACGCTCGAAGACGGCAAGAAGGTTACTTACCGGCCAACCTGCCACTATGCCTATCACCCCTCCGATGATGCGGTTCTGTCTCTGGATGAGTTGTTCGGGGCCGCCGGAAAAGTTCAGGATACGCTGCATGTGCTGGACGAGGCGGAGATCCGTGACGGGATTGATGAGCTGGGGGTTCTGCTCTACGGCCACAAGAAAAATGCCTACTGGTATGGGTCGCAGCTGTCGGTGGAAGACGCCCGCAAACTGGCGCCTTGCCAGAACGCGACCGGTCTTCAGGTGACCTCTGCGGTTCTGGCCGGAATGGTCTGGGCGCTGGAGAACCCGGAGGCCGGGATCGTTGAGACCGACGAGATGGATTACAAGCGCTGCCTTGAAATCCAGATGCCGTATCTTGGGCCGGTGAAAGGCTATTACACCGGCTGGACACCGCTGGACGGCCGTCCGGGCTTCTTCAAGGAAGATCTGGACAAGAAAGACCCTTGGCAATTCCGCAATATACTGGTGCGGTAGGGGACAGCATCCTCAAAGTGTCCTCCGGACCTGGATGGCTACAGGTGTATCTGATTGCGAATGGACTGGTTTCCCACTGCTGGCTCTGCTGGCGGTGGGTTTGTTTTTTCCGGAATACTCTGACTTTATCTGGAAACTCAAAATTCCATCTAACCGTTTGAAATCTATGGTCTTTGATCGCGCCGTGCGCTCCGGATCAAACCGGTAAAACCGTCAGGGGGGCTTCAGGCGGATGTGTCGAACCGTCTGCTCGAGAAAAGTTGATTGTCAAAAATTTCAATCGGCACAAATTAGCCTCGCTTTTCCGCAATCGATGCCGAATGTCCCGTGTCACATTCGGATCGAAATATGAAACCGATTTTGTATTGTCTTTTTTTCCTGTGTTTTTCCCTGCCCGTCCAGGCGGAACAGCTTCAGTTCGGCAATGTTCTTTATGAAATGCCGGAGAATTGGACTGGGGGCAAAGTTGAGCGAGGCACCAAGGTTCTGCTGCCACGGGCTCGGCTGAAGGACTGCAGGAGCTGCCGGATTTACCTTGGTGTCGGACAGGCAAAAGAAGGCAGTCTCGAAGCCTTTTTCCGGCAAAAGATTTCTGGAATGCTGAGCGAAGAAGACCGGGCAGAGCTTGAGATCAAGGTGGGGCCGAAACCGGAGAAAACCGCCGGGTTCCCGGGGCTTCTGGCGGCCTGGAGCGTCGGACGGAAGATTTATGTGGGCGTCGCGGTCGAGCTGCGGCAACGCTATGAGTTTGCCGCCTTCCGGGTCACCTGGTCCGGGCCGGGCTCTGCCGACAAGGCCACGCGCTATTTCGAGCCTTTCACGCGGAGCCTTCAATTTGTCAGCGAGGGCGCTGCGTCCCTGTTGGCGGACGCGCGCTCCGGATCGCTCTCCGGTGTCTTCCGTGGCTATTCCATGGGAGTTGGTGTTGGGGCAGGGGGCACCGGGACCCTGGTCCCCAATTACAAGACGCTGGTGTTCTGGCAGGATGGCCATTTTTTCGACGGCACGCCGCCAGCGGGACTGGCACCGCTGGACCCGGACCGGCTGCTGGCGCAGGGGGTGACCCGTTTTGGCGTTTATGAGGAGCGCGGGCGCACTGTCCTGTTGACCTATGCGAGCGGGCGAACCGAGGAGATGACACCCTTGTCCGGTGGTGGCTGGAAGCTCGGGAAGCGGGATATGATCAAGGCCGAGGTGCTGCCCGATGGCAGCAAGGTTGCGGGGGTTGCCTCCAGCATGATGTTCGGCGGATTTACCCCCGGTTCCGGTGTCTCCGGCGCCACGGCTGCCTCTTCGGCCATCCGGTTGTTTGAAAACGGCAGCTACACCTCCAATACGGCCCTCAGCACCAGCGGGGCGTTTGCCGGCGGCGGAGGGTTTGCAGGTGGCGGCAAGAGCGCCAATGCAGGAACCTACACCGTCCAGAATGGCCTCATCCGCTTCACCGCCCTGGAGGGCAAGCCCATCGCGCCGCGCCTGATCTACCGGTATCTGGGCAAGACCTATGTCGGCGGCCGCGAACTTGAGTGAGCGGCCGGTCCTCTTGAGGGGGATGGCCTCAAACTGTCAATTGTCTTTCAGGGGAGGTTCAGGAATGCCATTCAAATTTCCGTTTTTCAGGAACCGCAAGGCGTCTGGTGGCGGCACGCGACCTGGCGCTATGGAGCCGGGTGCAGACAAGGGGGCCTCAGCAAAGCCGGAGCTTGAGCCAGGAGATGCGTATGTCAACGCCATCGGCGAGGCGCTGTTCATCTGTGCCGACCGCAAATGCACTGAGCGGGGACTGGAGAGCTGGGACAGTCTGGCCCAAGTTTACACCGTCGGAGATGGCTTTTTGAGCAACCAAGGATATCTCTATCACGGCGAAATGATTGCGGCATTCTCAGCTGAATTGTCCGAAGCTCCTCTGTGGCTGGATAACAAGGTTGTCGAATTCAGAGAGTTTTTGACCACTGCGACCAGCAATACTTTCCTGCAGCTTCTGATCCAGATGGAGCGGAGCTCCAAGCGGATCCGCATTGATTTCGAGTTTGATGATCGGGACAGGTGGTCCATCAATCCACGCAACTTGCGGAAAATGCGCGAAACGCTGAGGCCTGTCTTTTGACGGAAGCGCCGCGGTTCCAGCCCGCTGTGATGCGCTCCATGGATCAGCTCCGTGGATGTGGACCGGGGGCCTCTGTCCAAAGACAGGTGCGGTATTTCTTTTCAATTCTGACCGAGGACACAGTCATATGGCTTTCAGATTGCCCTTTTCAAAGAAACGCGGAACGCGGGCAGACGTCGGGGCCCGGAGCCTGCAGGAGGCCGACGCTGACGCCAGAAACGGGACTGGTGACGAGACTGGGAATGTGACTGACGGAGACATTGGCCTTGATGCTGGACCTGACGCTGGCCATGGCGCAGACGCAGGCTCCCCTGCTGGCGCAAACACTGAAACCGGCACAGGCTTTGGGGAGCGCCCCGGCCCTGGCGGAGGCAGCCGCCCTGAAAAAAGCATACAGCACGGCTCCGGCGATGATCTTGTTACCACGATTGCAGAGGCGGTGCGCATCTGTGCCGACAGGAAACTGGACGGGTGGGAGAGCCTGGCGCTCGTCTTTGATATCGACGGCGGGAGCCTTGCCAATTCCGGATTTCTTTACAAGGACGGCACTGTCCAGGCGTTTTCTGCGCGCCTGTCCGAAAACCCGAAACTGCTGTCTGGCAAAGTCCGCAAATTGAGTACCAACATGGTGGAGACTCTCGGCCAGAGCTTTTGCCAGCTGCTTCTGCAGATGGGGGAAGAGCCCGGACAGATCCGGATTGACTTCGAGTTTGAGGACCCGAAACGCTGGGCGGTGACTTCGGCAAATCTGAAGGCGATGCGGGAGCGTTTGCGGCCTAGGTTTTGAGGAGCTGCAAGGTCTGGGAATGGGAAGACTTTATGTTCATAAGTAGGCCTTTCTTCCGCCACAAGCGTCTCTTTCCAGTGCTGGCGGCGCTGCATGGGCTCATCCTGGCAGGAAGCTGCTTTGCGCTTGCCGGAGTGAGCGATGCGTCGTTTTTTGTCTTTGGATCGTCCTTCCGCTTGCCGCTCTTTTCTGTCGAAGTCATGGTTTTCCTTTTCTTTGCGCTGGCGCCGCTGGCTGTTCTTGTGTCCTATGCGGGGGTGGTGCCAGGACTGGCAGACTGTAAGGGCGCTTTCAAGGCTGTGGCCCTGGGCGCTGGGCCTCTGGTTCTGGCGGCGTTTTGGTGGCGGTCCCTGCCAGCGCATGAAGTGTGGCTGACCCTGCTTCAGGGGGTGTGTTTTGTTCTGGCCTGTGCCGCTGCCCAGAAGGTGCTGTACGCACCGGACCGGGACGGGGAACTGCCCGGGCAGGTCTTGCCGCCAGTCTCAAGAGCATTTTCTATCTGCCTTCTGGCTGCGGTGGCCGGGCTCTCCCTTCTCAAGACCGAATACGATCTCTTTCAGGCGAGGATCGAGGACGGGGCGGCGACGGAGGAGGTGGCTATGCGTTCTCAAGCCGGGTGGGACCAGGTCTCCGCGTTCTGGGACCTGATCCGGCCCGCCAGGGCAAAGCTGGATGGTGCCACCTTTACCAAAGTTCCGGACGGGCCCCTGCCGTCTGAAACGGTGGCCGGCCTTTTTCTGGACATGTGGTGCGCGAACCTTTCCAAGTGTGAAACGACCCAGATTCCCTTCAGCGATGTCAATGAGGGCAAACTGAAGTACACGGAATGGCGGGACCTTCAGCGCCAGCAGATCGCCGCTTTTGGCCGCCCGCGCTTGACGGAGCGGGACCTGCGGCGGGCGCATCTGGATGGCGCCAGTCTCATTCTGGTCTCTGCAGGAACGTATTTTTTGGACAGGCCCAAGAGGGTAACGGACTTTTCCGGAGCCTCCTTGCGCAACGCACACCTGATGGGCGGTCACTTTGTGCATGCGCGTTTCGACAGGGCGGACATGCGCGGGGCGGACTTCAGGCAGGCCAATTTGGGAGCCGCAAAATTGCGGTTCAGCTCCCTTGATGATGCGGATCTGTCCCGCGCATTTTTGAGCGATTCGAAAGTTCAGGGCGCCAGTTTGCGGCGGGTGCGGATCGACGACACGCGCATAACCAGCATGAGAGCGGATCTTGCTGACTTCAGCGAGGCGCGGATGACCGGAGTCACGATCTTTGGATCATATATGAGGGGCGTTCAGTTTCAAAAGGCGGAACTTGAGGATGTGTCGATAAATGGCGGCCAGCTGTCCGAAGGCAACTTCCGACAGGTGACATGGCGGGACTCCTACATAGCTGAAGCGCATTTGAAACAGGCCGACTTTTCCGGCGCACACCTTTTTGATATCTCCCTCTTGCAAGACGACTTCACCGCCGCGCGCTTCGACGGGGCGCATCTTGAAGAGGTTGGTTTTTTTCTATCGACTCTGGCAGAGACCCGCTGGCTGCAAGCGCGTCTGTCTGATGTCGAGTTTAAAGCGACGCGGCTGGCCGGAACAGCTGAGGCACCATTGTCCTTTTACGGCACCCGGATCTCAAATGTCCGTTTTCCCGGTTCCGCGCTGCGCTATGCGGATTTCAGCGGCACGAAGAACCTGGACTTTAAAAACAGCTTTGGGGACGGGTCCGTGATCTTGCCGGATGGGGTGGCGCGACCCTGCCAATGGGCCAGTGCCGGAGAGGTTCTGTCCGACCGGGACTATTGGGCCCGCTGGCGGGGCTGGCTGGAAAGTTCGCCCCTGAAAGACAATCGCACGTTCTGGAACGGAAGGGCTCATAGGGAGCGCCAAGGTGTTGCGCCCGAAGGGTTCGAGCTGGTGGAGCCGATTGCGCCGCCGGCTGGATGCAACTGGTCCGGGCCGGCTGAAGGCGAATAGGTGCAAGGGGCAGGCCGCAGGTCCGTTTTGAGCGGAGACAGCAGGCTTGACCGGCAAATGTCTATAGGCAAATCGCGTTTAAACGGGTTCTGATTTCCCTGTCTCTCGGCTGTGCCTCGAACGCGAAATCTGAAAAAGTCTGAATTCAATGAAACGCGATGCGCTCTCACCGCCGCAGACGGGGCTGCGGCGGTATGTGGCGCAAGGCCAGGCGGCGTCAGTCGCCGATTGGGTTGATGTCACCCATGAACCGGAGCATGTCGGCCATGGTAAAGTCACCGGGCTTTTGGGAGGGCAGGGTTGGGCGCCAGTTGGGCCCGCGTTGCCACAGATAGGACTGATGGTCCCCGTGAACCAGCCCGACCAGAACTTCGGAAATGAGGGTCGAGCCGACCGGGCCGAGCCGTTCGCCGCCTCCTTTGACGGCCGCTTCCTTGAGCACGTAATACCAGAGCGGGGTTTGGGTATGCAGGTCGAATTTCCTTGCAGCTGCGCCATCCGGACCGCTGGCAATCTCCTCTGACGTCATCGGATCGGCAATGCCCATGGCCGTCGCGATCATCTGGCCGGAGGGGAGGCCCAGATTGACCCCGCGCTTGAGGTTGCGAAAGGCCAGGTTGCCGCCATTTCCCGGCAGCTGGTGCAGTTCCCTGGCCAGGAACGCATCCAGTTTGCGGGAGGCTTGCGGCGGATGAGCCGCATCCACCTCATGGAAGCGGCGCCAGTCGATGATCCAGTTGCTCGGCAGGCTGGCAATGGGCAGCGGACCGGTTGGCGGCTGCGGCGCGAGCTCCCCGACGATCTGGCCGGACAGGCCGGTGAAACCGAACAGGAGATGAAAGCTAGTGTCCGTGAATATCCGGTTGTGATCGTAAACCTGCCGGACCATGGAATGGCCTAAGCGGTAAGCGGCGCCGGAAAATTCCACCGGCATATAGGGCAGTTTCTTGAACCGGTAGAACTTGCGGCCGTCATGCAGGATCTTGTCGACAATGCCAGGCATGGTCAGGCGGCCCAGAAAGTCGTGCAGGACGATCCATTGATAGTGCCAGGTCACGAGCCGCCGGGCCTCGTCGAACTGGTCTTCCTCGGCGACCCCGTCATCGGAGAGCATGTCGATGACCGCATTGTGGAATTTCAGGAAACTCAAATGGGTCTGGGCCACAAGCAGATTTTCATCGTTGCGGTGATCGCCAATCAGCGCGTGGCCTTCCTGGTTGCGCGGCAAATCATTGCGCAAAGAAGCGGATGTGCCAGGTCCGGGAACGGGCGTGGTGCGGCCCAAAAGCAGCTTCTTGTTGCGCCCGCCCTCCTGATTGCGCGCATACATATGCGGGCTGCCGTCCGGGCCCCTGCCATAGACGCTGTCGAGATCAAGGCTTGGGCTGCGGAAATTCTGCGTGGCCTGTGGATCGCGTGCCTTTTCGCCCAGAGAGGTCAGATCCAGGGTGATGTCATGGTCGATAAACTGGCCAAGATAGGTAAAGCCTGCCGGAATGTTGGCGTTGTCACCGGTCAGCTCGTCATTGTCGACCATGGCCTGGGCCAGTTCCTGCAGCGGTTCATCTGCGACGTTGAGCGCGGGCAGTCCGGGAAACATCCGTCCAAATTTGCCCGGATCGTCATGGCCGCTCAAAGTATCCAGAGAAGCGCGCGTAGGATGGCGTCCCGCACCACCGTGGTGGGGGTTCATATTAAGTTTTTGGGTCATTTGTCGCGTCCGTAAAATCTAGAATAGAATTAAAATGGTTGTATTTCAGAGTGAAAATAAATCGCGCAATCAAAATCACGCTTCCAAATTATCATAATTCATTTTTTTACTCTACGTAAAATTTTAATATAATTGCCAAGTGCCTGTCTTTTATACGGTATTTGTTTGATAAGTTCCCCGTTTTGAAGTGAAAACTACCCTGAACATTCTGTGGGAAGAGGACTGCCGGAATGACGCTATGTATTTCAGGAGAAGATCGCGGAGCGGTCCGGACACCGGTTCAAACGGGTGCGCATTCAGATCGAGAACACAAGCGGCCGGCTGCGGATTGACTTTGAATTTGACGATCCCGCCCGCTGGGCAGTGTCCCACAAAACCTGAACGAGGGACGTGAAGGGTTGCGTCCAAAGTTCTGGAAAGCAAATCGTATTTGATTGGATTTGTTTTTCATTGTCTCACATCAAAGATTTCAACGCGAACGACATAACAGTTTGACTACGGATGAATGCGTAAGATTCTAGAATAAATTGTATTAATTAAGTCTGCACCTGATATGGTTCGGTGGCGTATCCGTCTGGAAAGGGCTTTAGCGCCTTAACCATAGCCGCATTCCTTTGCGGGATTGGGCGGGCGGAAGAGCCCTCAGGATTGCGCTTTTCAAAGCGGGATGCTAGATGATTTCTGTATTTACAATGAATACGTAGTAAAGTGTAGTGGATATTAAATGTCTGAATTTTCAGAGAAAATTAGAAGTATTATTACGCGGGATCTTAACCTTGCGACATGGGTGATCACGCCGGATACGCCATTGGGGCGTTTGGGGGCGGATGATCTGGATGCCATCGGCCTGATCATGGCTGTGGAACGGGAGCTTGGGATCTGCCTGCCCAACGACGCGTTCCGCTCTCAGGATTTGCCGGATGGGGAATGGACCTTCGGCCGATTTGTCCAGGCCCTAGAGAGTTTTGTAAGCCCGGATCAGGGGAGCGTTTCTGCCCGCCCGCAGGTGGAAGAGGTGCTTCAGCCCGCCTGACCGGACAGGTGCTTCCGTCCTTTAGGGCAGGCCGCAATCAAACGGATTTGCCGCCGGATGAGAGCGGTCCGCGCTAGATCAGGAGGCGGACCACATTGATCGCCGCGGCCTTGCCCTTGACATGCTGCGGGCCAATCGGTTCCTGTGCGATCTCCGGTCCCAAGGATCTGGCAATCTGCTCTGAGGCCAGAATGACGATATCGGCAGCTGCGTCGATTTCCTTGCCCAGGCTTTCCAGCCGGGCGGCCGCATTCACCGTATCGCCGATCACCGTGTAGTTGACCCGTTCGGGCGCCCCGATATCACCTACTACCAGCGGTCCCATATGAAGCCCGATGCGGATGCGGACGGGCGGCGCGCCGCGCGCCTGTCTGGCCTGATTGTCCGCGCGGATGGCGGTGGCCATGCCGAGGGCAGCCCTGGCGGCTGGCAGGGCCGGATCGTCAAGACGTTCCGGAGCGCCCCAGAAGGCCATGACGCTGTCGCCGATATATTTGTCGATTGTGCCGTTCTGCTTCGTGATTTCGGCCCCGAGCAGGGAGAGGTGATGGTTCAGGAAGTCCGCAGTCTCGCTGGCGGACATGCCTTCACTGGCCGGCGTGAACCCGGCAATGTCGGTAAAGAGCACCGCAACGGTGCGTTCTTCCGGCGGGGCCTCGGCCCGGCCTTCTCGCAACAGTTTGCGCACCAGAGTGTGCGGCACATAGCGGTTGAAAGCGGTCAGGCCGCCCACCATTGCGTTGAAGCCCTGGGCGAGGTCGTCCAGTTCCCGGATGACGGAGGCGGGAAGGGGTTTCACATCGTCCAAATTCAGTCCGGCGACTGCCTTTGCCGCCGTTGAAGCCCGCTGCACAGGTCTTGCAATCCTGCGGGCCAGAAGCACGGCTCCGCCCAGCGAGAGCACGAGAAGGCAAAGCCCGATCACAAGGGCAAACAGCAGCTGGTGGATCGGCTGGTCCAGGAATTCAGAGGGAAAATGCACCCCCAGCCGGGCCGGGAGGCCAAGCAGGGGCTTGTCGTTGTTGCTGACAATGATGAACCTGCGGCTGCCGGTCCGGTCATAACCGCTGCGCAGCTCCAGCGTATCGTCCAGATCATAGGCCTTGTTGGGGATGCGCTTCATCTCGTCATAGTTGGCCAGAAACAGGTCGGTGATCTGGCTGACATGAAGAAGCGGCTTGTCCGCGCTCAGATGCTCGAAGCTCTCGTGAAGTTGCGGGTGGGCGACAATGTTGCGGGAGCCCTTTTCCATCAGGAAGACAGTGATGTCGTCGGTGGAGATGTGCCAGGTGATTTCCGAGATCCGCTCCAGTGACATGCCGACCATGAAACTGCCCTTGTAGGTGCTGCCCCGGTAGAGTGGCTGGGTATAGACGAAATAGGTGTGCCCCCGTTCCGGCATATAGAGCGGGGGGCTCCAGAAAGGCTGCTGCTGGCGGCCAGCTTTCTCTGTGAGCGGTAGGAGGCTTGCGTATTCCTCTGCCAGATCCAGTTCATCTCCCAAAAGATCTCCGTCCGCGTCCCCCCGGTCGACATCGACGCCGTGGCCGGTCTCGTTCACGAGCACCAGAAAGGATACCCGGTCCTGGGGCGCTAGGGCTCCATATAGATAGGTGATCATGAGGCCGGGTTCCTCAAAGGCCAGTTCCCGGGCCGCCCAGCTTGCCTTGGTGTAGTCGCCGGTCTCCAGAACGGCCTGAAGCTGTTCGGCAAAGGCGGCTTCTGCGGAATCGATCCCCAAATCCACAAGCCCGCCGCCCAGTTCCCGGATCACTCTTTGCGAGGTAAAGGCCTGGATGATCAGGATTGATGCTGCGGTGAGCACCACAAAGGTTCCGATCACTGTTGCCAGGGTGGGTGTAATGAAAAGCTTGTTGCGTCGAATCACGGGACAGGCCCCAGCAGGCGGACAAAAAAGACCCCGAAACTTTGCGTGTTCGGGGTCTTTGTTCAAGTGCCTTGATACAGCTGCGTCAGGAGGCTTTTTCCGGCGTGTCGAACTTGCGTCCGTAGTCGACCGCAATCTCGTAGTCCGGATCTTCCAGAACGGAGACCTCGACCAGACTTCCGGCCTTGTCCAGGAGCTTCTGGCAGTCCGGAGACAGGTGGCGCAGATGCAGCCGTTTGCCTGCGGCTTCATATTTGGAGGCGAGCGCGTCGATGGCTTCCAGACCGGAATGGTCGACCACCCGGCTGTCGATGAAGTCGACCACCACGTCTTCCGGGTCATTTTGCAGATCAAACAGGTCCGTGAAGCCGGTTGTGGAGCCGAAAAACAGCGGGCCGGACAGGCGGTACACTTTCCAGCCTTCCTTGCTGGTGCCGATCCGGGCGCTGATGCGGGCCGCCGCGTTCCAGGCATAGGCCAGCGCGGAGATGATGACACCAACCACCACGGCCACCGCCAGATCCGCATAAACGGTCACACAGGTCACGATCACCATCACCAGCGCGTCGATCAGGGGGATCTTGTGCACGATTTTCAGGCTGGTCCAGGCAAATGTGCCGATCACCACCATGAACATGACACCGACAAGGGCCGCCACCGGGATCTGTTCGATCAAGGGCGAGGCGATGACGATGAAGGAGAGCAGGAACAGGGCCGCGGCAATGCCGGAAATGCGGGTGCGGGCGCCGGACTTCACATTGATCATGGACTGGCCGATCATGGCACAGCCCCCCATGCCGCCGAAAAAGCCGGTCACGATGTTGGCCGTGCCCTGGGCGACGCATTCCTTGGAGGCCCCCCCCTTGGTGTTGGTCATGTCCGCCACCAGATTCAGCGTCAACAGGGATTCGATCAGGCCGATGGCGGCCAGGATCACCGCATAGGGCAGGATGATTTCCAGCGTTTCCAGGGTCAGCGGCACCATGGGAATGTGGAAGGTTGGCAATCCGCCCGCGATGGACGCCAGATCCCCGACGGAGCGGGTGTCCAGATTGAAGCCGAGCACGAGGGCGGACACGACAAGAATGCCTGCCAGCGGGGCCGGGAACGCGGTGGTGATCTTGGGCAGGAACCAGATCACGGCCATGGTCAGCGCCACAAGGCCGAGCATCAGGTAAAGCTCCGAGCCGCCCATCCAGGTGAGGCTGCCGCTGCCATCAGGCACTTTGAACTGGCCAAGCTGGGCCAGAAAAATGACTATGGCCAGTCCATTGACGAAGCCAAGCATGACCGGGTGGGGCACCATGCGGATGAACTTGCCCCATTTCAGAACGCCGACGCCGATCTGAAGAATGCCCATGAGGACGACGGTGGCGAAGAGATATTCAACCCCATGCTGGGCCACAAGAGAAACCATCACTACGGCCAGCGCGCCGGTGGCACCGGAAATCATGCCCGGGCGGCCGCCGATGCAGGCGGTGATCAGGCCGATGAAAAAGGCGGCGTAAAGGCCGACCAGCGGGTTCACCCCGGCGACAAAGGCAAAGGCTACAGCCTCCGGGACAAGCGCCAGGGCAACTGTCAGGCCGGCCAGCAGCTCGGTCTTGATGCGGGCGGCATCGAGCTTTGTTGAGGAAGCAGGCTCTGCGGCCTGGGCGCGTGCGGACAAGATGGGCTCCGATTTTTGGTTCTTAAATGCGGCCGTTGCCCAAGAGGGGAGGACGCAAATTGGTTGATCTAAATCAATTGAGGGCGTTCTAATTGATTTGCTGCATCGCAGCAAGAAAAAGCGGGAATACCAGCCATGCAGCCGAGCAGGTAAGTCAGGCGTGTTGACTGTCAAACCTCTTTTTGTCCGAGCTGATTGCAGAGAGTCAAGTCATTCGAAAGCCAATATCCTTCTGGAAAGCTGGAAGAATATTGTATGCGTTCCTTTCAAATGCATTTTGTGCTGTTTTTTGATCTGCAGTCTACGGAGCCATAATTCTCTGGGGACAAAGACAGGACCTCAGTGCCGCAGAACGGGACGCCTGCATTCCGGGAGCTGCCAGGGCTGCCGTCTGGCCGGGCAGGGGATGCGGGCCAAAAAGGCTCGACGGGCGCAGCCTGGGGGGCTAGAACCAGCCAAAACAGGTCCGGAGACATCATGAAGCCTACCAATCCGGTGTTCACCGGCATCAACACCACCGTTTTTGAGACCATGTCCCGTCTTGCAGCTGCCCATCAGGCAGTCAATCTCGGGCAGGGTTTTCCGGATGTGGACGGCCCGGAGGATATCCGCGCATTGGCAGCCCAGGCGCTGCAGGACGGGCCCAACCAGTATCCTCCGATGCTCGGCCTGCCAGAGCTGCGTGAAGCGGTGGCCGCCGCCAACAAGCGTTTCTACGGGCTGGAGATCGACCCGCACACGGAGGTGCTTGTCACCTCCGGGGCGACAGAAGCGCTCGCCGATTGCCTAATGGCGCTGGTTTCGCCCGGCGATGAGGTGGTTCTGATTGAGCCGCTTTATGATTGTTATTTGCCGCTGGTGCGCCGGGCCGGAGGCATTCCTGTGCGGGTGCGGGTGAAGCCGCCGGACTGGTCGCTGGATGAAAATGCGCTGCGGGCAGCTTTTTCGGAGCGGACCAAGGCGGTTTTGATCAACAACCCCATGAATCCGACCGCCAAGGTGTTTTCTGAAGCGGAGCTGCAGCTTATTGCGGGTCTCTGCCAAACCCATGATGCCTATGCGATTTGCGACGAAGTCTATGAGCATCTGGTTTTTGACGGCGCAGAGCACCGCCCCCTGATGGGCCTTGAGGGGATGCGCGCGCGCACGGTGCGCATCGGCTCGGCGGGCAAGACTTTTTCCCTGACCGGCTGGAAGGTCGGCTATGTGACCGGTCCGGCCCATCTGATCGACCCGATTGCCAAGGCGCACCAGTGGGTGACCTTCACCACACCGCCCAATCTTCAAAAGGCGGTTGCCTTCGGCCTGAACAAGGGCGACGACTATTATGACGGGCTGTCCAGCGACCTGATGGCCAAGCGGGACCGTATGGCGAAGGGACTGACGGGGCTGGGTTTCACGGTGCTTCCCTGCGCGGCGACCTATTTTTTGACCTGCGCCATTGACGGTCTGGGTCTTGGGGACACCGATGTGGAAGCCTGTGAACGGCTGGTGCGGGAGGCGGGCGTGGCGGCGGTGCCGGTCTCTGCGTTTTATGGCTCCGATGCGCCTACCGGCTATATCCGGTTCTGCTTCTGCAAGAAGGACTGGGTGATTGACGAGGCCATAGCGCGGCTGTCAGCCTTTTTGACTGCGGCGAGAAGCGAATCCGCATAGCGTTGGGCGGGAGTTTGCTGCCGGTTTGACCGGATGGCCGGGCGCGCTGACGGACGGGTACGCCCTGGACTTGAATTTGAAACAAGGAAGAAGACCGTCATGACCAATCCGGTTCTGGTGGATGTGACCCGTGGCGTGCTGAGTGAAAGCCGGCACCGGGGCAGTTTGGCGATTGTTGATACGGACGGCAAACTGGTCTGTGGTGTCGGCGATGCAGAGGCCCGGGTCTTTCCCCGCTCCGCCATCAAGGCCCTTCAGGCCCTGCCGCTGGTGGAATCGGGGGCTGCGGAGGCGCTTGATCTGACTGATGCGGAATTGTCGCTCGCCTGTGCCTCCCACAATGGTGAGGAGGTTCACGCCAACGCGGCGCGGGTGATGCTTCTGAAGGCTGGTTTGAGCGAAGAGGACCTGGAATGCGGGCCTCAATGGCCGCAGCGTATGGAAGATGCCGCCAAGCTGATCCTGGCCGACCAAACCCCGTGCGGCCTGCACAACAATTGCTCCGGCAAACATGCCGGCTTCCTGGGCCTGGCCAAAACGTTGGGGGTTGCGACCAAGGGCTACGTTGAGGCCGGTCATCCGGTCCAGCGGGAAGTGCGTCTGGTGATGGAGCAGATGACGGGTGACACGCTGAAGGAGGATATTTGCGGCACCGATGGCTGCTCGATCCCGACCTATGCCTCGCCCCTTAAGAGCTTTGCCAAAGCCTTTGCCGTCTTCGGCACCGGGGTTGGTTTGGAGCCGTTGCGTGCCGATGCGGCCCGGCAGATCTATGATGCCTGCATCAACGAGCCTTACATGGTCGCAGGCGCGGGCCGGTTCTGTTCCAAGGTCATGGAAACGTTCCGGGGCCGGGTCTTTGTCAAGACCGGGGCAGAGGGCGTCTTCTGTGCCTCCCTGCCGGAGCTTGGGTTCGGTGTTGCCCTGAAATGCGATGACGGTGCCACCCGGGCGGCCGAAGTGATGATGGCGACCATTCTGGAAGCGCTGCTGGATCTGAATGAAGACGAAGCGGAGCTGCTGGATAGTCTCATCAATCCTCCGGTCCTGACCCGGCGCGGCTTCCAGGCCGGGAAGATCCGGCCAACGGACGCGTTCCTGTCGGCCTTGAAGACCGCCTTCGCTTGAATGGATAAAATACTTGTTTTATATCATGATTTTATAAGTTCTTTTTAATGTTACGATTTAAGTTTTCGGGGAAATGCCCCGGGAGGGTCCGGCCGGAATCCGGTGCGCCGTTTATGAGCGCACGCCGTCTCATGCGCTGATCTGGTTGCCCATGACAGTCAGATTGGCAAAGCTTGTGGTGCCGTTCAGTTCGCCCGTGGCCGGTTCCAGCCAGCGGTAGCCCCGGATGGCTCCGAGAGCGGAGCCCTGCACGATGTTGTTCGTGATCGTGGCCGGACCCGCGCCCTCCACCACCGTGATGGCGATGCCGGTGGTGCAGTCGCGCAGCACGTTTTGCGCCGCCGAGATGTTGCGCATGTAAGGCCCCCAGCCCAGCAGCATGCCGAAGCGCGGCGCCCCTTCAATAACGTTGCCGGTCAAGGTGGTGTCGGCTTCGGCCGCGATGCCGATGCCGAATCCGGAGACTTCCGGCGGATAGGGGCCGTCCTTGGAAATGTTGCGGATCAGATTGCCGGAACAGACCGAGAGGCGCCCGCCATCCATGAAATTGGCGATCGAAATCCCGGTGGTGGCGCCGTCGACAATGTTGTTGGCGATCACGGCCCCTTTGAAATTGAATTCCGAATAAATCCCCGTCTCGCCGGAGCGCAGACAGGAATTGCCCAGGATCTGCACATTCGAGCCCGTGTTGGAGCGGATGGCGGAAAAGGCGCAATCGGTGATGCGGTTGTTTGACACCATCACCCCGTGGGCGCGGAACACGTTGATGCCGTTGCCGAACTGGCCGGTGCCGCCATAGCGTGCGCCGATCCGTTCGATCCGGTTGCCGGACACCAGAGTGCCGTCCTCGCCCTCCCGCCAGCGGTGGATCCAGATACCGCCATTGGCGCAGTCGCTGACCACGTTGCCGGTGATGGTCAGACCGTCCGCCTCGTTGGAGCGTAGGCCCGCTTCGGCGGCGCCATAGATCCGGCAATTCTCGACCCGGCCGGAACAGCGGTCGAGCACAATGCCCATTTTCGCCGATCCGGCAATGTCGCAATTGTCGAACGCCAGATTGCGCACGCCAATGAAATGCAGAAGCCCTTCGGTGAAATCGCCGATCGAGCGGTTGGCGCCGTCAAAGGTGAGGCCCTGAAGGCCGATATTGCTGACCCCTTCAGCGCGGATCAACTGGCCGCCACCGCCCTGATAGACCAGCCGTGTGCGGCCCGGCACCCCGACAATCAGGCTGCCGGAGGGCAGGCGCAGATTGGCAACCGGATAGGTGCCGGCGGGCAGAAACAGGGCGCGGCCGCGCTCCACAGCCCGGTTCACGGCGTTCTGAAACTGGGCGGTTTGATCATCCGGTGCGTTCGGGATCAGGCCAAGGTCAGCGGAATCAATCGCCCCCCGAAGATCGGCGACCTTCATCTGCGCAGCGGCCGCTGTGCCGGAAAGGCACAGGACTGTCCCGGCGAGGAACGCCCGGCGGCTCGGTTTTGACATATCACCCGTCATTCGCAGTGCCATTTGCTGTGACCGTCCCGGGATGGGATCAGTCTCGGATCTTCAGGATCTGATCAGCAAAGGGTGTGCCGGATGGCTTTTGTCCGACGGTACAGGCAGGTGAAGCGTCGCTTGCGCGTCGTTCAGGCGTGACAGGTTATTCGTATTGGCCTCACAGGCGCCGGGCGAGTTCCTGCAGCAGGCGAAGGGCGGCCTCTTCGATCACCGGATAGGCGGGCCGTGTGTCCCTGGGGCCCCTGGGCAGGGCCGGTACATGGACAAAGACGCTGGGGATGCCCGAGCCGAGGGAATCCCACAAAGTGGCGTTGCAAAGATAGGTGCCCGCATCGGTTGACAGATGCGCGGGCGTGCCCGCGCTGCGGGCCGCATCGCGCAGAGCGTGGGCAGGCAGCGGGGTGTATCTGGCTCTTTCCCCGCCAATCAACAATTCCGGCCTGTCAGGCGCCCGTCCAGCCGCATCCGGGCGCACGCGAATGGCCCGGTTGACCGCGCGGGTTTCGATATTGAGGGTGCGGCGGGTGCCGTCGACGCCAAAATGCACAATGGCATCCGGCGTGATCTTGCGCCGCAGTTTGTCTGTTACCGTTTGCCGCCCAGCCCAGGTGGTCGGCAGGACATGGAAGGAAAACGCCACCCCTGAGCTGAGATGGCCCAGCCGTTTCGGCAGGCGCTGCATCAGATACTGGGTTGGATTGACCGGTGCGCCGGGAAAGGGTGAAAATCCGGTCACAAGAACAGTTTTGGAAGGAGGTGTCATTCGTCCAGTCCCATCAGCCCGGCGAGTTCTTCCACGGCGAGCGAAACGGCCGTGGTGCCTGAGCGGACATTGTCTTCGAGGGTTTTCAGGCGGACCGCCGTCTTGCGGTTGGTCTTCAGGGCGGCTGTCATGCGCTGCTGCAGGAGCTCCCACATCCAGGCCACCTGCTGGCGGCTGCGCTTGTCCTGCCACTCGCCGCTGGCCTGCATGCGCTCCTGATAGATACCGATCTGCTGCCAGAGCGCATCGAGCCCTTCATTGGCCAGGCCGGAGATTGTGAGCACGGGCGGTGTCCAGTTGGGGGATTTGGGGGCAAGAATATGCAACGCGGCGCGGTAATCGGAGGCGGCTGAACGGGCTTTGAGAGTACCGTCCCCATCCGCCTTGTTGACCGCGATCATATCCGCAATTTCCAGAACGCCTTTCTTGATGCCCTGAAGCTCGTCCCCGGCGCCGGGAAGCATCAGAACGAGGAAAAAGTCGACCATGTCGGCCACGGTCGTCTCCGACTGGCCGATGCCGACAGTCTCCACCAGAATGACGTCGAACCCGGCGGCCTCGCATAAAAGCATGGTTTCGCGGGTCTTGGCGGCAACTCCGCCAAGCGTGCCGGCAGAGGGGGACGGGCGGATGAAAGCGTCCGGATCAGTCGCGAGGCGGGCCATCCGGGTCTTGTCGCCGAGGATCGATCCGCCGGTGCGTGTGGATGAAGGATCAACGGCGAGCACGGCCACCTTGTGGCCGCTGGCGGTCAGGTTGGAACCGAGCGTGTCGATGGTGGTCGACTTGCCAACGCCGGGCACCCCGGTGATGCCCAGACGCAAAGCCTTGCCGGTCAGGGGCAGCACGTCCTGAATCAGGCGCTGGGCCAGCTGGCGATGGTCGGCTTTTTTGGATTCCACAAGCGTGATCGCCCGCGCCAAAGCGGCGCGATTGCCCGCCGTCAGATCCGCCGTCAGCCGTTTCGGATCCCGAATGTTTGCCGTTGAAGTCATTCCCAAGGCTTAAACCAGGATTCGGCAAAGGTCACCCGGGCTTTTGAGGGTAGGGCAGCCGATTGTCGATGGTGCCTGTCCCAAACCTGAGAGCGCCTTCGCCGAAATCTGAGTGTCTCCACTCAAGACGGTTCTGCGGAACGGTCTTATCCTTTGTGCTCCTGACAAAGGACCGGTGAAGGCAGGTGCATGATTTTCGTGCCAGCCGGGGCCGGAGGCCCGCATTTGCAAGGCCTTTGGGAGCCGGCCGCCCCGTTTTTCCGGCGGCCTCAACATCATTTCATCAAGGATTGAAAGTCATGTTCAACTTTTTCCGGTTTTCGAGCCATGCCATTTTGGGCCTGTGCGCCCTGTCCGGCTCCAGCGTCCTTGCGCTGGCCTGCAGCTTGCCCGCTGACCGCCCCCATGAACGGGGTCATGCGCTGGCGGCGGGCCTGTCGGCACAAACCTTTGTGGACACTGTGGCCGGGACGCTCGGCGATGATGTAATGGGGTATGGGGTCATCTTAAGGGACCCGGAGGGCCGGATAGTGGCCCATGTGACCCATGGCTGGGCCCAGTCGCCTTGTGAAACCACTGGCGGGCGGCCCTTCGGCCTCAACACGGTCACCCCCTGGGGCAGCGTTACCAAAATGGTGACCACGGCAGCGGTTCTCAACAAGATCAGGCGGTTCGGCAGCAAAACGCTGGACGACCGCATGGCCGATTATCTGCCCTTGAGATGGCAGCCGGGCTGTGACGGCTCCGGTGATTGCTGGCGCGATGTCAAAATCCGGCATTTGCTTGCCTATCAGGGCGGGTTCCGGGGCTCGGTGAACACGCCTTACAGTATCCGTTTTCAAAGCGGGACGACCGAGCGCCCCGTGGGAGAGCGCAAATACAGCAATGAGAATTTCGGAGTGTGGAACTATATGGGCGCTTTTTTCGCGGAAGGGCGGATGCGCCGGATCGATAACGCCTATGACGGGCCGCAGGCCTCTTATGATGCGGTCATGTTTACCGCAACGCGGGGCATCTGGACCGACTACCTGAAAAATCAGGTCTATGATCCGCTGGGCATTCGAGGGGCTTGCGCGGCCGTGGATTTTGCCGGGCCGGACCACGTTCTGCTTTATAACTACAAGCAGGGCGACGGTGCGGATGAAACCGGATACAAGCCCAATCCCGTGGATACGCCCAATTGCACCTCCGGCGGCATTGTCATGAGCCTTCGGGACATGAGCGTCTTCACCCATGCCCTTGCCAACACGGGCAAGGTGATCCGCAAGCGGCAGTTCCGCAATCATCTGTCGCGTACGGATGACGATGTTCTCGGCTGGAACGGCAGCCGGGCGACCACGGATGGGCGCATGTATTTCAAGGCCGGGGCCTCGACCAAACAGGGCGGCCACCTGGGGGCGCATGCCATGGCTTTTTCAAGCGGGTATACGGCGGTGATTGCGACCAATTCGTTTCCGCGCGAAGGCACCACCTGGAAACGCCATCTGGTCATACGCGACGCCTATAACGCGGCTGTCGCGGCTGCTTCCGGCACTCTGACCGGCAACTAAGGCAAGTCGCGCTCCAGGGCGCGCACTCCGGAAAATATTCGCTGAGACACAGTGAAAGCCCCGGCGGGTGCCGGGGCTTTCTGAGCTGATCAGGCACGCGGCCGTCCAGTGCGGGTCTCCCAATAGAGGGCCCCGGCAAAAAGGGTCAGGTCTTAGGCGTCCATAAAATGCGCTGAAGTTCCGCGTCGAAGAGCTCCTTGGACGGCGGCAGACGGTCGAACGGGCCCTTGTAGCCCGGAATGGCATAGACCAGTTCCACATTCGGGTGGCCGGTTGATTTGCAGATCGCCATGCCGCGCCACAGGTTCTTGCCCACCCGGCAGTCAGCGCTGGCGCTGCCGATTTCGGAGAAGGTCATGCCGATCCGCTCGCCATTGGGGCCCTGCAGATGGTGGGTGACCCCATGGACCGACCGCACCTTGCCGTCCTTGCCCTTGAAGACCTGCAGCACTTGGAACCCGTCGGAATTGAAGGCGGCCAGGGCCCATTCGGTCCGGTCTTCCTCGGCGGTCTGAATACCTTCAGCGGTAAAGCCAGGCAGGGCGGTTTCAATAGATTTCGGCCCATAAGCGGTTTCCGGGGTGATGCCGCCGACACTGTCTTCAGTGATCTGAACCAGGGTCACATTCGATGTCTGCACCAGACTGTTGGGTTTGCTGTCAAAATCGGCCGTCGGCGAGCAGGCTGCAGCGGCAAGAGCTGCGAAAAGAACGGGGGCAAGGGAAAGACAAAGACGCATGGACACACACAAGTATATGAAAGGGGCCGCGTTTCAGGCGCTGTTTCAACACGTGTTTAACGGCCCGGGATGAATTTGCAATTGGTCAAACCGCTGCTGTGGAAAAGGCTCCGGCTTGTCCGGTGGATGAAAAGAAGTCTGCTGCCAAAGAAAGGCGGCCAGAACGTGTCGCCTTCCTCCGGGATCAAACCAATTTGTCTTGCGCGCCGACGCTTCTCAAGTCAGGCAGAGAAAGGCAAATCCGATGAAACGCGATTTGTTCTAGATGTCGGACCGGGCAATCCATTTCGGCGTTTGGGGCGGTTCATAGGCTTTGAAGAGATCGAGCAGGGCCTCCGGGGTCGCGGCAATCTGGGCCATGTTGCGCATAGCAGGTTTGGTGAATCCTTCCCGGGTCTGGTGGTCCAGAAACGCGATCAGCTGGTCGTAATAGCCTTCAATGTTCAAAAAACCGCAGGGTTTCTGGTGATAGCCAAGCTGGCCCCAGGTCCAGACCTCGAAGATTTCCTCCAGGGTGCCGACACCGCCCGGAAGCGCAATGAAACCGTCGGAGAGATCGGCCATCATCGCCTTGCGCTCATGCATGGAGCCCACCAGATGCAATTCGCTCAAGCCCTCGTGGCCGATTTCCTTCTCCTTCAGCGAGTGGGGCAGAACCCCGATCACCTCGCCGCCAGCGGCGAGCGCCGCATCGGCAACGGTGCCCATCAGCCCCACCTTGGCGCCGCCATAAACAAGCTTGTAGCCGTTTTCGGCGAGCATGCGCCCGGTGTTGCTGGCCACCGTTGAATAGGTTTCAAGCGCCCCATAGCTGGAGCCGCAAAATACACAGATGGATTTCATGTCAATCCTTCTTTTGCACACAGGGTCTGCTTCGGGCAGGCGGACCGGCCAGAGGTCCGCCGCAATGGGCCTCACGTTTTGGACAATTCGTCCAGCACCCGGGCCCAGGAGCGGATGCCCTTCTGGAAGCTGGTCAGATTGTATTTCTCATTGGGTGAATGGATCTGGTCGTCTTCCAGGCCAAAGCCAATCATCAGCGTGTCCATGCCAAGCATGCGCTTGAAGTCGCCCACAATCGGGATGGACCCGCCCATGCCGGTCAACGCGGCTTCCTTGCCCCATTCGTTTTTCAGCGCGGTGGCCCCCTTTGCCAGAGCGGGCATGGCGAAATCAAGCCGCAGGGCCGGGCTGCCTTCCTTGGCGATGAACTCCACCGAACAATCCGCCGGGATTTTTGAACGCACATAGGCCCGGAAACTTTCCTGAATCTTGTCCGGATCCTGATCGCCTACAAGGCGGAATGTGAATTTGGCATGGGCTTCTGCAGGAATGACAGTTTTGGAGCCTGCGCCCTGATAGCCGCCCCACATGCCGTTCACTTCAACGGTCGGGCGGGACCAGATATGTTCAAGCGGCTTGCGGCCGGTTTCCCCACGCGGGTATTTCAGGCCAACGTCTCCGAGGAAATCCTCAACGGAAAAGCCGAGGCCATCCCACATTTTGCTGACATCTTCGGGCAGCTCGATCACGTCGTCATAAAAGCCGGGCAGGGTGATCCGGCCGGTCTCGTCATGAAGGCCGGCAATGACATTGGCGACAATGTGGTTCGGGTTCTGGGCTGAGCCGCCATACATGCCCGAATGCAGGTCCCGGCTGGCGGCCCGCACGATGATTTCGTCCCCGACCATGCCGCGCAGCATGACGGAGATTGCCGGTGTTTCCGCGTTCCACATGCCCGTGTCGCAGACCAGGGCGAGGTCGCAGGTCAGCTCGTCCTTGTTGGCGGTCAGGAAGGGATGCAGGGACGGCGAGCCGGATTCCTCCTCCCCCTCGAACAGGATGGAGACATCAATCGGCAGATCGCCGGTTTCCTCAATATAGGCCCGGGCCGCCTCGACAAAGGTCATCAATTGGCCCTTGTCGTCGGAAGAGCCGCGGGCAACGATGATCTTGCTGCCGTCTTCGCGGGTCTTGATGCTGGGCTCGAACGGGTCCTGGTCCCAAAGCTCAAGAGGGTCGACGGGCTGGACGTCATAGTGGCCGTAAAACAGAACATGCGGTCCCGTCTTGCCCGATTTGCGGTGGCCAACGACCATGGGGTGGCCGGCCGTGTCACGCACGGAGGCGTCAATGCCGATGCTGTTCAGCTCTGCGGCAAGCCACTCTGCGGCTTCCCGGCAGGGCGCAGCATAGGCGGGGTCGGTGGAAATGCTCTTGATCTTGAGGAGGTCGAACAGTCGGTCGAGGCTGGCGTCGAAATTGGCGTCCACACGCGCCAAGACCTTGTCGATGGAACTCATGATGGGTCCTTGAATTTTATTCGAAAGCGGCCGTGCTTAACAACGGCCTTACAGAAGACACCTAACAGGCCATATCGTAGCAAAAATCGCAATTGGTAAGTTACGCCATCCCCCGCAACAAGGGGCGGGAGAAAGGCCTGGCCACCGGTGTGCGTGTCGCGGTCCTTCGGGTTCAACCAGTTTTGTCTTTTCCGCTGAAATCTTTGATATCCGGCAGCGAAAGACACTTCCAAAACAAAGCCGATTTGTTCTAGGCGGCTTGCGTGCGCGGGTTTTCCGTGTGCCCGGGCTGCGCCAGTGGTTCCGGGCCCGGCAATCCCCCATCCTTGCCCAGATAAACGGTGGAGGACGGAAAGGCAAAGTCGGAGCCGCAGTCTGCGACGATGTCATGAATTGCAAACAGCAGCTCTTCCTGGATTTCCAGATAGGCATCCATCGCGGGGGCAGTCACATACGCATAGATGTCGATGGTCTGGGCATAGTCATCAAAGCTGACGAGCCGCACGCGCAAGGGCGTTTCCTCGACTTTCTCATGGGCCGTGAGATTGGCGCAGATCCGGTCCAGCAGCGTTCTCATCACCTCAGGCGAGGTTTCGTAGCGCAGGCCGATCTTGTGGCGGAAATGGAATTTGTCCCGGTAGCTGTAATTCACGATCTTGCGCTTGGCGAGATCCGCGTTGGAAATGGTGATCAACGTCCGGTCCAGGGCACGGATTCGGGTTGAGCGGATACCGATCGCTTCCACCGTGCCCGACAGGCCGTCAAATTCGCAATATTCCCCGACACGTACCATGCGGTCCGCATAAAGAATGATCCCGCCGATCAGGTTTTCGATTGTTGGCTGGGCCGCCAGGGCGATAGCCAGGCCTCCGACCCCGAGACCGGCGATCACACCATAGATGGGAATGCCGATCTGAGTGGCTCCATAGCCGAGCACGAACAGGGAAATGGCGAGAGAACCAACCCGGAAACCTGTGCGCATCAGGCTGGCATCCAGGCTTGCCCTTGCAGCGCCAGGGGCCTGCACGAACCAGACATAAATGAGTTCCAGGGCCCTGTAGACCAGCCATGCGGTTGCGGACCAGACCAGGGCGGTGGTGGCTGTGCTGATCATCTGCAAGGGCATGCCGCTAATATTGATCTGGTTTTCGCAAAGATAACGGAACAGCATCGCCCCGCCGATCACCGCAGCAGGCCGCAACAGTGCCTGAAGAGCGCGGGCGCGCTCGGAAACGGACACCGGCCGCCACCGTTTCCAGCGCAGGTACATACTGACGGACCCCAGATAAAACAGGCTGACCAGACACAGGCCCAGCCATTGCCAATAGGCCTGGTCGGCGAACTGGTTGTGCAGCCAGGCGGGCCCGGCTTTCAAAAGGCTGTACCAGCGCGGTGCGATCAGATTCCCGGGGGTGTAGATGTAATAGGCAAATAGATCCTCCCCTCTGTCCGCGCGCAAGGGCAGTTCCTTGACGATCGCATAATCTTCAGGAATCCGGGCGACGGAGTCATCGGAAAAGAGATAGTGCCCCTGGCGCTCGCCCTGGGTCTGCCGGACAAGACGCAAGCTGGTGCCTGGAATTGTCCATTGCTCGGGAAGGTTGTCCCCTTTGAAGGGGGTGCGGAAGGTGCCGGCGGTTTCACCTGGAACCGCGGTCAGATCAATGGACGGAATCCGGTCCAGAATTTCCTGCAGCTGCAGTACCAGTTCTATCCCCGCCCGGGCCCGGGTTGTCTGGGGAAGCTCCGACAGATCCAAGGTGCGTTCTGCTTTTTCCATCAGCGCATCAATCAGGACAACCTGATCTTTCTGCGCGTCTGTCAGGAAGATATCGCTGCCGTCTTCATAGGATTTGCGCACGTTCTGCCACAGGACGCTGACTTCCCCCATGATGAACCGGAAGCTTTCCAGCGTGGCGCGGGGGCTGGCCGTGTCGGGCGGGGAAATTGGATTGTCGCGCAAAAATGCGTGGGCCTGCTCCAGCCGGGCTGGGTCGAGCACCGTACTCTGCTTGTTGAGGCTTTTGGCATCCGCCTCTGCCCGGACACTGGCTGCGGACAGCGAAAGCGCAGCACCGGCAAGGACCAACACCACCAGGCCGTGGCGTCGGGCGCCTCTTAAGAGGGCCATGATGAAGCAGCGGGAAAAGATGGTCTGAAACGGCATCCTGCAATCCGTGTCTTGGAAGGTCCCGTAAGAATACGTCTGATAGGTAATTATCTGGTTAGCAGGATTGGAGGGATGTTTGTGCCGTATGCCCCCTGGGGGACATGGCAGGCAGCGGCCACGGATGTGGAGGATCAGATCCCGGCAGATCTTGTCAGCGGGCCTTTTGCGGTCACGATGATCTCAACCCGCACCGGGCCGAGGACCTCTTCCAGCCGGTCTGACATCTCTGCCTGAAACCCGTCGATCTCTTCGGCCCGCACCGGCCGTCCGGGATCGGTGTAGATGGCTGCATAATGCATGCGGCCAGCCTGGAGAACAGCAGAGCGCTGCAGCTTGAAGCCGTTTTCCCGGCACAGGTCCCGCGCGCTGCGCAAAACTTTGGCATGGGTACCGCCCGGGGCGCTGACCCCTGCCAGATCCGCAAGGGTTGTGCGGAACGCGCCAAGCGGTTGCCAGACGATCACCGAAATCAGGACAAGGACGATGACCGCATCCCCAATCGGTAAATAGGGGGCGAGAAACGTGTCTTTCAGATAAGGCAGCGACAGCAGGGCGGCGCCCGCGCCCACGCTGAGGGCACCATCGATCAGGGCGGCCTGGGCCTCGGTCTTCAAAAGGGCGCTGCGTCCGCCGGTTTTGCGGAAGGCGCGGTAGTAGACGAAGGAAAGAGCAAAACAGATGACAATGATCACAGTCATATAGACCACGATCGGGCCGAAGATGAGGTCCGGAACGGTGCCTCCGCTTAGGAAGGTCCAGATCTTGGCGCCCGAGACAATGGCAGCGAATACCAGGATGCCCACAAGGATCAGGCTGCGGAAGGTGACATAGAGCACTTCCTCAAAATCGTGGCCCCAGGGATGGCGGCGGCTTGGCGGCTGGGCCACCCTTGCGCCGATGCGGGCGGCGGCAATCGCGGAGAGGAAATTGACCGCCGAATAAAGACCGTCCACCAGCATGGCATCGGAACGGGACAGCCAAGCGGTCACAAGACCTGCGAAAGCCATGAAAAGATTGGCCCATTTTCCGATGGCAAGGGCGCGGTGCTCGGTCTCCCGGTGGCCGGCTGATGCGGGCATTGCCGTCTAGTTGCCCCGCTTGAGCGATCCCAGAAGGCCGCGTACCAGGGCCCGGCCCAGGGAGGAGCCGAGACTTCTGGCGGCCGATTTCAATCCGGCCTCCAGCACGGTGTCCCTCTGGCTCTTGCGTTTGTTGCGCCGGTCCACACTGTCCCGGCGGGGCCGGTCGTCCCGGCCGAAATCCGGCAGCTGAAAGCCGGAGCGGCCGCGTCTCGGGGTGCCGTGCTTGCGGGCGTGGCTGTCTTCCTTCTCCTGTTGGCGGTGCTCCTGGCGCTGGGCTTCTTCCGCTCGGGCCATCAGCACCTCATAGGCGGAGGTGCGGTCCTTGGCACGCTCATAAAGGCCGAAGACCGGGCTGGACTGGATCAGGGTGCGCCGCTCGGCCTGGGACACCGGACCGAGCCGGGAAGATGGCGGGCGGATCAGCGTCCGCTGTACCACGGAGGGAATGCCTTTTCCTTCCAGGGTCGAGACCAGAGCCTCTCCGACACCCAGCTCTGTGATCACCCGCTCCGTGTCCAGATCCGGATTGGGACGGAAGGTTTCGGCCGCCGCCCGCACCGCCTTTTGATCGCGCGGTGTGAAGGCGCGCAGGGCGTGTTGGATGCGGTTTCCAAGCTGGGCCAGAACGGTTTCGGGGATGTCGAGCGGATTCTGGGTGACAAAATAGACGCCGACGCCTTTGGAGCGGATCAGGCGGACAACCTGTTCCACCTTCTCCACCAGGGCCTTGGGAGCGCCGGAAAAGAGCAGATGAGCTTCGTCGAAAAAGAAGACCAGCTTTGGTTTTTTCGGGTCGCCGACTTCCGGCAGTTCCTCAAACAGCTCCGACAGCAGCCACAGCAGGAAGACGGCATAGAGCCTGGGGGAGGTCATCAGCTTGTCGGCCGCCAGAATGTTGACGAGCCCGCGCCCGTCCGGGGCCGTGCGGATGAAATCCCGGATGTCGAGGGAGGGCTCTCCGAAGAAGTTCTCGCCGCCCTGGCGCTCCAGAACCAGCAGCCGCCGCTGGATCGCGCCGACAGAGGCTTTGGAAACATTGCCATAAAGGGTGGACAGTTCGGAAGCGCGTTCGGCCACATGGGCGAGCATGGCCCTCAGGTCCTTCAGGTCCAGAAGCAGCAGCCCTTCGTCATCGGCCAGCTCAAAAAGGACATTCAGCACCCCTTCCTGGGTATCATTCAGTTCCAGAAGGCTGGACAGAAGCAGGGGGCCGATCTCCGATATAGTGGTGCGGATCGGATGGCCCTGTTCCCCCAAAAGGTCCCAGAAGACGGCCGGAAACGCGTTGTAGGAGTAGTCTTTTGCGAGCCCGACCTCTTCAGCGCGCTTTTCCAGAAAGTCCTTGGACACCCCGTCGGCCGCCAGACCGGAGAGATCCCCCTTGATATCGGCGCAAAAGACCGGCACCCCGGCTTTCGAAAAGCCTTCTGCCAGGATCTGAAGGGAGACGGTTTTGCCTGTGCCCGTGGCACCTGCGATCAATCCGTGCCGGTTGGCAAGTTTCAGTGCCAGCGTCTCGTCCTTGGTGCTGGCGCCGATGAAAATGCTGTCTATGTCCGTCACGGATACCCCCGAATCTCACCACCTGTTTTGTTCCAAACCTAGAACCTTTCTCTGCGCAATTGAACCGCAAAGGATGTGCGGGCTGCGCACAAAAAAGGCCCGTCCTCTGAAGAGCTGGCCATCGACGGGGCGGGGCAAAGGGAGGTATAGAAACGCGCGGTCAATTTTAAGACCGTCATGGTGAAAAGCATTAAAACCTGGAGAATGACATGGATGAGCTCATCAACCGGATTATCGCAGCGGCCGGGATCGATGAAGACCTGGCGAGAAACGCGGTTGGGATCATTCTCGGCTTTCTGGACAAGGAAGGCCCCGAGGACAAGATGCAGATGATTTTCGATGCGCTGCCTGGTGCGGCCGAGCTTGTGGCAGCCCGTGCGGAAGCTGGGTCCGGCGGCGGTCTTCTGGGAGGGCTTGGCAGCATGATGGGCGGTGGCATGGGCGCCATGGCTGCCTTGAGCGAACTGAACAGTGCCGGACTTGATATGGGTGGTGTGCAAAGTGTTGCCAAAGAACTCATTTCTTATGCTAAGGAAAAGGCAGGGGACGACGTTGTTGATGAAGTGGTTTCAAAAATTCCGGGGCTGAGCCAAGTCCTCTGAGTGCCTTAAGGTTCTACCGCCGGTCATACAGGGAGTTCAGTGCGCATGTCTTATTCGATCGATGAAATCGAGGGCATTGGCCCGACTTACGCAGCAAAGCTGGGCGAAGTGGGTATCAAGACAACGGACGCTTATCTTGAGCGCGCAAAGGACCCGAAAGGCCGCAAGGCCCTGGAGGACGAAACCGGCATTGACGGCAAACGCATCCTCAAATGGGCGAATATGGCCGACCTGATGCGCATCAGCGGTGTGGGCGAGGAATATTCGGAGCTGCTGGAAGCGGCCGGTGTGGATACCGTGAAGGAGCTGAAGCACCGTAACGCTGCCAATCTGGCCGAAAAAATGAAGGAAGTGAACGAGGAAAAGAGCCTCGTGCGTCAGGTGCCGAGCGAGAGCCAGGTGACCAAATGGGTGGAGCAGGCCAAGGAACTTGCCCCGATGATGACCTATTAGAGCATAGCGCGTTTTCGGATTTGCCTGCCGTTGCCTGACATCAGAGATTTCAAGGCGAAAGCCAAAACAGCTTCAATCCGGAGGACCGCAGCTTGCGCTGGAAGCGTTCTTTCCGGCCCAAATTAAAAAGGCCCGCCTTACCGGCGGGCCTTTGATTTCAAGGTGAACTTGTGCCTTTGGGGTCAGACGCTGATCTGTCCGTAACGCAGGGCTTCCACGACCGTGTGGGTCTTGTTGGATGCGTTCAGCTTGACGCTGGCATTTTGCAGATGGGCGTGGACGGTCCGCTGGGAAATGTCCAGAACATCCGCAATTTCGCCGGCCGTCTTGCCATAGGCTGTCAGTTCAAGAACCCGGCGTTCGCGGGTCGACAGGGCACCGGGACGCTGTCCGGACACAATCCCCAGCTCCCGAAGCCGCGAGAACGCGGCTGCCGACAGAACCTCCAGGTTGGACAGGTCATACTTGTTGACCTGAAGGGAGGGGCCGCTGGCAAAGACGAAAGCCTGGAACGGGTAAAGCTCGGTCACCGGAACCACGACGATCTGGCTGCCTTCCCCGGCAGAGGCCAGAAGATCGGAATGTTCCATATCGCCAGCGGAGATGGTCCACACGCGAGCCCGGTTTGAGCCGAGGCCAAGCATCAGGGCGCTGTCATTGGCGGACAATGACGTGCTTTCGATCCCGTCATTGCGCTGATCGGGCCACCGGAAGCGCTGAACCAGATTGTCGATGGGCCGGTTCGGCATCGGCAGACCGGTAATCAGAATGTGAGTTGCCCCCATGCGGCGCAGATTGGATTCCAGGATATCCAAAACGTGGTGGGCCGCATTTGCTTCCGAAATTGCTCTCAGTTTGCTTTTCAATTCGCTTTGATCAAGCATTGTGCACATCCTTGGCGGTTCACTTCCCGCTCGTTTGCGGACAGGGCCATTGAAGGCCGTGGCCGCTGATGGGTAACGAAAGGTCATATCTTCGACTCTCCTGACAAAGATACGAACCTGACGCTGCGCATTTTATAGAGGGTACAAATTCCCATGCGTCAGCAAGATAACGCTACAATATAATTGATGATCATACCAATAGGGAAAACACACAAAGTTTGCGAAATCCGCCAAATATTTGATTTTTTATCAAATTGTGAAATTTTGAACTTTTCGCATAGGTTGTTGTTCCGACGGCGTTTCTTTCAAAGAAGCGCGATTGTTGCGCTTTGCTTTCTTTTCAAGGCGCTGGTGCGTCCGGATATCCACTGGTGACGTGAAAGACCTGGCCACGCTCCGCCGTTGCCTGTCTCATGCGGGTCTGTGCTGCCGGGTTGTTGAGCAGACGCTGCATCAAAATGAGGCCGCAGTGAAACGTTACCCTTTGTGCTGAGTTGCCAAGCATTCTGGGCGGGATTATGACCATGAGCCAACAAGGATGACCCGCAAGCTGCGCCTCCTGTGCGCTTATTATAAGGAGTGGTTCTGGCCAGGTCAGGTGGCTGCAGGCGCTCAAAACGCACAGACCTTTCAGAGCGCGGGCGGTCTGAGGGCTGTTTTATCATGAGCCCGACGTTACAATGCCACGCGAGGGAGGCGTGCGATGCCACTCAGTTTTACCGGACCAGACAGCTTTTTTTCCGCCGATGAAGAGGCCTGGTGGGCGGCTGTGGATAAAGCGCTCAAGGGCATGGCGCGGGAAAAGCTCTATTCAGCAACCGAAGACGGGTTTCAGATCGCTCCGCTTTATGCGGGCCGGCGGGACACGCCCGCCCGGCAACTCCGGCAAGACAGGCATGGCTGGACCATTTCCCAGCGGATCGATATTCCCGGCCCGGCGCAGGCAAACCGGCAGATCCTGGACGACCTGGAAGGTGGGGCAAACGGACTTGAGCTTGTTTTTGCTGGCGCTGCGGCCTCAGGGGGGCTTCAGGTTGCGGATCTGGACGGGCTTGAGACGTTGCTGGCCGGTGTTCTGCCGAACCTGATCCGGATCCGGGTCGATGGTGGTTCGGCGACCTGGCAAGCAATCGCCCTTTTGCTGGCGCATCTGGACAAGATCGGGACCGACCCGGCAGCAGTGGCCATCAGTGCCGCGCGTGATCCGTTTGAGTTTCTGGCCAGATCCCACTCTTCCGCGTCCGGCCCGCATAAAGAGATGGAAGCTGCCATTGATACGGCGCTTGCGGCCCGGGACCGGCGTGCATGCGTGCGTGCCCTGGCGGCGGACGGCATTGTCTGGCATTCGGCCGGGGCTACACCGGCCCAGGAGCTGGGTCTTGTTCTGGCCTCCGCAACTGCACAGATGCGTACTCTGGAACAGACGCCTTTCGCACCACAGGACTGGGCCGGGCAGATTTCCTTCAGTCTTGCGGCGGATGCGGACCAGTTCGGCACGATTGCCAAGGCTCGGGCACTGCGTGCTCTTTGGTCCAGCGTTCTGGACGGAGCGGGCCTGCCTCAGGCACCCGCCTATCTGCATATGACCACATCCTTTAGGATGCTCACCCAGAAAGATCCTTGGGTCAATCTTCTCAGGAACACGGTCGCAGTGTTTGCCGCCGGGGTTGGAGGGGCGGACAGCGTGTGTGTGCTGCCCCATACCTATGCCGTCGGGCTTCCGGAGGGTCTGGCGCGGCGGCTGGCCCGCAACACCCAGGCGATCCTTCTGGAAGAAAGCAGCCTGGCCAAGGTCATGGATCCGGCTGCCGGAGCCGGGGCGGTGGAGGACCGGACAGAAACCTTGTGCGCTGCCGCTTGGGAGGTGTTTCAGGAGATTGAGGCGGCGGGCGGTCTGGCCCAGGCGGTGCGGCAGGGGCTGGTGCAGACACGTCTTGAGGCGGCGAAGGCAGATCTGGCGCTCAAGATTGCCACCCGCAAACGGGCGGTTACCGGGGTTAGCGAGTTTCCGAACCTGAGCGAAAAGCCGGTGGCGGTCCTTGAGACCGGCGGCAGCGCGGGGGAGGGAGACGGGAAACCGGTGCCTGTAGACCTGCCGCCGCCGGGCAAAGGCGCGTGGACACAGGCGCTGGTGGCGGCCGCTCTGGACGGCAAGGCGATGCCGGGGCTTGGTCAAGTGGCGTTCGGGCCAAAGTCTGTGGCACTTGATCAGCACAGCCTGTCCCCCATGCGGCTGGCTGAGCCCTTTGAAACGCTGCGTCGGTCTGCCAAGCAGCTTGAAGAGAAAACCGCCCGGAGGCCGGTCGTGTTTCTGGCGAGCCTGGGTCCCCTGTCGCAGTTTACTGCACGGGCCACATGGACGGCCAATGCCTTTGCTGCCGGCGGCCTTGGCAGTGTCGAGGCGGCCGTTTATGCCAGTCTGGACGACCTGGTGGCAGCTTTTCAGGAAAGCGGGGCGGTTCTGGCCTGCCTGGTGTCTTCCGATGCGGTTTACAAGGACGAGGCGGTCCCGGCCGCCCGAGCCCTCAAGGCCGCCGGAGCGCATCATTTATATCTGGCTGGCCGTCCGGGAGAGCAGGAAGCGGGCTGGACAGCGGCAGGCGTCGACACATTTCTATATGCCGGGGGCGATCTGCTGGCGCTGCTGGCAGAGGCGCAAACCAGTTTCGCGCGCGCGCATGGACTGACCCCAACCGATCTGGAGGTTCCGGCATGAGCAGGATCCCGAATTTTTCCGAAAAGCCGTTCCGCAACAGGCTGCAGGCGGCAGAAACCGGAGGCGCGGACACTTGGCACACCCCGGAAGGGATTGATGTAGCGCCCGCCTATGGCGCCCCGGATCTGGAAGGGTTCGCCCATCTGGACACGTGGCCGGGGCTGGCCCCGTTCCTGCGCGGGCCCTATCCGACCATGTATGTGCAGCAGCCCTGGACCGTGCGCCAATATGCGGGCTTCTCGACGGCGGAAGATTCCAACGCTTTCTACCGGCGCAATCTGGCCGCCGGGCAAAAGGGGCTTTCGGTGGCTTTCGATCTGGCTACCCACCGGGGTTATGACAGCGACCACCCGCGTGTCGCCGGGGATGTGGGTATGGCCGGGGTGGCCATTGACTCCATCTATGACATGCGCACGCTCTTTTCGGGCATTCCGCTCGACAAGATGAGTGTTTCCATGACCATGAACGGTGCCGTCCTGCCGGTGCTGGCGCTCTATATTGTGGCTGCGGAGGAACAGGGCGTTGCCCAGGCGGATCTGTCCGGGACCATTCAGAATGACATTCTGAAGGAATTCATGGTCCGCAACACCTATATCTATCCGCCCCAGCCGTCGATGCGGATCATTTCCGACATCTTCAAGTTCACCTCCCAGAACATGCCCCGGTTCAACTCGATCTCGATTTCCGGCTATCACATGCAGGAAGCCGGGGCGACGGCGGATCTGGAGCTGGCCTATACCATTGCGGACGGCATTGAATATGCCCGCGCCGGGGTGGCTGCCGGTATGGATATCGACCGGTTTGCGCCGCGCCTGTCTTTCTTCTGGGCCATCGGCATGAATTTCTTCATGGAAGTGGCCAAGCTCCGGGCCGCCCGCCTGATCTGGGCAACCCTGATGGAAGAGAATTTCCAGCCCAAGAACCCCAAGTCCCTGTCACTTCGAACCCATTCCCAAACATCTGGCTGGTCCCTAACCGCCCAGGACGTTTTCAACAATGTGATGCGCACCTGCGTGGAGGCGATGGCGGCCACGCAGGGCCATACCCAGTCGCTGCACACCAATGCGCTGGATGAGGCGCTGGCCCTGCCGACGGATTTCTCGGCCCGGATTGCCCGCAACACCCAGCTGTTCCTGCAGCAGGAAAGCGGGACGACCAAGGTGATCGACCCCTGGGGCGGCTCCTATTATGTGGAGAAGCTGACGGCGGATCTGGCCGAAAAGGCCATGGCGCATATCCGTGAGGTCGAGGGTCTTGGCGGCATGGCCAAAGCGATCGAGAAGGGCATTCCGAAGCTGCGGATCGAAGAGGCGGCGGCGAAAACCCAGGCCCGGATCGACAGCGGCACCCAGACCGTGGTGGGCGTCAACAAGTTCAAACCGGATAGTGAAGAGGCGATTGACGTTCTGAAAGTCGACAATGCCCAGGTCAGGGCCGCCCAGATCGACAAGTTGAAGCGGCTGCGGGCGGAACGGAACGAGGCGGACACTCAGGCTGCGCTTGAGGCCTTGACCCGGTGCGCCCAGACCGGCGAAGGCAATCTTCTGGACCTGTCCGTCAAGGCTGCGCGGGCCAAGGCAACGGTGGGGGAAATTTCGCTCGCCATGGAAAAGGTCTTTGACCGGCACAAGGCGGAAATCAAGTCCATTGCCGGTGTCTACAAACGGGAGGCACGAGCCATGTCCGGGACCCTTGAAAAGGTGCAGAAGCTGGTCGAGGTTTTTGAGGAAAACGACGGCCGCCGCCCGCGTATTCTGGTCGCCAAGATGGGCCAGGACGGCCACGACCGGGGCCAGAAGGTGATTGCCTCGGCCTTCGCCGATCTGGGCTTTGACGTGGATATTGGCCCGCTGTTCCAGACCCCGGAAGAAGCGGCCCGCCAGGCAGTGGAGAACGACGTTCACGTTGTGGGCGTCTCGTCCCTTGCCGCCGGTCACCTGACGCTGGTTCCGGCCTTGAAAACGGCTCTCGCACAAGAGGGGCGGGAAGACATCATGATCGTGGTGGGAGGTGTGGTTCCGCCCCAGGATTATGAGGCGCTCTACCAGTCCGGCGCTGCGGCCATTTTCCCGCCGGGCACCGTCATTGCCGAGGCGGCTATTGGTCTCATTGGCAAGCTGAACGAGCAGCTGGGCTACGGTCCGGCGCAAGCGGCGGAATAGACGTTCGGACCGAAGGGATGGCTGGCTATTTTGTCAGCCGTCTTTCTTTGATGCATCCTCAAAGATCAGAATGTCGCCCGGCTGGCAGTCGAGCGCTTCGCAGATTTTCTCCAGCGTGTCGAAGCGCACGCCCTTCACCTTGCCGGATTTCAGCAACGACACATTCTGTTCCGTGATGCCAATGCGTTCGGCCAGCTCCTTGGAGCGCATCTTGCGCCGGGCAAGCATCACATCAAGTTCAATGATTATCGGCATGTCCGGGCCATGAGAGCTTGAGGGGCCAGGTGAATGGCAAAAGGGGGGGCATGTCAGACAAATTGCCGGTTTTCCTCATCAATTGTGGCGGCTTCGCGCATGATCCAGCCGAAGACAAGCATCAGGGCGCCAAAGACAATAAAGAAGAACTCGTCACCGTCCAGCTCCATATCGATCTGACGCTGGCCTTCTGGAAAATCGATGGTCAGCAGCACCGAGACGATCGGATTGCTCAGGACCTCAAAGGCGCCATAGGTCAGCAGCCAGATACCGATGCGGACCATGCGTGACAGTGTCTCGGGCGCGAAGAATGCCGCCTTGCGGAACTGATCGAAGAGCTGTCGCACATTCCAGCAGATGGCCAGCAAGAGGGCGAAAGCCGTAACGGCCACAAGGCTCAGTCCGATGCGCTGGGCAACGGGAATGTCCCCCAGCGCACGCTCGACTTCGGTCAGTTCCAGGGTCTCGGTGGTCACGTCCAAAAGGGCGGGCAGCAGGATCATTGCGACCACAAGCGCGCCTGACACGGCGATGGTGACGAGAACCACGGTGATGAACCACTTCATGGCGGTCGACACCTGGCGGATGCGGACGAGGCGCCGTTTGCGCTCTTTTTGTTCAAGCTCAGTCATGTCTGTCTCCGATTGGCCGCGCCTTTCTTGCTTCGTACGGCAGAGCCTGAAAAACCGCAATAAAAATATTGCTATTGACAAAAAAATTATTGCGTACATTTTTTAAATTATCGTTTAGCGATAAAAAATTATGAAATCACACATGAGAAAGTATCATGAATGAAACGAGAGACGAAATGGTAAGCTCTTTATTTTATTATGGATTTTCCAGGTCCAGTCCTGTGCGTCCGGAGTGGAGACAGGCGTTGCCCCCAGCCTGCCGGCCAGGAATTGCCCTATGCGCTGAATCTGCCGTCTGGCTGATCAAACCTCTTGTTTTGTGTGCCGTGCTGGCCGTCCTTGTGACTGGCGCCCGCGCGGCTGATCTTGGGTCCGGAACAGATGCGTTCGAGGTGCCGGACCGTGCGAAGCCGTCTCCCTGGTCCGGGGCTTACCTTGGTCTGGAGGGTGGGGCCTCGCAAACGGTGACGGGAGTGAAGGCACGCGGGACGAGCCGCGACTATTCCCGCATTGATGGGGCCTTTGGCCTCTTTGGCGGCTACAATTGGCATGTGTCCAGGGTTGTGCTCGGGCTCGAAGGCTCGGCCACCTATCTCGGCGGGCGGGAAAAGGGCACTCATCCGGTGCTTGGTGCGGTCGAAACGGGTGCCAAATGGAGCGTTGCGGCAAAGGCGCGGGCTGGTATGCCCATTGGCAATTTCATGCCCTATCTGAGCCTGGGGCTTGCAGCGACAGAACACAGTCTGAAAGCAAATGGCCATGAGGAGACCTCGGTGGCCTTGGGGCCGGTCTTCGGGGCGGGGCTGGAAGTTGCCGTCAAAGATGACTGGCGTCTGCGGGCGGACTATTCGCTAACGGGCATTCTCGATAAGACATCCAGATTCGGATCTTCGAATGTGAACAGGGCATCGGGCAATCACCGCCTCATGATCGGCCTGTCCCGCTCGTTCTGACAGGCGCTTATGCAAAGGCCGCCCCGGACCTGTCCGGGGCGGCCTGTTTGGATTGATCCTATTTTAACGGTGGCTGTGATCTTCAGCCAAGTGTGGTGAGGCCGGTCAGGTCTGCCAGAACCGCCTTGGGCGCCAGATCCGGATATTCGTCCGGCATGCCCATCCGGTTCATCCACACGGTCCGGAAGCCGAAGGCGGTGGCCCCGGCAATGTCCCAGCGGTTGGACGACTGGAAGGAGACCTCTTCCGGGTAGATCCGGAAATGGGTGGTGACCATCTCATAGACCTGTGGGTCGGTCTTGAAGGTTCTCAGGTCATCGACCGAAAAGATCTCGTCAAAGAGTTCCGTCAGCCCGGCGGCCTTGGCGGCCGCGTCCAGCATGGCGGGCGAGCCGTTGGACAAGATCGCGATCTTGGCCCCGGTTGCCTTCAGTTCGGTGAGCACTTCCGGCACTTCCGGATAGCAATCCAGTTCCCAATAGGCGCTCAGAAGATCGTCCCGCAGGCTCCTGTCGGCAGATGGCACAAGGGCAAAGGCGGTGTCGAGACCCTGGCAGGTCAACTCCCAGAAGTCTTTATATTGTCCCATCAGCGCCCGGACCCAGGAATATTCCAGCTGCTTTTCCCGCCAGAGAGAGGATAGCCTTTGGGCATCCGGCCCCAGCTTCGCGGCATGTTTGCGCACGGCCGCATGAACGTCGAAGAGCGTTCCATAGGCGTCGAAAACAAAAGCGGCATGAGCCATGACCGGGTTCCTTCAAGGGATTTCAAGACGGCCGCAGAAAAGCGTGCGCCTTGGCAGGCGTCAAGCGGTCCAATGGGCGAATTCGGCTGACATACACCCTAATCGGTGCGTTCCAAAGGCCCTTTTACGGCAAAGAGACCCTATTGGGCGGGCGGCAAGGTGACCGCACCATCGTCTTCAAGGGTCCAGAAGGGATTGTAGGCAATTTCCAGCAAATGCCCGCCGGGCACTTCCACATAGGAAGAATAGCCGCCCCAAAAGGCCCTTTCAGGCTCCTTGACGGGTTTGGCACCTGCCAAGACCGCCTCTTGAAAGGTCGCGTCGACCTCCGCTTCCGAGCGGCCATTCCAGGCCAGAGTGACGGCGCCGGTTGTCTCTGACGTAACATCCTGGCCGATTTCCCGGGCCAGAGCGTCCCGGCTGTAGAGTGCAAACACCCCGCCTACAATCTGGAAGAACACGACCTCGGGGGAGGGAGCCGCGTTCACCTGCCAGCCCAGTCCGTCTTCGAAGAAGCGCCGGGCCTGCGTCACATCAGGTACGGCCAGGGTTGTCATTGATATGCGCTGGTCCACAATCTTGTCCTCTTGCTCTTTGGCGGTGCCCGCAGGTGAATGTCTTGAAGTGCGCGCAGGAACATATAGGGAACAAATGGCAGGGCCTGTCAATGGGGCAAATTCCTGCAACGTTGGGAGCGCTTCTTTTTCGGGACTTTGGAGCAGGGCAGGACAATGGGGGCGGTCTGCGAAGAAGATGGTCCGCGTTCGCGCAATATTTTTTCGTAAATCAGATGATTGTGGGTTGAAACCTTTCAGTCAGGTGGAGAAATTGGAAGAAAAACAGCCTCTTTCAGGAGGAGGACGGTAAGCTATTGACCTGACCGGGCGGCGGGTGTTGTGTCGGCAGCAGACTACAAGACCTGATAGGCAAAGGGACACACAATGAGCGGAATGAGTGATACGTGGACATGGTTTGATGGTGCCTGGCATGAAGGCAATCCGCCGATCATGGGGCCCCGTACGCATGCCGCCTGGCTCGGCTCAAGCGTGTTCGACGGGGCGAGGTTCTTTGACGGGGTGATGCCCGATATCGACCTGCACAGCCAGCGTGTGAACGATTCTGCCCTGGCGCTCGGCATGAAACCGACCATGAAAGTGGGCGAGATTGTCGAATTGACCAAGGAAGGCTGCGCCAAATTCGGCAGCGGCCAGCAGATCTATATCAAACCCATGTATTGGGCGGAAGGCGATGGTCCCGGTGTGATAACCGCAGATCCGGACAGCACCCGGTTCTGCCTGTGCCTGTTTGATGCGCCAATGGCCCCGAAAGATGCGGCTTCCAGCATTACCCTGTCGCCCTTCCGCCGCCCGACCATGGACTGCATGCCGGTCAATGCCAAGGCCGGGTGCCTATACCCCAACAATGCCCGGGCGATGATGGAAGCCAAGGGGCGGGGCTTTGACAATGCGGTTGTGCGGGACATGCTCGGCAATGTGGCGGAGCTGACCTCGGCCAACATCTTCATGGCCAAGGACGGCAAGGTGCACACGCCCGAGCCGAATGGCACCTTCTTGAACGGCATCACCCGCCAGCGGATCATCCATTTGCTGCGCACGTCCGGCTACGAGGTGTTTGAGCGCACTTTGCAATATGAAGAGTTTCTGGAAGCGGACGAGATCTTCTCCACCGGCAACTACAACAAGGTATCGCCAGTCAAGCGGATCGAGGACCGTGACCTGCAGCCGGGGCCGATTGCCGCCAAGGCGCGCGAACTTTACTGGGATTTTTCCCACGCCTGAGACCGACCTGTGCAGGCCGGAGAAACAGTCTTCAGGACCGGATGACCAGCGCGGCGGCAATGACCAAAGCCGCTGCAGCTGCAAGAGACGGCGCCTGAAACGATCCGGTCACTTCATGCAGTTTGCCCGCAAAAAAGGGCCCGGCCATCTGTCCAAGGCCGAAACTGGCTGTGAGCACCGCCAGCATACGGCGCGTCGCGGGCGGCCCGCCTGACAGGGTCTGCCGCCTGGCCTCCATCAGACCGAGCGCAGTGATGCCCATGAATGTTCCACCCAGAAGGGCTGCCCCCAAAAGGAAAAGCGCCGGCTGGACGGTGACGGCGGTCAGGGCCACACCGGCAGCTTCGATAAGACAGGCGGCTGCGAAGGCTTGCCGGGCGCTGAGCCTGGCGGAAATTTTGTTCCAGACATAGATGGAAGGCGCGGCGGAAAGGCCGACGGCCAGCCAGACATACGGCTCGCTCACCTGCAGGGCAGGTTCGGCCCGGGCGATGGTGGAGACAAAGGTGGCGGTGATGACATAGCCAAAACCGAACAGACCATAAGCGGCGATCAGCCGTTTGAGACCCGGGGTCAGGTCCGGGGCCGGACTGGCCGCTTCAGGATGGGTGCTGCCGGTGGCCGGAGCAGGGCTTTTTGGGTCAGGGGTGGGCACAAGGCGGGCTGCAAGGGCCAGAACCAGAAGTGTGGCACACGCGCTCGCCAGCCACAATCCGCGCCAGCCGGTGCCGACCTGGGCCAGGACGGCAATCAGAACCGCGGAAAAGGCGATGCCGCAGCCAACGCCTGCGAAATGCAGTGCTGACAGGCCGCCCCGCCCGGCAGCAGTCAGCCTCTCCAGGATCAGGCTGGTGGAAAAGACCAGTACGAAAGCGCTGGCGACACCGCTTGCAAACCGGATGACCAGAAAGGCGGGCACGAGCGTTGTCAGTGCCATGGCGGCGCTGGTCAGCGCACTGACGGCCAGACCGCCGAGAAACCAGGTTCTGGGCGCGCCCGGCAAAGACCTGGCGGCTCCGGCGAGGGCGCCTGCCAGGTATCCCAGAAAATTGGCGGAGGCAATCAGCCCGGCCTGTTCGGCCGGAAGATGCAGCCCCTCGGCCATGAAAGGCAGGATCGGCGTGTAGACAAAGCGCCCGATCCCCATGGCCGCGGCCAGGGATAGCAGCCCGCCAAAGGCAAGCAGGGTCATGGAGCGGTCTGTATCTGACATGATGATCCTTGGAAAGACGGCGCAGGCAGGGGTGGAACAGGCGGGTGGGCCGTTCCCCCTTGAAAGGAAGCTACAACCCGTTGAACGCTCGGGCAATTGGAGGCGGACAGAGGTTGAACCGCCGGGGTGGACACTTTGGGGCGGGCCCGGACTGCAGGACAGATGCACTGAAAATAGAGGGCTCTTCCGGGATGTGTCAAAAAAATAAGAAAAAAATTATTTTATTTTCGGGTTCGGAACTTGCCGTCCGCTGTGTGGAATCCTATTTTGCGCCTCGACGCAACCGGACGGCATCTTGTCCGGTCTGCCGGTCCCCGACCTATCTGAGGAGTTTGTCATGTCTTTCGAATTGCCTGACCTGCCTTATGCATATGATGCGCTGGCCCCTTACATGTCTGCTGAAACTCTCGAGTTTCACCATGACAAACACCACCAGGCCTATGTGACCAAGGGCAATGAGCTGCTGGCTGGCAGCGGGCTTGAAGGCAAGTCTCTGGAAGAGATCGTGAAAGAAAGCTACGGCAAGAACGCCGCCCTGTTCAACAATGCCGGTCAGCACTACAACCACATTCATTTCTGGAAGTGGATGAAGAAAGACGGTGGCGGCACCTCCCTGCCGGGCGCCCTCAGCTCTGCGATCGACAGCGACCTTGGCGGATTCGACAAGTTCCGTGCTGAATTCATTGCCGCTGGTGTTGGCCAGTTCGGGTCCGGCTGGGCCTGGCTTGCGGTCAAGGACGGCAAACTGGAAATCATGAAGACGCCGAACGGCGAAAACCCGCTGGTTCACGGCGCTGCGCCGATTCTTGGCGTGGATGTGTGGGAACACTCCTACTATATCGACTACCGCAACGCCCGCCCGAAATATCTGGAAGCGTTCGTCGACAGCATGGTCAACTGGGACTACGTGCTGGAGCTTTACGAAGCGGCCACGAAATAAGCTGTCGGTTCTGCTAGTGACAGCCCCCCGGTCCGAAAGGGCCGGGGGTTTTCTTTTGGAGATCTATCCGCAAAAATTCTAAAAAAATACAGAAGGGGACACTCGCAACCGATGACAGGGACATCGCGCTTCACCGTAGCGCCAGTGGTGCAGGCATCAGATATTGATTCAGTCAGAACCCTGTTCCGGGCGTATGTGGACTGGCTGGAGATTGACCTGTCCTATCAGGGCTTTGAAGAGGAGCTTGCCGGGCTGCCAGGAAACTACGCACCGCCGGGCGGGGCGCTGCTGGCGGCAAAGACAGAAGATGGCAGGGTCTTGGGCTGTGTGGGTCTGCGGCCATTTGGCAGCAGCGGCAGCTGCGAAATGAAACGGCTCTATGTGGCCCCGGACGGGCGCGGGCTCGGCATCGGGGCAGCACTGGTTGCTGAAATTCTGAACCTGGCCCAGGCGGGCGGATACAGCGAGATGCTGCTCGACACCCTGCCGCACATGAGCGGAGCCATCCGGCTTTACAAGGCAGCCGGGTTCACGGAGATCCCGGCCTATTATGAGACACCTGTGTCCGAGACGATTTTCTTCCGGAAAGCTCTATTGGACGTGTGAAGCCGGCTGCCGGTCCTACAGACCGAAGATGGCTTCGATTTCCACCAGAAGATCCGAAGAAAACAGCCCGGCAACCTGTACCATCGCGCTCGCCGGGGGCGTGGAGCCATAGGCGCTGGTCAAGGCGTTCCGGATCGCGGGAATATCATCGGGGGAGGTGATGAAGACCGTAACCTTCACCAGATCCTTCAGCGATTTGCCGTGATGCCCGGCGATCTGTTTTAGCTGCTCCAGAATGGCGTCCGTCTGGTCGCCCGCAGATCCGCTTTGTGCCGGTGTTCCAAACGCGGTCAAGCCTGACGAATAGAGAAGCTGGCCATGCTGCACAGCATGGGAATAGGGCCCGGCTGCAGGGCCAAGCGCGTCATAGGTGTGTCTTTGCAAAACCATTGCGATTCCAATCGTGTCAGGGCAGGCGCCGGGCCAGAAAATGGGTGGCCCGGGTCACAACCGGGCCAAGGAAAAACGCAGTCACGGCAGCAGCCGGCCATGCGAGCCGGAAGGCCGTCATCCATTGAGCGAAAAAAGCGCTGCTCCAGCCCAAGTTGAGATAGGTCACCCAGCAGGACATGAAAAAGGACAGGCCGAATGACATTAGGGTGGTTGAGATCAGGCGGTGCTTCATGGTCACCTCAAGAGGCGTCTTTGAGCCGCGCCGTTTCGCCAATTCCGGCCAGTTCTTCGATATAGCGGACTTGGGTCAGGTTGCGGGCAAGATACGCCTTGGTGTGGGCCGCCTCGAAATGGTCGGCTAGCGCCTGTTTGCTGGTCCAGCGCTCCCAGAGCGTGAATTTCGTCGGATCTTTCAGGTTCTGGCGGATTTCAAACAGAAGGCAGCCAGGCTCCTGCTGCGTGGCCTCCACCAGCTGACGCAGGCCGTCTTCGGCCTGTTTGAGATCCGCGCCGGCCACGAGTTCAATACCGGCACTGATGAAATAGTTCGACATGGTCAACTCCGTCTCCTTGATGGGATGAGGATCATGTATTGATTTGTCTTTAGGCAATCTATAGCTAGTAAATGGATCTAAAATTCCGGAAACGAAATCATGTTGGATGACGTTGCTCTTTTTGTGCACATCGCCCAATGCCGCAGCCTTGCGGCTGCGGCCAAGCGGCTGGCGCTGCCGGCGGCAACGGTGACCCGCCGTTTGCAACGGCTGGAGGACCGTCTCGGGACGCAGCTGGTGCACAGATCCGCGCGGAAATTTGCCCTGACCTCGGAAGGGGAGGCCTATTTCAGTGCGTTGGCCGATCTGGTGTTTCAGGCCGAAGACGCCTTGCATGGCCTGTCGGCGGATATGACCCAGCTTGCGGGCGGTTTGCGGGTGTCTGCACCCACCAATGCCTCCCTTGGGGTCTTGGCGCCCATGTGGTCCGGTTTCTTAAAAGCGTTTCCGCAAATCCAGCTCACCTTGCTTTTGAGCAATGACAACAAGGATCTGAAGGAGAACCGGATTGATGTGGCCTTACGCTTCGGCCCCCAGTCGGATCCAGCCCTCTACCAGAAACGCATCGGTGAAGTGGCCACACGGCTGGTTGCGTCCCCTGACTATCTCGCCCGTCACGGTGTGCCTGAGACGCTGGACGCCCTTCAGGGCCAACGGCTTGTCAGCGTGACGTCTCTTCCCCAGTGGCACTTGAAGAGCCCGGCGGGCGCGCAGGAAACGGTCTATCTCAGCGCCACTCTTTCGGTTGACGATATCACCCTTGCCCGTCAGCTTGTGTCGGATGGCCATGGCATTGCGCTGCTTCCGGTGACCGAAACGGCGGCCGATCTTGAGGCGGGCCGCCTTCAGACGGTCCTGTCCGGCTGGACGGGCCAGGTGCGCACCGCCTATCTGGTTTGGCCCACAGGACGCCTCTTAAGCGCCCGGGCCAGAGCCCTGTGCGGCTATATCGAAGAGTTCATGGCAGCCCGGCCCGTGCTTCAGGGCCGCTTGCCGGGAGAGGGGACGCCTCAGGCGGAATAGGGATTGCACCGGATGAAGCGTGGCACGTCGATATAGCTTCGCATGGCCGACAGCCAGGCGAGACAGGTCTCCTGGGACTTGAAGCAGCCGGCCTGAGAGACCTGATATCTGTTGCCGAAATCATTGACGACACCCGAGGCAATTCCTTTCCAGCCTGCGCCGGAAAAGCTGCGGCAATCATATTGGGTGCCCTGTGTATAAGGCAGGTTCTGCCGCGTCTTGCTGAAGGTGGGGGCGAACAGCAGATCCGACGGGCTCTGGAATTGCGGCTGGCAGGCCGTGAGGGCAAAGGCTGCACCGGCGACGCAGGCGCAGCGGGCAAACCTGGCGGGCCCGAAGGCTGCCAGGATCTTTTGCCGGAAAGGAAGACGCATCAAGGGCTCCAGAAAATGGCTTTGTCTTGAGTGTCTTGCCTCAAGAGCGGTTCTCCATGGTCTCCACTTGACCCGAAGAGAGGGGCAAAATCAAGACATGCTCCGGCCCCATCTGCTCCGTCTCAATTCACGGTGATCCAGCGCAGCATCAGGAAGTTGTCAGCCCGTTGGGTCAGATCAATTGTGGCCTTTGAGCCCCAAAGCAGCGGCTGGATATGGAGCGGTACATAGGCCACGTCTTCCTGTAGAAGTGCGGCGGCTTCATCCAAAAGCGCCTGACGTTTGCCGGGATCGATTTCTGTCTGGATGGCGGGTAGAAGTTCGTCGATCCGTGGATTGGAATAGCCTCCGAAATTCCAGCTGCCCAGCTTCTTTTCCTCATTTTGGGTGGCTGCCAGAAAGCGCAAGGGATGTTCGGCATCAAATGTGCCCGGCGACCAGCCCAGCAGGTACATGTCGAAATTTCCGGCACGCAGATCCGGCCAGTAAGTGCGCACTGGCATGGCATTCAGATCCGCTCGCAGGCCGACCTGGGCTAGCATCGCGGCAATCGCCTTGCACAGGGCTTCGTCATTGATGTAGCGGTCATTGGTGCATTTGAGACCAAAGGAAAACCCGTCCGGATATCCGGCCTCTGCCAACAGCGCCTGCGCAATCTCCGGGTCATAGGGGGGACGGCCGGAGGCGGCGGTGCTATAGCCTTTCATCTGCGGGCTCACAAGCTGGGAGACGGTCTGGGCCATGCCGCGCATGATCTTGTCAACCAGGGCATCCGCATAGACCGCCCGTTGAACCGCCCGGCGCACGCGCACATCCTGAAAGGGGTTCTTGTTCACCAGGTCCTTTGAAGAGGTCAGGGTTTCATGGTGATGGGCAAAGCCGAGCATGATAACCCGTGCCTCAATGCCCCGATGCAGGGTGAGACCGTCCTGGTTTTCGATTCGGGCGACATCCTGCACCGGCACCGGATTTATCAGGTCGACCTGGCCGCTCAGTAGACCGGAGACCGCAGTCGCCGGGTTGGCAATCGGCAGGAAGGTGGCCTTGGTCAGATTGTGCTCTGCCATGTCCCACCAGTTTTCAAACGGCTCCAGAACGGTGTTCACTCCCGGTTCCCTTGTGGTGAGCCGGAAGGGGCCTGTGCCGTTTGTGTGCAGTGTTGCGTGAGTCTCCGTCTCCTTGGCCGGACGCACGGCGCCATTCGCCACGGCCCAGTCCTTGTCCAGGATCAGAAAATTGGCAATGGAATCGGGAAAGAGCGGCGCGGGCGCATGTGTCAGGAAATCGATTGTATGGGGCCCCACAATCCGGACCTCCCGGACCGGTGCGAACCAGGAACGGGTGTCGGCCTCCTTGGAGGCTGCCCGCTCATAGGAGAACAGCACATCGTCTGCCGCAAACGCCGCGCCGTTATGGAAGGTGACCCCCTTGCGCAGGTGAAAGCGCCAGCCATCCTGGCCAAGCGGTTCCCAGCTTTCCGCCAGAGAACCCTCAATCTGCATATCCCGGTCGCGGCGAACGAGGCCTTCATAGATATTGTTGAGGAAACCCAGAACGGGGGCAGAGTTGACCGCGTGGGGATCCATGGTTTGGGGATCGGTGGGGGAGGACCAGCGTAGTTCTGCGGCCTGCGCGCACATGCCGGCGGAGAGGAGCGTGGCCGAGACAATCCAACCCGACAGCCAGCAAGACTTGCAAAGACCTGATCTGATCATGATGCACCCCGATGCCCTGGGGACCGCCGCGTTTGAAAGGCCGTTTCCAGTCGCGCTCAAACATCAAAGCTTTCAGTGCAAAGGTCGCACGTTCCCTGCAAATTACGCTGGGGGTCCCGATAAAAAATACCTTGGGATGAAGGGTAAGGGATCTACACGCAAAAGAAAGACCGGGTCTAACAGAAGGCCCGGTATTCTTGTCAAATATGCGTGATAGTCTGATGGGCGAAACGGTTTGCCCGCGGCGAGGGAAGGGCTCAGGCCTGTCCCGCCACCATCAGGGCAAAGGCCTGGTTGAGGGCGACCTCCTTCAGCCGGTCGAACCGGCCGGAGGCACCACCATGGCCTGCTTCCATATTGGTCTTCAGCATCAGAAGATTGGCGTCTGTCTTGGTGGCCCGCAAACGGGCGACCCATTTTGCCGGTTCCCAGTAGGTCACGCGCGGGTCGGTGAGCCCGGCAATGGCCAGGATCGCCGGATAGGCCTTGGCCTCCACATTGTCGTAAGGCGAATAGGAGGCGATATAGGCATAGGCCTCCTTGTCCGTGATCGGATTGCCCCATTCGGGCCATTCCGGCGGGGTCAGTGGCAGAGTGTCGTCCAGCATGGTGGCCAGAACATCGACAAAGGGCACTTCGGCAATCAGGCCGCCGAATTTCTCCGGGGCCATATTGGCGATGGCGCCCATCAGCATGCCGCCGGCCGATCCGCCCTGGGCGATGATGCGCTGATGGGTGGTAAAGTTCCCGGCAACCAGATGGTCAGCCGCTGCGATGAAGTCGGTGAAGGTGTTCTTCTTGTTCTCGCGCCGCCCGCCCTTGTACCAGCGGAAGCCCTTGTCCTTGCCACCCCGGATATGGGCAATGGCGTAGACAAACCCCCGGTCCACGAGCGACAGGCAATTTGTGTTGAAGCTGGCTGGAATGGTGATGCCGTAAGAGCCATAGCCGTAGAGCAGCAGCGGTGCGGAGCCATCCAGCGGTGTGTCCTTGTGGTAGAGGATCGAGACCGGCACGGTCTCCCCATCGGCGGCCGGGGCCATCAGCCGCCGCGTCACATAGTCGGCGGCGATGTGGCCGGACGGGATCTCCTGTTCCTTGCGCAGCACCCGGTCACGGGTTTCAACATCATAATCGAAGGTCTGCGATGGGGTCGTCATTGAGGAATAGGTGAATCGGATCGAGGTCGTGTCGTATTCGTAGCTGCCGCCAAAGCCAAGCGAATAGGCTTCCTCGTCAAATTCGACGGAATGTTCCAGGCCATCGGCCAGGCGGTGGATGACGATGCGCGGCAGGCCGTCTTCGCGCTCCAGCCGTGCCATGAAGGTCTTGAAGACACAATGGGCGAGGATCAGGCAGCCAGGTTTGTGTGCGACATAGTCTTTCCAGAACTCCCGGCCTGGGGTCGCCTTTGGCGCGGTAACGATCTTGAAATCTTCTGCGCTGCCCAGATTGGTGAGGATATAGAGCGTGTCACCGTGGTCATCGACCGAATATTCCACGCCCGTGTCGCGCGGCGCAATCAGCTGGGGCGGGGTTTCGGGCAGATGGGCCGGGATCATCCAGACTTCGGAGGTTTCGTGGTCATGGATATCGATCAGGATCGTTTCGCCGGACTGGGTCTTGCCGACCCCCATGAAGAAGCCGGCATCCTTTTCCTCGTGAACCAGAACATCTTCGGCCGGATCGGTGCCGATCTTGTGGCGGAAGAGCTTTGAGGGCCGGTGATTGCTGTCGAGGCGGACATAGAACACGAATTTGCTGTCGGCGGAAAAGACGCCGCCGCCGCCCGTGTCTTCAATGCTGTAGTCCAGATCCTTGCCGGTGGCGGTGTCGCGCAGCTGCAGGGAATAATATTCCGAGCCCTTGTCGTCATAGGCCCATGCCAGCAGGGTGTGGTCCGGCGACTGGCTGGCCCCGCCAATGCGGAAATAGGCCTTGCCGTCCGCTTCCTTGTCGCCATGCAGCAGGATCGTTTCCTCGCCGCCCTCCCGCCGGGTGCGGAAGAAGATCGGCTGCTGGCCGCCGGTCTCATACTTCATGCCATAGGCATAAGGTCCGTCCGGGGCGGGCACGGAGCTGTCATCTTCCTTGATGCGGCCACGCATCTCTGCAAAGAGCGTCTCCTGAAGCGCGCTGGTGGTGGCCATGGCTTCCTCCTGGTAGGCGTTTTCAGCCTCCAGATAGGCCCGGATGTCAGCGTCCAGCACGGCCGGGTCACGCATGACCTCTTGCCAATTGTCCGCCCGCAGCCAACCAAAGTCGTCCTGCCGGGAAATGCCGTGGGTTTCAAGGGTGACGGGGCGCGCTTCGGCGCGGGGAGGCAAAGTGCTTTTGGTCATGGCCAAGCAGGTAGGATTTTTGAGCGGTCATGGCAAGATGGGATTTCCTGCCGGCCAGAGACAGGAAGGCCCTATTTGTAGACGATCCGGTTGCGCACCTTGTCCAGGTTCAGCTTGTCCAGAGCCGGGCTGCCCGCCTTGATATAGAGTGTTGCTTCGCTGGCGTGCACTTCACTGACCGGCAAACTACCCGGGGGAACCTTTTCAAGAAGAATTTTTGCGGCCATTCGCGCCGCAGCTTCTCCCCGTTCCCGGTATTCCGTCCCGAAGGCCAGCATTATCCCTTCTGTCACATAGGCGGTTGAGGAGCCGATACTGACCAGATCAGGCGGGACGAGCTCTGCGATCGCTTCGGCATGTGCAGCAAAAGATGAAGAGGCTGTCACATAAAGGGCGCCGACGGATCGGAGCTGCGGTTTCAGGGCCGCGATCTGCAGGTCCTTCTCATCTGCATCGGGCGAAAACCGCAGGCGCACCGCCTTGATGCCAAGCGCTTCGGCGGCTTGGGTCAGCCGGTCCGTTTCGGCAATCGCATTGGGTTCGCGGGGATCGAACAGGATGGCAACGGACGAAAAACTGTAGATCTTGCGCAGCAAATCCAGATTGGTGTCCGGGGACAGAGACATCTTCACACCGGTCAGTCCGTCCGGAGGCTGGTCCAGGGAGAGCACCAGTCCTGCGCCAACCGGATCAGCCACAATATTGAAGACATGAGGCACGCCGCCTGCACCGAAATTTTGAACGGTCAGGCTTGCGGTTGTCCCGAATGTGTAGATCAGGTCCTTTGATTTCAGATGGTCCAGATTGTCGCGCAGAAACCGGGCCAGCTCATCCTCACTTCTGCGGGCATCGAAATATTCAAAGTCAGCGTCAACCCCCAAGGTTTCAAGCTTGCGGACAAAGCCGTCCTCCGCCTCAGTGGTGCCGCGCCAGGTGATGATCAGGATGGACTTTGCATCCGCCCATACCGGAGCGGCGCTGAAAGCGGAGATCAGAAGAAATGCTATTGTCAGCCGTAGAAACACAATACTATCTCTCGGTTGTGAATCTTGTTTCTGCTTATTTTTCGATAAATACTGTAAGGTTAATGATATTGTTTTGATTGATATTATCAACCGGCATTCAAAAATTCTTTGGATGTATAAATTTTTGATTGGAATCTTAGGGTTGCTTTTGTTTTAAGTGTATTATTTCGAGTTACAACTTTTTGTGTTAACTATTGACAGGCGCTTCGGAATTCGACACACACAAAGGGATGGTTCTCGTATCCGGAGACGGATCGGGATTAAAAGGGAACACGGTGCGGCGTAGCCAACAGGCACCAAGTCCGTGACTGCCCCCGCAACTGTGAGCGGAGAGCAAACCTGACAACACCACTGGGGATGCCCGGGAAGGTTCAGGTGCGCAGCGACCCGCAAGTCAGGAGACCTGCCATATCACCCATAACTTCAACCCGGACGGGGTGTTCCGGAGGAGCGGATGACATGGCATCACATATGATCCCGGCCTGGCCGGACATTCGGTTCTTGAAAGCCCCGTTTGGTCGCGGAGGGCGATATGAGCCGGAGACGTTTCCAAACCTGTGACCCCTGCGGAGATCCGCCTGGGCTGGTCTGTGCCTCGAGCAGCCGCACCGGGCGGGCCACCTGTGCGAACGGACAGGAAAAGCTGCTTGCGCCGTCCGAAGATCGTAATGTAATAACATTACAAATTTCATCTCGGCTTGACCTGCCCGCATGCGTCCGTGTGCCGGCACACAAGCTGTTAGCGCAGAGCAGGGGCACATGAAGCAGGGGCAGCCGGGCCTCCGGACCACGCAAGGCCTTCCAGAACAATCGGGAGGGCCGGATGGCCGCCCCGGGCCGGAGCTGATCACGCAGCTTCTGCATTCATTGCCGATTGGGCAGACCGGAGAGGCTGCGTCTGGAAAAATTCCGGAGTTTGATCTGTCCGGCCTGGCCTTTATGGCGGGCTGCGACCGGCCCGGCAAGGTTGCCTTCAGCGTCAGGGACAAAGCAGCCTGTTTTTTCGGGGACATCGATCCGCAGCCGGATATCGGGGATCTTGTTGCCTTTGCTAACCAGTACCGGGAGCCGCTGGATGGCTGGTTCAATTCCGGCACGCGGCCGGGCAAGCCGCGCGGCGCTGGCAGGCAGTTCCTCTGTTTAGCCTGTGAAGCTGCCCGAAACGGCGGAGCTGCCATGGGGGGCCAGCTATGACGGGCGCGTCGCTTTCCGTGAAAGAAGCCAGCTGGGCCACCGGGCAGGGCACGACCATTCTTAGATCGGTCAGTTTCGATCTGGCGCCGGGGCAGGTGCTTGGAATTGCCGGGGCCAATGGGGCTGGCAAGTCGACCTTGCTGCGGCTGTTATATCGGTTTCACAGGCCGAGCTCCGGCATGATCCTGCTCGATGGGGCTGATCTGTGGAAACTGTCTGCCCGGCAGACCGCGCGCAAAGTGGCTGCTGTTCTTCAGGAGCAGCCGACTGATTTTGCCTTGAGCGTCCACGAAATCGTCTCGCTCGGCCGCAGGCCCCATGGCAGCGGCTTTGCCGCTGCCGGAAAACGGGACCGGGAGATCACCGGGGCGTCTCTAGAACGCATGGGGCTTTCGCCTCTTGCCTCCAGATCTTTCGGGACCTTGTCCGGGGGGGAGCGCCAGCGGGTGATGGTGGCAAGGGCCTTGGCCCAGGAGCCGCAGCTGCTTGTACTGGATGAGCCGACAAACCATCTCGACATCCGCCATCAGCTAGAGATCGTTGCCCTGATCGGCAGTCTCAACATCACCATTGTCACAAGCCTGCATGATCTGAATCTTGCCGGGCGGGTCTGCGACCGGGTTCTGTTATTGCACAAGGGCAGTGCTGTTGCCTTTGGTCTGCCCGAACAAGTGCTGACCCCGACCCATATCGAACAAGCCTATTGCGTTCAGGCGCAGCGCCAGAAGCTGGTGCCGGGCAATGAGCCGCATCTGACTTTTCACCTTTGAAACTCTGGAGTTCTTCATGAAACGACTGGCCCTGTGTCTTGCCGCCTCGCTGTTTTCCGCCCAGGCATTTGCCGAAACCACTGTCCGCAGCTGCGACCGGGATGTGACGTTTGACCATCCACCGAAGGCGGCGGTCTCCCATGATGTCAATCTGACTGAAATGATGCTGGTTTTGGGCCTGCGCGACCGCATGGCCGGGTATACGGGCATTTCCGGCTGGAAGACGCTGGATGAGGACATGCGCGCGGGCGTGGCCAAGCTGCCGGAACTGGCGGCCAAATACCCGACCAAGGAAGTGCTGGTCGGCGCAGATGCGGATTTCCTCTTTGCCGGCTGGAATTACGGCATGAAAGTGGGCGGCGAGGTGACGCCGGAAACCCTCACGCCCTATGGTATCAAGGTCTATGAACTGACGGAATCCTGCATCCATATTGGTGACAAACCGAAGGTCTCCATGGAGGACATGTATAATGACCTGCTCAATCTGGGCCGGATCTTTGACGTGGAAGACAGGGCTCAGAAGCTTGTGGACGGATATAAGGCCGAGTTGGGAAGCTTCAAATCGACTTTAAATAGATCAGATAAAACATTGAAAGTTTTTGTCTATGACAGTGGAGAAGATCGGCCGTTCACAGCGGGCCGCTACGCCATGCCGACTGCACTGATCGAGGCCGCAGGCGGGGTCAACATTCTGGATGACTTTGACAAGAGCTGGGCGAAGGTCGACTGGGAAACCGTGGTGGAAAAGAACCCGGATGTGGTCGTGATCGTGAATTACGGCAATGTGACTGCGGACCAGAAGCGGGCGTTCATGAAAACCAATCCGGCGCTGGCACAGATCAATGCGGTGCGCAACGACCGGTTTGTGACGCTGGAATATGTGGAAGCAACGCCGGGCCCGCGCAACATCAAGGCGGTGAAGAAACTGGCTGCGGCCTTCTGGGGAGACTGAGCCTTGCTGCAACGCCCGGCTCCTCCCTCGCAGGACCCAGTCACAGACTCACTCCCGGTCAAAGCCTCCAGAGGGGGCTTTGCGCTTCTTCTGGCCGCCGGGGCGGGCGTGCTGCTGGTCTCGGTGGTTCTGGCCGTCTCCGTCGGGGCGGTTCCGGTTGCCCCCGGTACGGTCTTCGGTGTGGTGGCCAACAAGATGCTGCCCGGCCTGGTAGAGGTCACCTGGTCGGCAGGCCGGGAGGCGATTGTCTGGAACATCCGCTTGCCGCGTACCCTTCTGGCCGCCTTTGTTGGAGCCGGGCTGGCGATTGTAGGGGCTGCTCTGCAATCGGTGACCCGCAATCCCCTGGCAGATCCCCATCTTCTGGGCATTTCCTCAGGCGGTGCGGCCGGGGCCATTCTGGCGCTTTTGCACACGGGGCTGTTTCTGGGGCTTTTGACCGTTCCCCTGATGGCGTTTGCCGGAGCGCTGGCAGCCACTCTGGTGGTGCTGGGCGTCACCCGCTTTGCCTCTGCGACCAGTGCCGACCGGCTGGTGCTGGCCGGGGTGGCGGTTTCCTTCATTATCATGTCCTTTGCCAACATCTTGATTTTTCTCGGAGATCCGAGAGCCACGCACACGGTGGTTTTCTGGATGCTGGGTGGGCTGGGCCTTGCCCAATGGAGCCATCTGCTTTTTCCCCTGGGCATTCTGGTGCTGACCGTGCCCTACTTGCTGATCAAGGCTGCGGATCTCAATGCCATGACCATCGGGGATGAGACAGCGTCCACCCTTGGCATTCCCGTCGCCCGGTTCCGGCTGGTGGTGTTTACCGCAGGTGCACTGATCACGGGTGTGATGGTCGCATTCTCCGGAATTATCGGCTTTGTCGGCCTGATGATCCCGCATATCGCCCGGTTTCTGGTCGGAGGAAATTACAGCCGTGTTTTGCCCATCAGTCTGCTCCTGGGGGCAATCTTTCTGGTCTGGGCGGATATGGCCGCACGCACGCTGATGGCGCCGGAAGACATGCCCATTGGCATCCTGACGGGCCTGATCGGCGGTATTTTCTTCATCTGTCTGTTGCGTTCAAAGGCAGGGCGGGGCTGACACGCGCGTCTTCAAACAGGGCCGGGGCGCCGATTGGCCCCCGGCTTGTTTCCATGTTGCCGGTCAGGCGTCTGAGCTTTTCAACGCTGCCAGATTGTCTGACAGGAAGCTGGCAAGAGATGTTGCCGGATGGCCGGTCAGGGTCTCCAGATCGGTGGATTGAGTGCTGAGATCACCCTCTGACGCGCCCCGGTCTGAATCGGCCAGGACCTTGGCAAAAGCCTCTGGCAGGCCCGCAGCGGTCGCCAGCATTCCGGCATAGTCGGCTTCTCCCATATTGCTGAAGGGAATGTCGCGTCCCGTCTGGCTGGAGAGTTCGGCAGCGAATTCAGCCATGGTGAAGCCGGGCTGGCCGCCCAGTTCATAAATGCGCGTGGACAAGTCGTCCCCGGCCACCACCTTGGCGGCTGCTTCTGCATAGTCTGAGCGGCTGGCAGCGTTGATGCGGCCGTCTCCGCTCGCGCCTGCAATCGCCCCATGCTGTAGGGCGGCCGCGACCGTGCCTTGATAATTTTCAAGATACCAGCCATTGCGCAGCACCACATGGGCAAGACCGCTGTCTTTAAGGTAAGTTTCCGTTGCAACATGTTCCTGAGCCAGGATCATGCTGGAGCGGTCCGCGTTCAAAAGACTGGTATAAACGATAAAGGAGACGCCTGCGCTTTTGGCAGCATCGATAACAGCGACGTGCTGGGGAGTGCGTTGCCCGATTTCGGACCCGGAGATGAGCACCAGCCGCTCGACGCCTTTCAGCGCTTCCGGCAAGGTGGCCGGGTCATTGTAATCGGCTTTTACGACTTTGACGGTGTCGCTTGCCAGATCCGCAGCCTTTTCCGGCGTGCGGACCAAAGCGCGGACGGGTCCGCTGGTCAATTGGGCGAGATGCTTGAGAACAAGTCGGCCAAGCTGGCCATTGGCGCCGGTAACTGCAATCATTTTCTGTCTCCTGTTGAATGGGTGCACCGTTGAATCGGCTCGGATAACTCCCATGTAGACGATGTGCTTACTTTTTGTTAGTACGTACAAAAAGGTTAGTTTTAAGAAACTTTGGGACAGCAGATGAAAAACACGTCAGAAGAGAGAAAGAGCGCCGATCCTATGCCTTATCCGGCAGAGGGAACCGGGCTGGCCCTGTCGGAGCTGATGCGGCGTGGCGTGCTGTTCAGCGGGAAGTGTCCGTCCCGGGATGTTCTCAAACACCTGACCAGCCGCTGGGGCGTTCTTGTGCTGATTGCTCTCCTGGAAAAGGACCGGCGGTTTTCCGAGCTGCGCCGGACCATTGAAGGGGTGAGTGAGAAAATGCTGGCACAAACCCTGCAAACGCTTGAGGCGGACGGCTTTGTCGACCGGTTTTCCCACGCGGTGGTCCCGCCCCATGTGGATTACAGTCTGACCCCGCTCGGGCGCGAAGTTGCCATCAAGGTGCGTGATCTGGCCGATTGGATCGAGGTGAATATCGGCCGTATTCTCACCGCCAAGGCCGAGCGGCGGGCGGAGGCAGAAAGCGCTGCTTAGAAGCGGAGTTTTCTGACAAGACGGTCAGAGGGAAGAGGGACAGCCGGCCTGTTCGGCCGCGCGCAGCTCTTTTTCTGGGGCCGGTTTTCTATGTGCTGCTTTATATGACCGGCATTCCCGGGCCGCGCCCGGTGCCCTATGGGACCGGTTTGCCGGAACCGGCCTGATGACCTGGGCGCTGTTCGCGGAGGTTTGATCAACACTTTTTGATTGGAACATCCTCTGACACAAAGCGCTTTGAGTGCCCACAGTGCGGGCCTGACCGCACAACGTTCGGCAACAGCGCTTGCGTCCCGGCCGGTCTTACGGCGATAGTTCCGGCTGCGGGCAGACAAGAACAATGGCGGTTTTCCAGCCTTTCCGGTGAACCGATCGGCTGCCCTCAGGATTTGATGAGTGATTTCAAAGTGTTGTTGTCTTCGTGAAACGGGATGCAGCCTGTGTTCTTGGAACGGGAAGAAAACCTCCAGCAATTGCGGGATCTGGAGGAATTGGTCCGCCGCTCGGGAGGGCGGATTGCCTTTGTCTGCGGTGAGGCGGGCATTGGCAAGTCGACGCTGATCGAGCGCTATGTGTCCACATTGGGCTCTGGACAGCGCCAGGCCATGGGCCTGTGTGATCCGCTCCATGCGCCCCGGCCCCTGGGGCCGGTTCAGGACATGGCGTTTCAGCTCTTCGGGCCGGTGGCTGAGGGAACGCTGGAAGATGCCTGCTTCGGCGGGTTCGTTCAAAAACTGCAGGCCCAGCCGGTGCCCGTCGTGCTGGTGATGGAAGATCTGCACTGGGTTGATGACCGGACTTTGGACTGGCTGAAATTTCTCGGGCGCCGGATCGCCGCCCTGCCGGTCTTTCTCATCTGCAGCTACCGGGAGGATGAAGTGGGTCCGGATCATGGGCTGCGCTCGGCAATCGGCAATATTCCGGCCGGGCGCAAGACCCGTATGCCGTTGGCGCCACTGTCTCTGGACGCGATCCGCAAACTGGACTTTGCCAATCGCTACGAGCCGGAAAAGCTGCTGGAAGTCACCGGCGGCAATCCGTTTTTTCTGACCGAAATGGCGGCGGAGACGGCCCCGGACGGGGAGATGCCACTGTCGGTGGCCGATGCGCTCGACGCCCGCTTCAATGGCTTGCCCGCACCAGTCATGCGGTTTCTGGAGACCGTCTCGTGCTGGCCCGGTGTCATCCCGTTTGCCTGCCTGCAAGCCCTGGACAAGGAAGAGAGGCTAGCCGGGCCCGGACTGGCGTTGCAACGCCATTTTCTGGTTGATGCGGGCCGGGGCTACAAATTCCGCCACGAACTGGTGCGGCAGGCTGCTTATTCCCGCCTGTTGCCCCATCACAAGATTGCGGCTCATGAGTTGTTTCTCAAAGGTCTTCTGGCGCTGCCGGAAGACCCGCCGCTCGACATGGTGGTTCACCATGCCCAGGGCGCCCAACGGGAAGACATTCTTGTGGAGTATGCGCCAAGGGCCGCCCGTCAGGCTGCCGGGTTTGGTGCTCATCGGGAGGCGGCGCGCTATCTGGAATATGCGAAGGATCTGGTCCAGCAGGACCAGGACGAGCAGGCTGCAGATATCCTGGAAAGCTGGGCTTATGAAGCTGGCCTGTCGCAGGCCATTGATGAAGAGGTGATTGCCGCTCAGCAGGCCGCTCTTGCCATCTGGAAAAAGGCGGGACGGGCCGTGCGGGTCGGCGAAAACCTGCGCTGGCTGTCCCGGTTTGTCTGGTACCGGGGGGAGGGGGAACTGGCGGAGGACTATATCCGTCAGGCCATTGAGGCGCTGGAGGGGGAAGCCCCCTCGGCGGCCACGGCGAAAGCCTATGCCCTGCGCGCCCAGTTTTTCATGTTGCAGGACCTGATGGAGGACGCGGTCCTCTGGGGGGAGAAGGCTCTGGCCGTTGAACTGCGCTTCCCCGACCTTGAAACCCGCGCGCATGCGCTAAACACGGTCGGATCTGCCAAGCTGTTCCGGTGGGACAGGGACGGGGAGGCCTTGCTGCGGGACAGTTTGTCCTTGTCTCTGGCCCACGGCTTTCACGAACAGGCGGCCCGCGTCTATACGAACCTGTCCGAATGTCTGATCGAGTTGCGGGATCTGGACGCGGCTGAGACCCTGCTGGAAGAAGGAATTGCCTTTGATCTGGCTCATGATCTGGATTCCTGGACATATTACCTGATCGGACGCAAGGCGCAGCTGCGCTTCGAGCAGGACCGCTATGACGAGGCGGCTGCAATTGCCCGAGATGTGCTGGAGCAGGAAAACCAGACCCTGCTTATGCGTCTGCCTGCCTTGCTGATCCTTGCAAGATCCTTGATCCGGCTGGGGGAAGCGGAGGGACAGGAGATCCTGCAAAGGGCCCTTGAAGGCGCGGAAAAGATCGGCGAGCCGCAATATCTTGCTGCCGTCTGGACCGCTGCGCTTGAGCTGGCGGTTTTGAGCGCAGATGAAGAGGCCGCCCGGGATTTGCACGGCAAAGCCGGTGCGTTGGGGGAGGATCTTCTCAGCCCGCGCAAATTGGGGGAGTGGCTGTTCTGGTCGCGCCTGGCCGGTCAAACAGTGGCGGTGGATTTGGCCCGCAAGGCACCGGACCCGTTCCGGCGTATGCTGCAAGGCGAGGCCGCTCTTGCCGCTGACCAGTTCTCAGCTGAAGGTGCGGCCTATTTGTCTGCCTGGAGCTTGACGCTTTTGAAGGACGCAGCTTTCCAGCAAAAGGCGGACGGGATCTTCAGTCAGATTGGCGCCCAGGCGGCGCGCAAAAGCCTGCGGCGGATGATCGGTGGGGATCGTGCCGGAGACGTGGCGTTGCCAAAGCTGGCCCGGGGACACTACGGAGCCGCAAGACGCCATCCCTATGGGCTGACCGGCAAGGAGCAGATGGTGCTGCGCCATCTGGTGGACGGCAAGAGCAACAGGGCAATTGCCGATGAGTTGTCCCGCTCGCCCAGAACGGTTGAAAACCATGTGGCGTCGATCCTGTCCAAGCTTCAGGCGCAAAGCCGTCTTGAGGTGATCCTCAAGGCCCGCAATGAGCCGTCTCTCCTGGCGGCTCAAGCGGACGCCTGACAGCGGGAGACTGTAGGGCATCCGGCCTCATGAAACGCTGTCCGGGGGTGTCCTGCTTGTGAAATTTGCGTAGCTTTACTCAAGACCGATCACGGGTAGGGCGCTAGGGTACGCGGACCGGGTCAACCCTCATCCACTCAAGGGGAGCGACGTCCGGTTGCAACGGGACCAGCGATCTGGTTTCCGGCACGGGAGCGTGCAGAAGACTTTGGGCCAGATGCGATTGAGCGGCTTGACGCTGCCTGAACGTTGCGGCTCTTTCTTCCGCAAGCCCGAAACGCTCCTGTGTGCCAGCGTCTGGCAGCGCCTGTTCCTGCTGCCTTGTGCCCCACTGCACCGACAGGGCCGGATCGGCGAGTTCCGGTTCGGCCCTTGGCCGGGTGGCCTTTTGTCTCGTTTGAGTTTTGTCTTACTCTGGGGCCCCCTCTGGACCACTGGATTTTGCCGGGCGCCTGCCGCCATGAACGAAATTCATGGCATGCCCGTTCAGGCAATATCTCAGACCGGTCGGCTTTGGCCCGTCAGGGAACACGTGGCCAAGATGCGCATCGCATTTGCGGCAGCGGATTTCCGTGCGCACCATGCCATGGGAGCGGTCTTCCAGTTCCCGGATGGCATCGGGATGAACGCTCTCAAAGAAACTTGGCCAGCCGCATCCCGCATCAAACTTGGTGTCCGACATGAACAGCGGCGCATCGCAACACACACAATCATACCGGCCAACCAGCGTGTTGTCCCAATAGGGGCCGGAGAACGCGCGTTCAGTGCCCGACTGGCGGGTGACATAGAATTGCTCCGCCGTCAGCTGGTCCATCCATTCGGCAGTTGTTTTGCGAACTTGAGGTGTGTCTTCGTCAGGGCGGGAGATATCGTCGCTCATCTTTGATTGTCTCAACCTTTAATCCGTGGGGCAGATAGGAGGCGATCAGCCGGGCCGCAACACATCCTTGAACCATGCCTGTGTGTTGCTGCCGGACAGGGCTAGCGGGTGAGGGTGTTCATGACGGTCTTCACCCGGTTGCCGCCCTCCTGACGGGCCTCGAACATGCAGTTCTCGGCGGCTGCCACAATAAAATCCGCGTTTTCTGAAATGCCGGTCTGCTCGGCCACCGCACAGGCGGCCCCAACCGAGGCGGTGACGATACCGCTTCCCTCCGTGTTACCGGGATTGGGAATGCCCAGATCCTCAATGGCCACCTGAATATAGGCACTGATGGTCTCGGCGCCCATTTCGTGGGTTCTCGGCAACAGCAGCGAGAATTCAGACGAGGCGGTGCGTGCCGTGATATCCGCCGGCCGGCGTGCGGTCTGTTTCAGGACATCTGCCACTTTGGTCAGGCAGTCTTCTGCCACCCCCGGGCCGTGCGCGTCCGCCAGCGCGTCGAACCGGTCGAGCGTTACCTTGATCAAGGTGGTATGGGTCTTTTCGCGCAGGGCCACGGCCCATTCCCGCTTCAGGTTCTCTTCAAAGGCCCGGCGGTTGTAAAGGCCGGTCAAGGTGTCGGTCTGGGATGCTGCTTCCAGCAGGCCCTCCAGCTCGCGCTGTTTGGCAATGCTGCGGAAAAAGACGGCGAAAGCATAAGGGGCCTTTTCCTGGTTGGTCAGCACATGGGTGCTGACATCCACCCAGACAAGCCGCCCGCCATCGGATCTCACCTGAACCTCGGTGGCTGGCAGCGGCCCGTTCGGGTCGCCGCTGCCGGACAAGATCTTGTGGAGCTCGTCCGCTTCCGGATTGGAGGCTTCGACATAGACCAGGTCGCTCAAGCGCTCGGCGATGCTGTCCGGGCTCCAGCCAAAAAGGGTTTCTGAGGCCGGGGAAATATAGGTAGGGGATCCGTCGAGCCCGAGCAGCATCACCGCGTCCTTGCTCAACCCGACGATGGTTTCAAAATCAATGCCGGATGGCCGGAGCAGGTCCGGTCCGGTCGAAGGAGTTGTGTTGCCGTCCAACGCCATATTTGCCTCACTGAGCATTCCGATCGCACCGCCGTCTGTCCCGATCCGGTGACACGCCAAAGGGACAGGGCGCAAGGACACTCCAGACCAGTATGCGGTCTGTGGACCAGCAGGACGCCCGCTTAGGCACAAGAGGCACGCGGCGTCTCCATCCAGCGCGCCCTTACTTGTCTTTTCAGGCCTGAGGCCGCTGACAATCCCTTTAGATCCTGCGGCTGTTCCCGTTTTGCCGCCCTTTTCTTTCCGACCCGGGGATTGCCAAACCGGCATTCTCTTCATGGTCAGATGGGCTGCTATCCCTCAAATCGCGACCAACTTCTGACTTGGACAGACCTCGGCTTCGCTGTTCCAAACTCAACGGTATTTGAGGTGTGAAATCAAGTGGCTTTGCTGCCCGGGTCCGGGCGCCTGGGGCGGAAGTGGCGCGGACTTGGTTAATTTGCACAGTTTGACCTTGTCGATCGCGTTCTGAAACCAGAACATTGGGCTGCGATATCCTGCCTGTTTTAGCTTCCGCAACGTCGTGAATGCGTGGTGGGAATTTCATGGGGTTAAGATGTTTAAAGTCAAGTGTTGAAGGAAATTAAAATCTTGCCGGAAAGGCTTGAAGACGTGAATTCTTATGCCTAAGACATGTCATTAATCTTCCTAACCGTTATTATCTAGCGGGAGGGTGTTGATTCGATCAGGTTGACATCAGTCGTTTTAATTCAAAACGAAACGAAAGATCAGTATGACGCCAGCAGTGATTGACGACACTACTTTATACGCCGTACTGGCCCCGTTCGCCGCAGCCGTTGCAGCTCCTTTTCTTACACGCTGGTTCAAACACAACGCCGCCTGGCCGCTGGCGCTGGTTCCAGCTCTGATCTTCCTGCATTTCGCCGGCTTTATTGGGCCGGTTTCGCAAGGGCAGAGTTTCGTGGCCGCCAAGGCCTGGGCGCCCAGCTACGGGATCAATTTTTCCGTCTATGTGGACGGCCTGTCAACGCTGTTCGGCCTGCTGATCTCCGGCATTGGCACCTTCATCATTCTCTATGCGGGGGGGTATCTGAAGGGGCATCCGCAGCAGGGGCGTTTCTTTTCGTTCCTGTTCCTGTTCATGGGCGCCATGCTGGGGCTTGTGCTCGGCAACAACCTGATTTCCCTGTTCATCTTCTGGGAGCTGACCTCGATCACGTCGTTCCTGCTGATCGGGTTTGATCACCTGCGGGCCGCGTCCCGCCGGGCGGCCATTCAGGCGCTGGTGGTGACGGGCGGCGGCGGGCTGGCGCTGCTGGCCGGGTTCATCATTATCATCATGGCGACCGGCGAAGTTGAGATGTCCGTTCTTCTGGCCTCTCCGGAGATCATCCAGGACAGCGATTTCTATCTGCCGGTCTTTCTGCTTGTGCTTGGCGGTGCCTTCACGAAGTCAGCCCAGTTTCCGTTTCATTTCTGGCTGCCCAATGCCATGGAAGCGCCGACACCGGTCTCCGCTTTCCTGCATTCGGCCACCATGGTCAAGGCTGGGGTCTATCTGCTGATGCGCATGCATCCGCTTTTAGGCGACACGCCTATGTGGATGACGGTTCTGCCCCTGTTTGGCGGAGTGACACTTCTGGTGGGCACGATCCTGGCCGTGCGCCAGACAGATCTGAAACTGATGCTTGCCTATACGACCGTGGCCTCCCTCGGCCTGCTGGTGATGTTGACGGGCACCAGCGACGAGAAAGCGCTTGAAGGGGCGGTGCTTTATCTGCTGGCCCATTCCCTGTTTAAAGGCGCCTTGTTCATGGTGGCCGGAACAATCGACCATGAGGCCGGCACGCGGGATATCACCCGGCTGGGTGGCTTGCGCAGCGCCATGCCCGTTACTTTTGTAGCGGCGGGGCTGGCGGCGCTCTCCATGGCCGGTCTGCCGCCCTTTATCGGCTTCATCGCCAAGGAAATCCTTTATGATGGGACCTGGGACTGGACGGCATTCGGACTGGTCATCACCTGTGTTGCCGTCATCGGCAATGCGCTGATGCTGGTGATTGCGGCGGCCATTTCCATCAAACCGTTTTTCGGGCCCAAGGCCGAAACACCCAAACATGCCCATGAAGGGCCGGTTCTTCTTTATGCAGGGCCGGTTGTGCTGTCGGTCACCGGGTTTGTGCTGGCGCTGATGGCCCACACAACAGGAGTGCTGTTCATCAGCCCGACCCTGTCGTCCCTTGTGGGAACTTTCACCGAGATTGACCTGCATCTGGTGCCGACCAAAATCAACGAACCGGTGATCCTTTCCATTATTACAGTTGGCCTCGGCATTGCCCTGTTCACCCAGCTGGACAAGCTCCGGGCACTGGTCGCCTCGGTGCTGACAGGTATCGGCTGGGGGCCGGACAAGGGCTTCGACCAGTTTGTCTGCGCCATCGTGCATGTGGCATCTTTGATCACCCGTCTCCTGCAGGGCGGCAAGATGCAGAACTACATGCTGCTGACCTTTGTCTTTGCGGCGGCCGCCACGTTTGCGCCCGGCTTTCTGACCGGCAGCCTGCCGGCCATGCCGAAAATGCCGGAATACCGGTTCTATGAATGGGGCATCCTGCTGATTGCGTTTCTGGGGCTGATTGCGGTTCTGGCGGCCCGGACCCGCCTGAACGCGATTGTCTCTCTCGGCATCCAGGGCTTTGCCGTGGCGCTGATCTTCATGATGTTCGGGGCGCCGGACCTATCCTTCACCCAGTTCATGGTGGAAACCCTGTCGGTGGTCATCCTGGCCCTTGTGATGACGCGCCTTAATCTTGCGCCCAGCGATCACCGATCCGCTGTGTCGAGTGTGGCAACCGGCGCGGTGGCCATCGCGCTTGGGCTCGGCCTGACCCTGACCATGCTGGCCATCGTGCAGCAGCCCTTCGACAGCACCCTGTCGGACTTCTTCACCGAGTTCAGCCGCTCGATTGCCCATGGCCGCAACATCGTCAACGTGATCCTGGTCGATTTCCGCGGCTTTGATACGCTTGGGGAAATCGCCGTGGTGGTGCTGACCGGACTGTGTGTGCTGGCGCTGATCCGGGTGCGCCCGAACTGGGGCGAGCCCCCGAAACCTCCCGCTGACGAAGCGGCCACGACCCAGACTGCGGAGGCCCGTTGATGCGTACGATCATTTTCCGCACCATTGCGCCTTATCTGGCCGCTCTGATGGTCCTGTTCTCGATCTTCGTGCTTCTTCGGGGCCACAATGAGCCGGGCGGGGGCTTTATCGGCGGCCTGATCGCTGCCTCGGCGCTTGCCATTTACGGGATCGCCTGTGGCGTTGCACCGGTCCGGCGGGCCATCGTGTTCCACCCGATGGGCATTTCAGGCTTCGGTCTTTTCATCGGTGCGCTGGCCGGAGTGTTGTCCTTCTTCAAGGGGCAGGCCTTCATGACCAGCCAGTGGCTGATTTTTGATCTGGTCGACAAGGAAATCGCCCTGTCGACCCCACTCATCTTTGACATCGGGGTCTATCTCGTGGTGGTCGGGGCCATCGGATCCATTGCCCTTGCGCTGGAAGAAAGGGAGGCGGACTGATGGAAACGGGGGTTGCCATCCTGATCGGACTCTTTTTCACGGTCGCGGTCTATCTCATGTTGTCGGACCAGTTGGTGCGGATCCTTCTGGGGATCGCGATCCTCGGCAATGCGGTGAACATGCTGATCTTCACCAACGGGCGCCTGACGCGGGAAATCCCGCCGCTCATTCCCTCCGACCTCTATACACCTGCGGTGGAGACGGCCAATCCGCTGCCGCAGGCGCTGGTTCTGACTGCGATCGTGATTTCCTTTTCCTTCTTCGCCTTCCTTCTGGTGCTCGCCTTCCGGGCCTATCAGGAGCTGGGCACCGATGAAGTGGACAAGATGCGGATCGCCGAGCCTGACAACGAAAAAACTCCGCCGCAAGGGTACTAGACTTTATGGCCGGTTCTTCTGTTTCCGTTGATATTGCTGATGCGATGCTCACCACGCCGGTTCCGGCGGGAGACTGGCTCGTCGTGGCGCCTTCGCTGATTACCATGCTCGGCGGGGCCCTGTGCCTGATGCTGCGTAAGGACACTGATCTGCAGCCCAGGCTCGGCATCGCTTTTCTGGGGGCGCTGGTGCTGGCAAGCCTGGCTCTTCTGATCCGGGTTCTGGATCAGGGTGTCATCACCATGGTCATGGGCAACTGGCTGCCGCCCTTCGGCATTGCCGTGACCGCTGATGCGCTGGGGGCGACGCTGACGCTGATCGGGTCCATCGTGGCCTTCTGTGCCGGTCTTTATGGCATGAAGACGGTCAACAGCTCCGGACGCCGCTACGGGTTCTATCCGTTTTTGCTGCTGCTCATGACCGGTGTATGTGGCTCCTTCCTGACGGCGGATATTTTCAATCTCTATGTCTGGTTCGAGGTGCTGCTGATCTCGTCTTACGGCCTGCTGGTCCTGGGCAACGAGAAGATCCAGCTGGACGGAGCGGTCAAATACGGGGTGCTCAATCTGGTGGGCACCAACCTGTTTCTGATCGCAACCGGCCTGCTCTACGGGATTTTCGGAACTCTCAACATGGCCGATATCGCGCTCAAGGTGTCCGAGCTGGAAAATCCGGCCTCCGGCACGTTAGCGACGGTCGCGGCGCTGTATTTCCTGGCCTTTGCAATGAAGGCGGCGGCCTTTCCGGTCAATTTCTGGCTCCCCGCCTCCTATCACACGCCGAACATTGTGGTTTCGGCGGTCTTTGCGGGCCTTTTGACCAAGGTTGGTGTCTATGCCCTGATCCGTATCTTCGTGCTTATTCTGCCCGCTTCGCTCAGCTACATGGCGGACATGATCGCACTTGTCGCCATTCTCACGCTTCTGACCGGCGCTCTTGGGGCCTTGGCCCAAAGCGAGCTCAGGCGTCTTCTGGGCTATCTCGTGATTGCGGGCATCGGCTCGATGCTGGCCGGACTGGCTGTCGCCTCCAGCAGCACCGAGGCGGTTCTGGCCGTGTCCGGCGTGATTTTCTATGCGGTGCATTCAATCATCGTGATGACCGCGCTTTATATGGCCGCCGGGATCATGAACATGATGAGCGGCACCTATGACCTGCGTCAGCTGGGCGGGCTCTACCAGAAAAATGCCGCCTTTGCCGGGGTGTTTCTGGTTCTGTCCTTTGCGGTTTCCGGGCTGCCGCCATTCTCCGGCTTCTGGCCCAAGATCATGCTGGTGGATGCGGCCTTCAGTGATGGTCGCTTCTGGCTGGGGGCCGCGATCCTGGTCAGCGGCTTCCTGACGACCCTCGCCATGGGCCGGGTCTGGATCTATGCCTTCTGGCGGGGCGGTCCGGAAGGCACGGCCGATGGGCAAAGCGTTGCGGTGGAGGGGACGGCGCAGCAGCAACTGGCGGGCGGAGCGGTCTGGCTGCCGCTTGGGGTGCTCACTGCGCTCGTCATCTATTTCGGGCTGCAGCCGGAATGGATGCTGGAACTTTCTACCCGGGGGGCGAGCGGTGTTGTTGACCCGCTTGGCTATCTGCGGTCGGTCTTGGGAGGGCAGGGATGACAGGCCTCTTTCTAATCAACATCCTCATGGCGTTGGCCTGGGGAGCCGTGACGGGCAGCTTCGCCGAGATCAATCTTTTCTTCGGTTTTGTGCTCGGCTTCGGAGTTCTGTTTGTCATCCGTGAGCAGATCGGCACCTCGGCCTATTTCCGCAGGATCGGCAAGATTTCCGGGTTGGCGGCCTTGTTTGTCTATGAACTGGTCTTGTCTGCCTGGCGGGTTGCGATGATCGTGCTGCGGCCGAAGATCGATCTGGAGCCCGGGATCATTGCCTTTCCGCTCACGGTCGACACCGACTTCGAAATCTCCATGCTGGCCAATCTGATCACACTGACACCGGGGACCCTGTCCGTGGATGTCTCGGAGGACCGCAAGACGCTCTACGTCCATTGCATTGATGTTCCTGACCCACAAGCGACCATTGAAGTGATCAAGAACGGGTTTGAGCGCAAGATCATGGAGGCGTTCAGATGACCGTACCGGAAATGTTCGCGGCGCTGTTCCTGGCGGTTTCGCTCAAGATCTCCCTGGCTATTCTCACGGTCTCCTTCCTGATCATCGTGTACCGGACCGTGAAGGGGCCAAGCCTTCCCGACAGGATTGTCGCGCTGGATATGCTGGTGGCGGTGGGGATCGGTTTTATTGCCGCGATCGGTGTTTTGACCGGAATTTATCTCTATATCGATATCGCGATCACCCTTGGCCTCGTCGGGTTTCTGGCAACGGTCGCTTTCGCACGCTTCGTCCTCAACCGGGGACTTGCCGGGGACGAAACGATCATGGACGAAGTGAAGGAGAGTATTGAGCGCAGGGAGGCAGGGAAATGAGTGCCGTTGTCGATATTGTAACCGGCATTATGCTGGTAACCGGTGCATTGTTTGCTTTTGTTGCTTCCCTTGGCTTGATCCGGCTGAAAGACGTCTATATGCGCATGCATGCAGCTTCCAAGGCTGGCACGCTCGGGTCCGGGCTGATGCTTCTGGCTTTGGCCGTTGAGGCGGGGGATTTGTCGCTGTTCACACGGGCGGTTGCCGGTGTGGTGTTCTTTATGCTGACGGCTCCGATCTCGGCGCATTTGCTGGCCAAGGCGGCATATGCGGCAGGCTACCGCACATGCGCGGACACAAAAATCGACGAACTCGCGGACACGGTCCGCCCAAGAGATTGACATGAGGCGCATAGCTGCCATGCGATCCTCGAAGACTGTCGTATGGGAATACTGTCCTGTTTTTGACGTTTTCGATTTTCATGAAATAGTCGGTATTATTAAAAACTAATTTTTATTGGCTGTTAGGCATTTTTATTTGTTTTTCGGGGTTGTGCGAAGTGCAGAGCGCCTATATAAGGCAGAGACAATCACCTGCAAAGTAGAATCATTTTTGATTTCTAACTCCGTAAGTAACGTCTTTTTTCGGACGTTTTCGGAGTGAAATATTTGCAGGTTAAAACCGAAGCTGTATCCGAATTTAGAAGAGAACGGGTGGAATATGACTGACAATCCGGTGGATGCTAATCTGATTGATCTTACCGCAGACATTGTGTCCGCATATGTAAGTAATAATACGGTGGCTTCAACTGACTTGCCGAGCCTGATCAACGACGTCCACGGCGCATTGCAGAAAACAGCATCCGCATCCAGCGAGCCGGAGCCAGAGCCGCTGAAGCCCGCTGTGCCTGTTAAGAAGTCGGTCATGCCTGATTACATCATCTGCCTTGAAGACGGCAAGAAGTTCAAATCCCTCAAGCGTCATCTGCGCACCCATTATAACATGACCCCGGAAGAGTACCGGGACAAATGGGACCTGGGCGCTGACTACCCGATGGTGGCGCCGAACTATGCCGCTGCGCGTTCTGAACTGGCCAAGAAGATGGGCCTTGGACAGCAGCGCAAGCGCTCCAAGTAAGTCTGTCGTGTCTCGCACGATTTGAAGAGCTGCCCGGCCGGGCAGCTCTTTTTTTTGTTTTTGCGTTGAAATCTTTGATTTCAGGCAGCGAAAGACAAATCGGGTCAAGGGCGACTTGCTCCGGCGATGGATGCCACCAGCCCGGTTTCCTTGCCGTGAGGGCTTTGCTCCAATGACAAGGCGCTGTGGCGTTTGTCAGGCCGCGGTGAGGGCGCTTTGGGCATCGGCGCGGATGCGCCCGACCATGGAGCGCAGGCCGTTCGACCGCTGCGGGGTCAGATGGTCCTGAAGGCCGAGCTTCGCAAACACAGCTTCCACATCCGTATCCAGAATGTCCTGGGCGGTCTTGCCGCTGAACAGGCTGGTGACAATGGCCACAAGCCCCTGAACGATCAGCGCATCACTGTCGCCCTTGAAGCTGAGGACAGGCTGGCCATCTGGGCCCCGAGCCACCGAGGTGACAAGCCAGACCTGGGAGACGCAACCGGGCACCTTGTAGTCGTCGGTGTGCTCCGCATCGCTTAAGGCGGGCAGGTCCTTGCCCAGATCGATCAGGTATTTGTAGCGGTCTTCCCAATCGTCGAGAAAATCGAATGTGTCCAGAATATCTTGAATGCTTGTGGTCATGACGCCCGTCTTTAAAGGTCAGTTCCCGCCTTGATATAGCCCCTGGCCTCGAAAGTGCAAATGCGGCCCTGGGGTCGTGAACCTGTTTGCTCAAGGCTCCTTGGCGTGAGGATGCGCGAAAGGGGGAGGGGGGAGGGCTTCAGGTCTGCGGTTGGTATGACGTATCGGGGGACGCGTGAAGACGGCGGGCAAGAAAACACGCCGCAGATGAAATGGGCAGCTATCCATCTGCGGCGCAGCGGTACAGGCCGCTGAAGTTAAGCCGTCGTTGCTGCGGTTCTGGCAGCATCGCTCTCGCGGGGTGCAAGGTGCCGGTGTGTGGGAGATGGCTCTCCCCACCAGCGGCTTTTAACTCAGGAATTTCCGCCTGAGCGTGGTTTGGGCCGGGGAACCGGGCCGGTGGCAACCTCCAGGGGGGCGGCTGTTTCTTCAGCTGCGGGCAGGCTTTGGCCAGCCACTGCGGCCGCCATGTCCCTGGAAGATATCTTGGATGTGGAGCCCGTCACCAGATCATCGCCTGCCGGCTGGCTGGCAATCTGGGTGTCGAGAAACTCATAAACAATCCGGGCGCCATCTCTGGCCCGGCTGCCAATGGCTGTCAGGGCATTGCCGCCCGTCTCGCAGGCATCGGCATTGCGGGCGCAAAAGCCGCCAATGTCGGACACTGTGGCCTGAGCCGCCAGGAAGGCGGACACTGGATCTACAGCGGCGCTTTGCGGTTCTGTGGTGCCTTTTTCCGAGCCAAGAGGAATCAGAACCAGCACCAAGGTGAGCCAGAAGGCCGTCCTCAGAAGAAAGAACATGTTGCTACCCATTCAGTCTGTTCAAAGCCCGTGCTCCTTTTGGCGGAACACTTGTTATGAGCACAATCTAGCAAACAGATGAGAATGCCTGGTTGAGCGGGAAGATTGGATTTTCGTAAAATGAATCAGGTATTTGACTTAAGTTTTCTGATAATTTGATTCAAATTTTATCTTTCTCCGTAGAACTGCCTGAAAATCTGAGGATTTGAAGTTTTTTCGCCCTTGGGATTCATCCTTTATCCTTCCTTAAGCGCTGAACCTGACAATGCCTGTACAGGAGTTCCTAGCGGAAGAATCCGCGAGTTTCGTGTGGAAGTGTATAGTGCGTAACCTTCTGAAAAAATTGAAAGATTTTGGAAGTCTTTTGGCGGTACGTGTCGACGGGATGATTCACCCTGAGGCAGCGGCCGATATTTTTCTTGCGCCTTTGCACCGGTCTTTCCTGATCAGTTGTTTTGTCAGTGGTACGGCCGCTCTCTTTATCCTGCCTCTTCATCTGGCGTTTGCCGGTGCGCCCCACGCGGCCACCTTGCTGGTCATGACCTGGATGCTGAGCCAGTGGCCGATTGCTCATTTCCTGTCGCGCACAGGGGCCTTGAACAAGGCAATTGGCCTGTCCTCCGGGTTGTTTGCCTGTTTTGTATCGGCCATCTGCCTGATGAGCGGCGGCGAAAGCTCATTTGCGCTGCTCTGGCTGGTTATCCCGATTGTTGAATCCGCTTTCGCGACCGAGCGGAAGGTAACCCTTGCCATCAGCGGCTTTTGTCTGGCGTTGTTTGCCGGGGTGTGCCTTCTGGCCGGGCAGGTGGCAAGCGTTGTCAACTTGCCGCTGGAGGCGCGCATTGTCGCCTCTTCGGCAGCGCTCTTTTATGCTGGAATGCTGGTTGTGCGCATATCGATGGATCGTGGGCTTGCCCGCCATCTTGTGTCGGCCGCAGAGGTGCGCCGGCAGACGATCTGCAGCAATCTGTCCGAAACGCTTTGCTCCGTCTCGCCCGATGGCCGGATCTCGGTTCTTGGCGGGCCGGTGAAAGAAATGGTCGGTGTCAAGCCGAGCGAGAGTGAGCGGGACTGGCTGTTTCACCGTCTGCATGTAGCTGACCGTCCCCTTTATCTGACCAATCTGGCGGATGTGCGGCTGCAGGGCGACGTACAAACGTTCGACGTGCGCCTGCGCACCGGATCAGGACGCCCGGGCGATTTGGGCAAGGCCGAGTACGCGGTCTTCTCATTGACCTTGCGCCCCGCAAATTCCGCAGACGGAGAGGAGGAGAGCCGTGAGCGCACGCTTCTTTTGTCTCTGCGTCCGGCGGCTAAGGATATCGGAGAAGCCAGTCTACCGGCTGTTGAGGACAGAACCCGGCGCGGAACAGACACCCGCTGGACCATGATTGAAGAGGCCGGAACAGCTGCGCGGGATCAGCTTGCCGAGATCGTAGACTTGGCTTCCATGGTGGAAGATCAGGAGGAAACCCTCTGCAATGGCAGCCTTCACAGGTCGGTTCAGCGGATCCGCACCGCCGGGAAGAGCAGCGCTGACTCTCTCAATGCGATTCTGGATCTGGTGCCGGAAGCGCCACTCGCCACCTCGGCTGCTTGTGGCCCGGTGAATGTGCGCGCCTGCCTGGACCACAGCAGCAATCTGATTCGCCCGCTCGCAGACCGGCAAGCCGTCGGGCTTGATGTCTCTGCAGCTGATGATTTGCCAGATGCCTTTGCCGAAAAAAAGGCCTTTCGCCAGTCCCTGCACCTGATCTTGTCCGAACTGGTGGAAACCGTTGGGGCAGGGGGGCAGGTCTTTGTCGAAGCGGCTGTGGCAGGCGAGGAGATTGCGGTGCATTTTGACCCGGTCAACCGGTCTTCCAGTTTGCATTGGCATGCGGAAGGGTCGCGATCTGTACTGGATCAGGCGGGGGCTCTTCTGGTAAAGACGGGGGCAACTCTCAAGATCCAATCCGCCCTTGGCCGGGGCGAAAGTGTCCTTGTTCTTGTGCCCGCCAGCCAGAACGGGGCGCGTGGTGAGGCCGGTTCGATGCCGGTCTTTGATCCCGGCCGTCTGGCGGTCCCGGCATAGGCAGCGGCATGGCAAGGAAGTCACAAAAATCCCAGCATCCCAAGCCGGCGGACAGCCTGATGGCACGGGCCGGCCATGCAGCGCTCGATAATCCGGCAGCAGCCGGGGGCAGCGTTGTCATGGTGCTTACGGCCTGTCTGATCGTTGCAAATGCCATCGGCCTGCAGCCGGGCCGGCACCCTGCTCCGTTTTTCAGCACGCGGGACCGCCCGGAGGCCGTGCAGGTGCCTGAACCCAATGGCCGGCGGGGCGCTCTGAAGGTCCAGGAGATTTCGACACTTGTTCTTGATGTGCAGATTTCACTGCGCCGCATCGGGCTCTATGAAGGACCGCTTGACGGGCTGAATGGCCCGGCCACCGAACGGGCCATCCGGGCCTTTGAACGCAAGGCCGGGCGGCCGGAGACCGGCAAGGCGGATGAAGCGCTGCTGGCTCTGGTTCTGATGGAAGGGGACAAACCGGCAGGATCTGCCGTTCCCGTACCACGGATCAAACCGGGCGCTGCGGTTCTGGGGCCGCCGGTCCGCGCCAGACCGGCGAAGGAGATGGGGGCTGCGGACGGTGTTGATGCCGATCCGCAGTTGATGCGCGTTCAAAAGGCCCTCGCCGAACTGGGTTATGGCCCCTTGAAGGCAGACGGGGTGATGGGCGCCAACACGACGGCTGCCATCAAGCGGTTTGAGCTTGACCGGGGCCTGCCCCTGACCGGTCATCTTGGCCCCAAGACCATCCGGCGGCTTGAGGCGCTCAGCGGACAGTCCCTGTCCGGGTGAGCCAGGCCGGAGGGGCCAGATCGGAATGGCCAGATCGGTAGGGTGGGAGCCTTATGCGGGTTACATCGGAGTTTTTCGTCAGCGCGTTGGTGCGCCGGATTTTCGGCGAAGGCGGTTTTGCGGCAGTCTCCAGGCGGGGGGCGGAAGAAGCTGGAGCTGTATTTGTGAGTGTTGACCGGATGGACGGCACCCTTGACCTTTATGGCCCGGCACCGCAAGCCATGTTTACCGAACAGCCTGAGGGACGCCTCTTTGAAAAGGTGCTGGAAGAGGCCGTAGCCGAAGCGGTTCAGGACCGATTGTCCCGTGAAGCCCGCATGGACCCGGACTACTGGCTTGTGGAGGTCGAGGCCCGGGACGGCCGGATCGACCTGCCGCTGGCACGCGAGGACCAGCCGGGCGACGATCCGGCGGCCGGGCTGTTCCGCTTCTAGGGTCCTTTTGCGGTTTGGGCGCGCCCGAGATCCATGAGGACAGGACGCAAAAGGCAAATTCAGTGAACCGCGATATGCTTTAAGGCTTGGGCTGGCGCTCCGGTGGTCAGCCTTCGGCCGATCCGCTGCGCCGCCTGGTCTGGCGCAGCTCCTTGCCCCGCTCGGCAAAGGATGGCTGGGCCGTCCCTTTGCGCCCTTTAGCCTCCTGATACTGGGACGAGTGGCGCGGCTGGGCCGTCTGCGGCGCCTGATCATGCAGCATCCACTGGCTCACGAGCGCTTCGGCAGCGCCGTTGCTGAGCGTGCGGTGCATGCGCAGCAGGCCCCGTATATCCATAAGCGGTTTGTCTTCTCCGAGCAGCCTGATCAGGATCGTGGAGGTTTTGCACTCCGGCATGCCAAGGGCTTTGAGGGCAATAATGAGCCCTTCGCCCTGATCACTGCGCATCAAAATGTTGCAGGTTGCCCGTGACAGCCCGAGGCCCTGGGCAAGGCGTTCGGCAAAACGGGGTCTGTCCTGGGTCAGGGCATCGGCGACAAGAGCGTCTTGAATGCGGAGACGGTTGGGTTTGGTTCTCTGCGACATGGGTCCACCTTGGGTCTGGGCCTGTTTCACCAGGCTGGTCAATTCGGCGGCGGCTATGGCCTGTTTTCTCAAGGGGGCCGGCAGATGCAGGAACTGGCCCATCAGACCTTCAGGATGGAGGGCATCCTGACCGGCCAGCTCGAGGCCGAGGGCAGCAATGATGTCGCTGCGCCGGCTGAGCTTGGCCTGATGGGTTTTGGTAAGTTTCACGTCGTCCCGGTCCATAAGGCGCTGGATCACATTGGCTTCGGCGTGATCACACAGGGCGGACAGGACCGATTCGCGCAAAGACGGGCGGCGGGCGACGGCCAGACGGCAGACTTCCGGTCCTGCTTCGGCAACCGACAGAAGGAGATCCACAGAAAGCCTGGGGCTGTTACAAAGCGCTTGCGCTGCGGTCAGCGGGTCTTCATCCCGGGCAAGCTGTTCGTTCAGATCGTCCGGAAGAGCTGGGTGCCCGGCGATCAGATGGGCGATGCGGCGGCGGTGCTCTACCGGGGTCAGCGGCAGCAGATTGCGCGCAAGCTCCAGAAAAACCCGTGTTTCTTCAGGGGTATGGTTCGCACGCCCGACAAAGATTTCCGCTGCAGGCAGCAACACGGGCTGCGCTGAAGAGGAAACGGGGCGGGAGCCGGAAGGAGCTGAAGAAGGCGGCACGGCTGCTTGTGTTCGCTGGTTGTTTCGCATGTCACCCGACTAAAAAATACGAAAGACAGATCGACCGTCGAAAGTTGTTTCCTTCAAATTGCAGGAAAAGCGTTAGCATGCTGTTAACCCTGACAGCTTCCAATGAACCTGCAGGAAGTAATGCGTCGCCCGTTTGACCGTTCCCTCCCGGTAATACGCTGGAAAAGGGAACTGGAACCGAAGGAGGTAGACGATGGGCACTTTGTTGGATTTTGCGTCCGCTCAACGGCCCACTGCGCGTGTGGGCCAGGAGGCCAGACACCGCCAGACGGCGGGCCAGGAAACATTTGGGGAAGTTATCCTCTTTCCAGGCATCCGCTATGAGCATCACGATCTTGATCTTGCCGCGCGAATCGCGACCATCGGACAGGCAGCTGGACCTGCTGGGTCTGACAAGGACTGACGGTCCACGCCTTTCCAGCCGCACCGGGCATCATCCTTGTCCGGGCGTTTGATGATTGCGGTTTGGAGATACGCCCGATGGGCATAGGCGTCACAGCGGTTCTTGGCGGGCCGGGCAAATGTGGACAGAAGCGGCCTTGTGCCGGCTCGTCTGCTGTTGTCACGGCTGCCGCTGTCCTGGCTGCCTGCCTCATGCTTGGCGCCTGTGTACGGCCCACCGGTGATTTTGGCCGTGCAGCACCGTCCGTGGTCCATGACGATCTGATGCCGGCCGCCGGCACTGAAGCGGCCCGCCTGCGCGGCGATCCCGTGTCCAAGTTCAACTATACGAATGACGAAAAGCTGCTGCGTGACCGGGGCTGGACGCTGATCCGCCCACCCTGGACCAAGGACTGGATCGGTGGCACGATGGTGGAGTTGTCGCGCACCCGGGTGTTGCCGGAAACGGAAGGGCGGGTGCCGCCCGATCTGTACCTGATCTATCTGCGCTCGGACAAATTCAGCTCCTCCGATGCCCGCTACGACAAGATCGCGGCGGATGCGACCGGTGATGCGGAACTGGTCATGCCCTTTTGCGAGGTCGCTATGCGGGTGCAAAAGGCTGACGATGAACGGCTGCGGGTGCTGCGCAACCGGAAAGTGACCACCGAGGAGACCTATGATGGCGCCAAGGCACGGGTCTGGGAAAACCGGGTCATGGTGAAATGGGTCAGCCAGGCGCTGCGCTACCGCATTGTGGCCTATCAGCGGGCGCTGAAGGGGCTTGAGATCGAGACCCCGAGCAAGAACCGGGTCTGGAAGGTCAACAATGCCATCCGGGAGCTGGAAGGGCAGGTGCGGCTGGCCGAGGCAAGCTGCGAAACCGCCAGCCGAACGGGCGCACAAAAGCCGGTGCGCAGATCTCGGATCTATACCGGCTGGGGCACGGAGCGCAAGCCCGTTCAAAAATAAGGCTCCTCCCTCCTGTCCCTCCTGACGGGACCATTTGGTTTGCACTTTTCAAGGCGCAGCATTATTGCAGGGGACAGCAACCGGCCGCTGCCGGAAAGTGATGTCAGGAGAGTTCATGTCCCCCCGCGTGTCGCAGCTTGTTCAGGAAGCCCTCAGCCACCAGCATGCCGGGCGTCTTCCTGTGGCCCTGAACATGTTTGAGGAAGTGCTGCGGCTCGATCCGCGCAACCCGCAGGCAAATTTCTCCCTTGGGATCGCCGCCTATCAGGAGGGGCGGATCGGCCTTGCTATCGAACGGCTGCAACTGGCCGCCCGCAAGGCGGCCAAACACCCGCAGGTGCATCAGTTGCTGGGCCTTGCTCTGTTGAATGCGGGTGATCTGGACGGGGCTCAGGGCGCGCTGAAAAAGGCGGTGTCCCTGGCGCCGCAGCAGGCCGAATTTCAGGCACAGCTCGGGGATGTCTACCGGGCACGGCGCCAGGCGGTCCTGGCGCGCCAAAGCTATGAGCGGGCGCTGAAGCTGGAGCCGGAAAACGGCTATGCCCTTGTTGGTATGGGCCAGCTTGAGGTGAGTGTCGGCAAGATCGAGGAGGCCATCGGCTGGTTTGAAAAGGCGATTGCCTGCAAAAAGGAACTGCCGACCGCCTACCAATGCCTCAGCCTCGCGCGCTCTTTCCAGGACAAACCCGTTGAGCTGGACCAGATTGAAGCGCTGATCGGTGATGGTGTGTCGCGTCCGGGCCCGGATCAGGCCAATCTCCATTGGGCGGCGGGCAAGATCTGCCTGGATATCGGCGAGACCGAACGGGGGCTGGACCACTATCAAAGGGCGCGCACGCTCCATTATCCGGCCTTTGATCCGGCCGCATATGAAGAGCGCATCGCCTTCATGAAAGAGGTGTTCGACACGGCCTATTTCGCAGGTCGCACGGAAATCGGCGACCCCTCGCAAAAGCCGGTGTTCATTTTCGGTCTGCCCCGGTCCGGCACGACCCTGGTGGAACAGATCATCAGCTGCCATTCGCGCGCAGCCAGTGGCGGCGAAGTCCAGTTTTTCCGCCATCTTCAGGAAGAGCTGGGCTTGAAGGCCAGGCCGGGCCCTGAGCTGGAAACCCGGCTGAAGGACATGGAGCCGAAGGAGTTCAAGCGGATCGCGCGCAAATATCTTGGCCTTATGGACGGGGTCAACCGGCGGGTGGACCGGGTGACCGACAAGATGCCCCATAATTATGAAATGATCTGGCTGATGAGCCTGCTGTTCCCGAAGGCCGCCTTCATTCACTGCGAGCGGTCTGCGGCCGATATCTGCATTTCGCTGCTGTCCCATCCCCTGTCCCCGGCCCATAATTATGCCCGGACCCAGGAAAGCGTCGGCCGCTATTTCCGCAGCTATCATGGGCTGATGGACCACTGGCAGCAGGTCGCGCCGGTCACCATCCATCCGCTGTCCTATGAGGCGCTGGTGGACAACCAGCGCGGGGAAAGCGCGGCCTTGCTGGAACATGCGGGCCTTGACTGGGAAGACGGCTGCCTTGAGTTCTACAAGAGCGACAGCCCGGTCACGACCTTTTCCAACACCCAGGTCCGCCGCCCGATCTTCCGCTCCTCCCTGGAGCGCTGGCGGGGCAAGGAAGCCCATTACCGGGAGCTGTTCGAGGCCCTTGGTCCTTACGCGCCCAAGGCGGGGTGAAAGCGCTCTCCGAAATAGCTTTGCAGTCTGTGAGGCTTTGTCCGGCGCTGCTTTAGGCGTGAACTCACTGAGGTCAGGCCGTGACGGGTTTGTCTGCTAACCGATCGTGCCGCAGGTGGCGGCCTGGAGGGCTGCGTCGATGCTATCAGCCTTGACGGGTGCGGGCACATAGGCGCGCAGCAGGGCAAAGCCGCTGAGCTCTTCCGTTTCGATCACAATCAGATCTTCCAGATTGTCCGGCGGGTTCTCCCGCAGGATCGAGAGCTGCTGCGGTGTCAGCACCAGCATAGACAGGTGATCGGCCCCGGCCGTGCGGTTGTTGAGGCTGTAGACCGCTTCTCCGGCTGCATTGAAAAGCCCGATGGACCAGAAGGAGGTCGGTACTCCGGCATCAAAGAGCACCGGGCCGTCGGTAAGCTGAAAGCGGCAGGTAGCGTGTTTCATGGCCGGATCCAGCCCGGGCAGCGGCTCTTGTCCGGGGTTCACATCGGGCAGGAGGTTGAACTGCCGGTCCGGGCCATAGCTGGCCACATTGTCATAGGCGCTATGGCGCACATTCAAAGGGATGCTGAGCACCACCAGAATATGGAAAATCGCGGCCAGGCACAGGGTCGCCAGAAGGCCGATGGTCAGGGAGAATCGGGGGGAAAGGGTCACGGGCAGCCCTGCCTTTCAATCTTGGGCAGGGAAATGCCGTCCAGCGCCTCACCGGTGGTGACCGGTGCATCATAGAGCCTGAGCACGAAGCGCAGGCCATCACTTGCGCTGGCATTGGCTTCCAGCGGCAGCCAGTTGCCCGAATGGGGCGCTGCGGCCGCGTTGATCTCAAACGAGCCGTCCGGATTGCGCAACAGGTGCTGGCTGTCCAGATATACCCGTCCGGGCAAGGTGGCGGCCAGATGGCCATTGCCGTCCGTCGCGGTCAAGGTCCACAGCCTTGCCGCCGGGGTCTGGCCCGAGATTGTGTAGATGCAGGTCGGGTCGAGCAGATAGCCCTGATTGTCCTGCCGGGCTTCAAGGGCCAGGCCCTCACCGGAGGCCAGCGGGATCACTGCGCCGCGGGTATAGATGGCCACGGAATAGGGATCGGCCTCGGCGGTGCCTGCCCTTGGATAGGCGCGCCAGGAGCCTATGGTGATCGCATCAAGGGGCTGTTCCCGCTCGATCAGGAGATAGGCGGAACCGATACCGAGTACGCCAGCCGCAGCCACGATCAGCGCCAGAATGAGGAGCGTGCGCGCCGGATGGGGGCGGTAGGGGCGGATGGAATTGGGCAGGTCCTGAATGTGCCAATCCGCTTCGCCATATTGGCGCGGGTCCTGCTGCATGGTCGTTCCGCTCATTGGGCCGCCATGGGTTCGGGTGAGGCCGCCCGCAGGGACGCCGTGTCCGTGACGGCGCGCGCCGGGCCGGGGTCGTTGGCAGCCTTCTTCTGTTCGCTCAGGCGGCGCAGGTCCTGGCCGATCTGCAACAGGATTTTCTGGGTGCGCCGTTTCAGCACCCGGGGCTGCGAAAAGATGGTGGTTTTTGCCGCCACCTGCGCGGCGGCCGGTTTCGCAAGGCGCGGCAGGCTTTCGGCGGGAACGCCGGGCATGGGGGCCAGTTCGATGCCTTTATGGGCGTAGTTCATGTAAAGCTGCCAGGTCATGGCGGGCAGGCTGCCGCCGGTCACGCGCCGTGTGGAGGAAAAGTCGTCATTGCCGACCCAGACCGCTGTTGAGAAATTGCCTGTGTAGCCGACAAACCAGGCATCGCGGTAGGCGTTGGTGGTGCCGGTTTTGCCGGCGGCCACGACCCCGTCCAGGCGGGCCCGCCGGGCGGTGCCAGCCTCCACCACATTCACCAGAATGTCATTCATCATTTCCACCTGTTCTTCCGGCAGAACCCGTTTGGGAGTGGCGGTCTCGTCGCGCTCATGTCGGTAGAGAATCTTGCCGTCGCTGTTGCGAACTTCCAGGATGCCATAGGCAGGGGCCGACATGCCTCCATTGGCAAAGGTGGAATAGGCGGAGGCCATATCGATGGCGGTCACTTCCGACGAGCCGATCGGCAGGGAGATGGAATTTTCCAGTTCATGGGTGAGTCCCATCGCATAGGCGGTCTCGATGATTTTTTCCCGGCCGAAATCCAGCGACAGGCGAACCGGGATCGTGTTGATCGATTTGGTCAGGGCGGTTTTCAGCGTCACCGGGCCGCGATAGCTGCGGTTGTAGTTCTTCGGGGACCAGTTGCCGATCCAGACCGGCCGGTCTGGCACGATGCTGGCCGGGGTGTAGCCGTTCAGGAAGGCGGTCATGTAGACAAAGGGCTTGAAGGAGGAGCCGGGCTGGCGCAGGGCATTGACCGCCCGGTTGAACTGACTTTCCCCGTAGGAGCGTCCGCCCACCATGGCCACGACCGCCCCGTCCGGGATCATGGAAATCAGGGCCGCCTCGCTGGCATCGCGCAGTTTGCCATTGTCGCGCAGGATTGTCTCGACGGCCAGATCCGCCTGCCGCTGCAGAGCGGGGTCCAGCGTGGTGCGCACGGTCACGATCCGGTCATGGGCCATGGCAGGGGTGCGGCGGGCCAGTTTCTTGACCTCGTCAAGCGCCCAGTCGAGGAAATATTCGGGCAGCTGGTCCTGGGACCGGTCAACGGCAAGGGCCGGATTGCGGCGGGCGCCGATCACCTGGCCTTCGGTCAGGAAGCCTGCCTGCACCATATTGGTGAGCACTTCATTGGCCCGCGCCCGCGCTGCCGGCAGATTGATATGGGGTGCATATTTGGTCGGGGCCTTGTAAAGCCCGGCCAGCATGGCGCTTTCGGCAAGGGTGAGCTCGCGCACATTCTTGTTGAAATAAAACTTGGAGGCCGCCGTCACCCCAAAGACTCCGCCGCCCATATAGGCCCGGTCCAGATAGAGCTTCAAGATTTCCTGTTTGGTGAGATTGGCCTCCAGCCACAGGGCCAGATAGGCCTCCTTGATCTTGCGGCTGAGGCTGCGCTCATTGCTCAGGAACAGGTTCTTGGCAAGTTGCTGGGTCAGGGTCGAGCCACCCTGGACCACACCGCCTGCCCGGGCGTTCTCCACCATTGCGCGGAACGTGCCGACCCCGTCAATGCCGAAATGGCTGAAAAAGCGCCGGTCTTCCGTGGCCAGTGTCGCCTTGATCAACGAATCGGGAATTTCTTCCAGCGGCACGCTGTCATTGAGCACAATGCCCCTGCGGCCGATTTCCTTGCCGAACCTGTCCAGAAATGTGACCGCAAAGTCGTCTGTTGTTTTCCAGTCCGCATAGCGGGTGGCTTCAAAGGCGGGCTGGGCAAAGGCCAGCACAACAATGAAGCCTGCCAGGCCGAAGGTGAGGGCATCGGACGACAGTTCCGACAGGCCGCGCCAGATGCCCTTGGCCTTGAAACGGCGCAAGAACGAGTCATAGCCTTCAAACAGACGCCGGAGGGCGGAGCCGCTGGTCCATAGGGCCGTGTCGACAAAGGCATCCATGGCCAGGAAGAACCGGCGGACGCGGTGGCGTTTGCCCGCGCCAGCTTGTGGCGAGGTGTCCTCTGCGGCCGTCTGCTGCTCTGTCTCTGGCGCCTTTCCGGCGGCTTCAGTTTTGTGCGGCTCTTCTGTCACGCGAACAGGGTCTCCGGCGGCGCTGGTGTCTCGGTCGGATGAGGGGCCGGTGCGGCCCTGGCAAACTGCCGTCAGACGTATTTCAAACAGCTGCAAATGGCTATTGGAAAAGACATCCGACGGTTAACAGACATGACAGATTGCCGTCAAAGCGTCACCGGAATCTCAAACAGATCCACTGATAAGGGTAGCGTCTTTCACCTTGTATGAAAACAGCTCTTGCGCTGCTGCGCAAAGGGGATTTGAAAGTCATTTTGGCCGCTGCGTGAGGAGAGGGGGCGAAACGTCTCTTCATGGTCTGATATTGCCGCCGGTCCCGGAGCATGTTAGGCGCTGCGTGCCGCTTCCGGCTGACATTGGCAATTCTCAGGCATGTGCATGGACCCCGCTTCTGACACAGACCCAGCGCCGCTTCCGTTCTGGAAGACCAAGAGCCTGGACGATATGACTTCCGCAGAATGGGAGTCCCTTTGCGATGGCTGTGCGCGCTGCTGTCTGAACAAGCTGGAAGACTGGGACACGGGCGAGATTGTCTGGACCCAGGTGGCCTGCACGCTTCTGGATGGGGACAGCTGCCGCTGCAAGGACTATGAGAACCGTGCCGCGACCGTGCCGGACTGCATTCAGCTGACCCCGGACGAGGTCAGAACCCTGACTTGGCTGCCGCCGACCTGCGCCTACCGGCTGGTGCGCGAGGGCGAGGATCTTTACTGGTGGCATCCGCTGGTGTCGGGCGATCCGCACACTGTGCATCAGGCCGGTATCTCGGTCTCTGGCCTAACGGTCCCGGAAGATGGCCTGCAGCTGGAAGACTATGAACAGCATGTTGTGAGCTGGCCGGGGGAGCTGCCGGACGAGGGGTAGTTGTGGTCTGCACGGGGCGCTACAGCAGGGTCTAAAGGGGCCGCACCATGTGCGTCCGCCCACCTTGCAGGGCCTGCTTCACTGTGCAAGCGTCATCGTGCCAGCGTCATTGGGCCAGAGTCAGGGCGCCAGCAGCAAAGCCTCCACATGGCGGCGGAGCCTTTGTTCCAGCGCGCCCATGTCGGTCACCTGAAGGCTTTTGCGCAAGATCGCGCCATGGATCATGAAGGCAATCAGCCCATCCATCATTTCCGCTGGGCTGCGGTCCTGCCGCAAGGCCGGCGAGGCTGCGCCGGAGCGCTGCCAAAGCTCCAGAAAAGCCGCCAGTTCCGCATCCAGGGCATCCAGCGTTTCCACAAATTCTTCTGCGCAATTGGGTTTGGTGACCCCAATATTGTCAAGAAACAGGCGCATGATCGCTGGGCTTTCCGTGATCACTTCAATTAGTTGCATCATCCGGGCAATCAGCAGACCGACGGGGTCGGTGGTCTCAGCGGCAGCTGCCGGGAAGACGTCATGGTCCGGGGGAGGTGTTCTCAGCGCGTCCAGCCGGTCGAGCAGGATGTGGGACAACAGACCGTCCATATCGCCGAAATGGGAAAAGACGGTGCCTTTGGCAACGCCAGCTTCGGCTGCAACGGCGTCCGCCGTGACCTGATCAAGACCATGTCTTGCGCTCAAGTCCTTTGCGGCCTGCAGCACTTTGGCCCGTGTTGCGATCCTGCGGGCCTGGGGTTTGCGTGTCATGCGTCCTCAAAAATGACCGCGGTCAAAAAAATATTGACCTTAGGGCGTTCCGGTGTCAAAAGATGACCGAGGTCAATTTTTAGCTGATCTTCCTTTTTTAAACAAGCGAGTGTGCACATGACACGCATTTTGGTTCTTGACGGACACCCCGCGCAGGGCAGTTTCTGCGGGGCGCTGGCAGGCGAATTTGCTCGGGAAGCGGCCGGTTGCGGCCATGAGGTCCGGGTTCGGCATCTGTTCGAAATGACGTTCAATCCGGATTTTGGAACGTCCGATCTGCATGACGCTCCGGCTCTTGAGCCGGATCTGCAGGAAATCTGGGAAGACATTGTCTGGTGTCAGCATTTCGTGCTGGTCCACCCACTATGGTGGGGCGGGCATCCGGCCAAGCTCAAGGGCCTGTTCGACCGGGTGTTTCTGGCTGGCAAGGCCTATCAATATGTGCCGGGCAAAATGATCCCGGAAAAACTGTTGAAGGGCCGGACGGCGCAGGTTCTGGTCACCGCCGATACGCCGGGCTGGATCTTCCGCTGGATCTACGGGTCAGGCACCCGCAAACAGACGGAAAAGCAGATCCTTGCCTTTTGCGGCCTAAAGCCCAGGGGGTTTGACCTGTTCGCGCCGATCCACAATTCCAGTGAGCAAGCCCGCACCCGAATGCTGGCTCGCGCAGCCCGTCTCGGCCGGAACGCCCCCTGATCTTCAGACAGCTTTTGTTAAAGACCGCTTCCGAGGCCTCCCGGATGGGGGCGGCTGCCTGGCGTATTTGCATTTCAGAATTATTGTTTCAGGAATTTTTACCGGCCGAATTTCTGCTGCCAGGTGGGCACCGGATCGCCCGGAGCCGGGCTGGCATGGTAGATTCCCCGGGCAATGGCCCGGGCCAGGCAGGAAGCGGCGGCGGCGCCGATCTGCACCATATCCTCCAATCCGCTTTCCAGTTTGCGCCGGCCGGTCGACAGGGCAAAGACAAGATCCCCGTCCAGCGGGGTGTGAGCGGGCCACAGGGCTCGGGCCAGCCCGTCATGGGCCATGACGGCGAGGCGCTTGGCCTCGCCTTTTGTCAGAACCGCATCGGTCGCCACCGTAGCAATCGTTGTGTTGGCGCCTGCTTTCAGGGCGTCCAGTTTGGTACGCACATCCACCGCATCGCCGGGGAAGGGATGGGCCGTTCCAAGGCCACCGAATTCCGCGTTCTGTTCAAACGGAGCAGCCCAGAAATGGGCGCTGTCGCCGATTGTGGCCCGGCCAAGCGCATTGACCGCCACAACTGCGCCGACTGTCACCCCGTTGCCAAGCACCAGGGAGGCGGACCCAAGGCCGCCTTTCAGATTGGCGGTGGTCGCCCCGGTTCCAGCACCGACTGAGCCCAGCTCAAACGTGCTGGAAATCGCATCAAGGGCCGACCGGCCAAGATCCCGGTAGGGTGCCGCCTGGCCCCAGCTCTTGTCGCCGCCATTGAGCAGGTCGAACAGGATGGCCGTGGGCACGATGGGCACGCGCACCGGGCCGACCTGAAAGCCGTAGCCGAGTTCGGCAAGGCGCCCCTGGACCCCGGCGCCTGCATCCAGCCCGAAAGCGGATCCCCCCGCCAGAACGATGGCGTCGATCTTCTCAACAGTCTGTTCTGGTTCCAGGAGGGCGATTTCCCGTGTTCCGGGTGCACCGCCATGAATGGCCACAGAGGCAACCGCAGGTTCGTCCGGGACCAGCACGGTTGCGCCCGATTTCAGATCCGTGTCCGTGGCATTGCCGAGTTTCAGGCCGGGGACATCGGTGATGAGGTTGCGGGGGCCTGTCATGTCATGGTGTTCCGGAACGGGAAAGGGAAAGAAAAACGTGAACCCGCTTCAGTGTGGGCCGAAGCGGCTCAGCTGTCGAGGCTTTTATAGCCCCGGCGCACATAGAGCAGGGACTGGCCGGGCTCGGTCATGCGCAGGTCCACAACTGTGCCCACAATGATGGAATGGGTGCCCATTTCCGTGACCGAAAACACGTCGCAATCGACACTGAGCCGGGCGCTGTCCAGCGCCGGGCAGCCGGTGGCAAGTTGTGTCCAGCTGGTTTTGGCAAAGCGCGCGGCCATGTCCAGTGTGTCCCGCCCGGCAAAACTGTTGGAAATGTCTTCGTGATCGTGGCCGAGCGTGTTGAGGCAGTAACACCGGTTTTGAAGCACCGCATCATGCATGCGGGTCTGCCGGTTGAGGCAGATCAGAATGCTGGCGGGGTCGTCGCTCACCGAGCACGCTGCAGAAACCGTGGCGCCGAAGCGTCCGCCCGGGCCGTCTGTGGTCACCACATGGACAGCCGCAGCAATCCGGCTCATGGCCTCGCGGAAGCTGGCCGTGTCGAGTGGCAGCCGGGTGGTGTTGGAGGTCGGCGTAGACATAAGGTCAGCTCCATCAGCCGGTTCAGCCGGAATCGGCCATGTCTTTGACTTGCAGCCGTAACCTAGTCGCTGCTAGGAGTTCTGCAAAGGGGATAGCGGTCACAATGATGCCGCCGTCCCTAAGTTGTTCCTTCAGGAACAGACTGGTTGGCAAGGAGCGCCGGATGATTTTTCGCCTAGTTGCAGCCCAAGTTGCAACCTTTGTTCTTCTGTGTGCGGGCTGCCTGTTGTCCGGGGCGGCACAGGCTGACATCCGGATTGCGGTTGCCGGGCCGATGACCGGTCAGTTCAAGGAGATCGGCCTGCAGATGCGCGCCGGCGCCGCGCAGGCGGTGGCGGATTTAAACCGGGCCGGCGGCGTCAATGGCGAGCGTCTTGTTCTGGACTTCGCGGACGATGCCTGTGATGAAGACAAGGCGGTGGCAGTGGCCAACCAGCTTGTTGGCAAAGGGGTTGTCTTTGTAGCCGGTCATGCCTGTTTCAGGGCGTCTATTCCGGCCAGTGAGGTCTATGCTCAGGCCGGGATCGTGCAGATGTCTCCGGTGACCACCTTGCCCACCTTCACGGATGCACGCCCGGGTGCGGGTGTTTTCCGTCTGGCACCCCGGGATGACCGCCAGGCCGCAGTGGCCGGGGCTTTTCTGGCCAAGCGGTTCGGCACGTCCCGTATTGCAATCCTGAACGATAAGACTGCCTATGGCAAAGGTCTCGCCGATCAGGTCAAGGCCGTGCTCAACGGTTTGGGCGTGTCTGAAAGCCTGGCGCTCGGATTTGACACGGGTGAAAAGGATTACCGCTATATCGTTTCCCAGCTCGCGCTGGAGGCTGTGGACGTGGTGTTTGTTGGCGGCTATGCCGCTGAAACCGGCACGCTCATGCGGGAGATGAACCGGCAGGGCTTGAACATGGTGCTCATGTCCGGGGATGCCATGATGAGCAATGATTTTCCAGACCTCGCCGGACCGGTGGCAGATGGGGCCTTGATGACCTATCCGGTTGATCCGCGGGAGCAGGACGGTGCGGCGGAACTGGTGTCTGCGCTGGAGGCCGAGGGCCGCCCGGCAGACCGCTATGCCCTGACCACTTATGCAGCCATTCAAGCGTGGGCACGGGCGGCCGGCATGGCCGGAGAGACCGGGCTGGAAGCGGTCTCAAAAGCCTTGCGCAGCGGCCCGCTGGAGACGATTCTGGGGGCCGTGACGTTTGACGAAAAGGGAGACAGCAACCTGCCGGACTATGCAGTCTACGAGTGGCAGGACGGAACACCGCGCTTGCTGGACTGATGTTTCCCGTACTCCTGGATTAGCCGCAACGGAGATGCGTTAACCCTTGCTTAAGAAAAGCGGGGTGCCTGGTTCTGTCCCTGGTCCCGTTCGAGTAGGGTTCTCTGCAAAAGGGGACCTGTTATGCGTCGTTTCTCCTGCTGGTTTTGTCTTTTCAGTTCTGTTCTGGGCTGGCTGGCCTTTGGGGGTGTGCCCGGCCTGCCATCTGCTGCGCAGGCGGCCGAGCTGGTCGGCTTTTCAGATCACCGCTTCCGGCCGGGCACGATCGTGATCCGAAATTCTGAAAAGCGGCTTTATTTGGTGCTGCGTGGGCAGCGGGCGATCCGCTACCGGGTTGCCGTTGGCAAGCCGCGCAAGGCCTGGACCGGGACAGCGCGGATCACGGCCAAATATGTCGCGCCGGACTGGTCTCCGTCTGAGGAGGTGCGCCGGGACTTTCCGCATTTGCCGAAGAGGATTGCGGGTGGCGCCCCCAACAATCCCATGGGTGCGGCTGCCATGACGCTCTCCAACGGCAATTACGCTATTCACGGCACCAACCGGCCCGGCTCCATCGGGCGGGCGGTGTCTTATGGCTGCATCCGCATGGCGAACCGGGACATCAAGGATCTCTTTCAGCGGGTTGGCGTGCGCACGCAGGTTGTGGCTCTGCCCTAAACGGGCAAGGCTCAGCGTCTCGGATCGCCGCTGAGACAGCTTGCCGCATTTAGTTTCGAAAAGTTGAAACTATTGTCTGTCCCGGGCCCGGTGCGGCCCGCTTCAAAGATCCCGCCGGTCTCATGTGCCCCAACACCGGACCGGCGGGGTTTTCCTAAGGTCTTTCGATGGACGGCTGCTCTTCAGATACATCTTGCGACAAAACCGGCCGGGTCCTGGCACAGATGTGCGACAGGCTGCGGGTATGATCTCCACTGACCGCAGGGCGCGGCAGCGGGCGAGGAAAACAGGGGCGCGGCATGATAGAGAGTTTGAAAAGGGGTAGGTCGTCGAAGGCCTTCATCTGGCTGTTGCTGGCCCTGCCATCCATTCCCATGGTTCTGGCTTTGACATCCGGCGCAATTTCGGAAGACGGGCGTCCGGCGAGCGAATTCCTCCTGCATCCAACCGGCGAGTTCGCAGCCAGATTCATGATCATCTGCATGATCATTTCTCCGGTCCGGTTGCTCTTTCCCAAAAGCAGTTTCTGGCTCTGGATGCTGCGCCGCCGGCGGTATTTCGGCGTGGCGGCCTTTGGATATGCGGCGCTGCACACCGTTCTCTATGTGATCGACAGCGGGTCCTTGTCCGCCATGTTGGCGGAGGCGCTGTTGTTCGGTATCTGGACCGGCTGGCTGGCCTTTTTCATCTTTCTGCCGCTTGCGCTTACATCCAACGACTTTTCCGTCCGTGTGCTGGGCCGCCGCTGGAAGAAGCTGCAGCAACTGGTCTATCTGGCGGCCATTGCGACGCTGCTGCACTGGATTTTCGTGCACAACCACTTTGGTGCGGCCCTTGTGCATTTTGTGCCGCTGGCCCTTTTGGAAGCTTACCGGATCTACAGAACGTTTTTGTCAGGTTCTGCTGCTGCCGCGTAAGTTCCCATAGGGCAGCTTGACCATGGGAATGGAAAAGCCCAATGCGGTTGCAAACGCCAATCCACAAACCTGTTGCTTTCAAGCTGGCTGGGCTGGAGCTGGAAGGTAGCGCATCCATTTCTTGGCAATGGCCTGATCGAGGTCGATGCCCCGGTCATCGCAAAACAGCAAAAGATGGGCGAACAGATCGGCGGTTTCGTTTGCCAGCTCGGCCTTGAGGTCCGATGCCGTTTTTCCGTCAGATCTTGCTCTGCCCCGGCATTTGAGATCGGCAGCAGCCAGTTCGCCGAGTTCTTCCGTCAGTTTTTCAAGATACCAGGCAGCGTCCCGCTCAATCCCGAACTTCTGTGCGTAAGTGTTTGAGACCGTTTGGACAATGTTCTGAAAATCCGAAAGCGTTTTTCCGTTCAAGTTAGTCTCTCCTGCCTGTCTAGAGCATCGTGCGATAAGTTTGTACCATTTGATGCTGGAAAGCAGATCATCCGGGAAGGCGCTTCGCGCAGCGCGATGCGGTGTATCGGGCAAGCGACGCAACGCTGCCGATGGGCTGCTTTCCATCACCCGAGGGGCCGGTCTGCTTTGCCCGCTGACATCGTTGGATCGCACTTGTGGTGGGAAACACCAAGGCGCGCGATCCGCCTCCTCAGCAAACAAAGCAGATCCGGTCAAATGGTGCAAACTTATCGCACGATGCTCTAAAGCCAATCTTTGGGCGCTTTGGGCGCTGTTTGCTGCCGCGTTCCAGCCAGCGCATCGGCAAGATCGGAGACCGCGTCGAGGGAATGGGCTGCACGGAAGTCGTCCACATGAGGCAGCATGGCGCGGATGCCCTTGGCCTTGGCTTCGAAACCACCGAAGCGCAGCAGCGGGTTGAGCCAGATCAGATGGCGGCAGGACCGGTGAAGCCGGTCCATTTCCCGCGCAAGATCCTCATCGGTGTCCCGTTCCAGGCCGTCGGTGATCAGGAGCACGGTGGGTTTGCCGGACAGGACCCGGCGCGACCAGTGCAGGTTGAAGTCCCGCAAGGCCGAGGCGATCCGGGTGCCGCCGGACCAGTCCGCCACCCCGTCGGAGCAGGCCGCCAGCGCCTCGTCCGGATCTTTCATGCGCAACTGCCGGCTGACATTGGTGAGCCGTGTGCCGAACAGGAAAGTGTGCACGTCCCGCCGGTCGGCGGTCACCCCATGCAGAAAATGCAGCAACAGGCGTGAATACTGGCTCATGGACCCGGAAATGTCGCACAAGGCCACCAGCGGCGGGCGCTTTTCCATTGGTTTGCGGAATTTCAGGTCAATGATCCCACCGCCCGCCCGGAGGGACGCGCGCAAGGTCCGGCGCGGATCAACCCGCCCGCGTGGCGCTGCTTTCAAGCGCCTGAGGCGGATCTTGTCCTGGGGCAGGGCCATTGCCCGCAAGGCCCGTTTGGCGGCCGCGACTTCGTCCGCCGTCATCTGGGCGAAATCCTTGGTTTGCAACAGTTCCCTCCCCGACACGGTGAATTTGGCATCCACTTCGATCTCCGGCACAGTCTCTTCTGCAGTCCGCTCCCTGGCCGCTTCGAAGGCTTGCGACACGCGGGTCTGCCCGGCCTTGGGCTTTTCCGGGGCGCCGCGCGGCGGGGCAACCGGCGACAGAATGGCGAGCATCTTTTCGATCAAGCCCCGGCTTTGCCAGTAGATGCGGAAGGCCTCGTCAAACAGAACCTTCTGCTCACGTTTGCGCACAAAGACCGCATGCAGGGTCCAGTAAAGGTCGTCGCGGCTGGTAATGCCGGAGACTTCCACCGCCTGCACCGCATCCACGACCGACGCCGGGCCAACGGGAACCCCCGCCTTGCGCAGGGTGCGGGCGAAATAGACAATATTGTCGATAATGCGGGAGCGCATGCGCTCAGACCGCCGGCATCGGCTGCTGGACAGAGCGGGCGCCCTCCTTGCGGAGCTCCTCGACCATCTGGCGCACTTTCGAGCCGCGCACCCGCTCTATGTCATCCTGGTATTTCAAAAGAACCCCGAGCGTGTCGGAGGCCATGTCCGGGTCAAGGGCCAATTCGTTCAGCTCCGACAGGGCGGTGGCCCAGTCGAGGGTCTCAGCGACACCGGGCTGCTTGAAGAGATCTTCTTCGGCGCGCAGTCTCTGGACGAAGGCAACGACCTCTTCGGCCAGGCGCTCGGCGGCACCGGGCACCTTGCGGCGGACGATTTCCAGCTCCTGCTCCGCATCCGGATAATCGACCCAGTGATAGAGGCACCGGCGTTTCAGGGCGTCATGGATTTCCCGGGTCCGGTTTGTGGTGATGATTACGATGGGCGGTTCTGCAGCCTTGATCGTTCCAAGCTCCGGGATCGTGACCTGATTGTCCGCCAGCACTTCCAGAAGGAAGGCTTCAAAGGCTTCATCAGCCCGGTCCAGTTCATCGATCAGGAGCACCGGCGGTCCGGCAGGAGACGGCTCCAGCGCCTGAAGCACCGGCCGCTTGATCAGGAAACGCTCGTCAAAGATCGATCTGGACAGGTTCTGGTGACTGGTGTCTCCGGAGGCTTCCGACACGCGGATCTCGATCATCTGGGCCTGATAGTTCCATTCATAAACGGCGGCGGCAATGTCGAGGCCCTCATAACATTGCAGCCGGATCAGGTCCCGGCCGAGCGTGCCCGACAGCACCTTGGCGATTTCCGTCTTGCCGACCCCGGCTTCGCCTTCCAAAAACAGGGGGCGGCGCATCTTGAGGGCAAGATGCAGGACCGTGGCCAGGGACCTATCTGCGACATAGCCCGCCTGATCCATCAGTTGAAGCGTGTCGTCAATGGACGCGGGAAGGGGGGACGGGCTCATGAAACCTCCGGTAGGGTCTGCTTTTGAAGGACCATACAGGTGCTGCGCAGGCAAGGACAGTCCTGTTGCGCCCCATCTTGCGGTACACTGCAGTGCTGCACACTGCGTGATCCTCCTAATGGGCAGAGGGGCCGGAACCATCTATAAAACGCTGCGTGATTCAAGGGAAGGAGAGGCCCGTGGCAACAGGCCCCAGCATTTTGGCGGCGTTGGTTCTGGTGATGGCTTGCGGCACGTCGCTGGCTTCTGACGGCGCGTATCCATCCGATCCGCTAAGTCTAGCCTCCGGGTTGGAACTGGCCGAAATCCATTGTGCGGCCTGCCACGCGGTCGGCGCCAGCGGCAGCAGCCCAAATGCCGGCGCACCCGCCTTCCGGGATCTGTCCAAACGCTATCCGTTGGAAAGTCTGGAAGAGCCTCTGGCAGAGGGGATCGTGACCGCCCATGACACGATGCCGGAATTTGCCTTTGAACCAGAAGACATTGACGTGTTTTTAGGGTATCTCACCTCCATTCAATCCCGCTGACTTCCCCACTGGCATGCGGGCCGTCCCTGAGACGGGTCTTGTTAGCAGGCTTAGTATAGTGCTGCTAAAGTTTTGTTTTTGAACAGAATTTGCTCAATAGTCGGGTTTGGTTAACCGGAATTCCGTGACACTCTTTCTTTGCAACGAAGAAAGGATCGGAATGACGACCATCTCAGACTTCGAAAAGCGGCTGCTCGGTTATGGATTGCTGACGGCCGAAATTCTCTACCGGCTGCCCGACCATCCCAAACTTCTGCAAAGTTTCCTTTGGCAAACAGAAGATCTGGCGCCGAAATTTCCGGAACTCACCCGGTTTCTCTCTTTCTGGGAGCGGGAGATTGAAGGACGGATCCATTCGGTGCGCATTGCCCATCAAAATCTGATCGAACCGGTTGATTTCCGCTATGCGGATGGGGAAATTCTGGTGCACTGACGGGCTGAACGGGTCAGCGCTGGCCGAGGCCAAGGCCGAGGCCGTCCCGCATCACGCCTTTGGACTGGGCAGTGAAGTCCGATCCGGCGCCTTCATGCAGCACAAAGCCGGGCAGGAGCTGCAAGGGCGCCTTGCTGGCGCGGATGGCGCGGACCAGAACCCGTGTCGCAGGGGTCTCGGGGCGAGGGCGCAGCGGAATGACGTCAATGGCGCCGAACCGGCCCGTAAGAGCGCTGAGCAGGTCCTGCAGGCCATCCGCCCGGAAAATCACGGTCAGGCTTCCCCCTTCCTTGACAATATCGGTGGCGGTTCTGGCCCAGGGCTCCAGACCCCGCTCATCAAGCATATGCGCGTCGGCCTTCGCGGATTTGGGGGACGCGCGGAACCGGTCCGCCTCATAGTAGGGCGGGTTCATGATCGCATGATCGGCCAGCGACGGCCTCAGCCCGGCCGCATGGCGCAGGCTGCCCTTGGCGGTGACATCGGCCTTCAAGGAGACGACCCGCCCCGCGAAGGACGTATTGCCCGGATCTTCCAGGCCAGCCTGGGCGAGGGACAAGACGGTTTCGTCAATCTCCACAAGAGTAACGCTGATACCGGGCAGGCGGGCTGCGGCGCAAAAGCCTGCCGTTCCGACGCCAGCCCCAAGATCGACCACATGCCCCTTTGTGCCGTCGGGCAGGGCCGCGGCAAGATAAACCGCATCCAGACCGGCCCTGTGGCGGCCTTTTTTGGGCTGGTAGACATGTACCTTGCCGCCAAGAAAGGCGTCGCGTGTGACCTCGCCGGAGGATATATCCAGTGGGCCGCTCATATCAGGACAGGTCTTTCAAAGGGCGTAATTCATGGGCTAGACCGGCTTCCGTCACCAGGGAGCGGGCTTTGTGAAGCTGGTCCGCATCAACCAGAATGCGCCGGGGGATCATGGCAAGGGACCCTTCCAGAATGCTCATATTGCCATCTGCGACAAAATGCTTGATCCCGGCGTCTTCCAGAATCGACTCCAGGAAGGAAATGAGGACGGGATCGTTAGTTCTGACGAGTTCTTCCATATCTTTTCCGGGCTTAGCAGCAAAGGTCCTAAGGACGTTCCAGGGGCGGTTGCAGTTCAGGTGTACAGCAAATCACGCTGTTTGGCGCAATTCACCTGTTTGTCAATGGATTGGCGTCTTGCCCCGGGCGCCTTCGCGCCATATTGTCCGCTCAAATATCCAGGGAGTGCCATAAGTGGCCGTTGTCGCAACATTTTCTGACACTCAATCGCGCCGTCCGAGCATCCAGCCGCTTGTTGACCTCGTGTCGCCGGGCATGGAGGAGGTGAATGAGCTGATCCTTTCCAAGGCCGGATCCAATGTTGATCTGATTCCGGAGATCGCCAAGCACCTGATCTCTTCCGGCGGAAAACGGCTGCGCCCGATGCTCACGCTCGCCCTTGCAGATATCTTCGGCTATGAGGGCAACGGCCATGTCACACTGGCGGCCAGTGTTGAATTCATGCATACGGCCACCTTGCTGCATGATGATGTTGTGGACGAAAGCGACATGCGCCGGGGCAAACTGGCGGCCCGGAAGCTCTGGGGCAATCAGGCCAGCGTTCTGGTGGGCGACTACCTGCTCGGCCAGGCCTTTAAGATGATGGTGGATGTGGGCTCGCTCGAAGCGCTGGGCATCTTGTCCTCTGCCTCTGCCGTGATTGCGGAAGGGGAAGTGCTGCAATTGGGCGCGGCGAAGAACATCGCCACCACGGAGGCCGAGTATCTGCGGGTGATCGAAGCCAAAACGGCAGCGTTGTTCGCCGCCGCCGCCGAAGTCGGCCCGGTCATTGCCGGACAGTCCGATGCCCTGAAGGCGGCCGCCCGCACCTATGGCATGGAACTGGGTTATGCTTTCCAGCTGGTGGATGACGCGCTGGATTATGGCGGGTCGTCAGCCGATCTCGGCAAGGATGTGGGGGATGATTTCCGGGAAGGCAAAATCACCTTGCCGGTGGTGCTGGCTGTTGCGCGCGGAACGGATCAGGACCGGACATTCTGGAAACGCTGCCTGGAAGGCGAGAGCGTGGAAGACGGTGACCTGGAACAGGCGATTGAGCTGCTGAAGACCTATGATGCGCTGGCCGACACCGTTCAACGGGCGCGCGATTATGGCGACAACGCCCTGAAGGCTTTGGAAAGCCTGCCGAAGGGCGTCCATAGCGACGCGCTTGCCGATGCGGTCGCCTTCTGCATCTCCCGGGTGAGCTAATACATAGCGTAATTCCGGCGGCCACTCTCCTTTTATGCCTCTTGGGGCGTGTGTTACGACCCCGCATCATAGGCTCAGGAGAGTGGCCGCCGGAATTACGCTATGTATAAAGGCCCGGGGGCCAGGGCCGAACCGGCTGGCCCGGGGGTTAGAAACTGTCTCTCGGGATGTCGGACTTTTTGTTGCAACCTGTTGCTGGGACGAAGGCGTTGCGCTGGTGATTTGTGGCGTTGCGTCGAAATCTGTCAGGGATGTCTTCGGGCCCACCTCAGGCCAGCGGCCCCGAGGCGATCCACCAGTGCCGGTGGGAAATCTGCAATACCAATCACAATTGATAAAAACCCATCTGGACACTCACAAAAACCTCAGAGCACGTTTTTCAGTACGTGAAATCTGTTGATCAAGTTGGCTTCATGCCGCGAACCAACATGAAACAAACGCCCGTGGACAAGCATAGCCGATTTCAAAAATGGTGTTTTGCGAGTGTCCAGCTGCAGTCCCCAGGCATCGGGGTCCAATTGAAAGCGGAAATCGCCACATAGGCTGTGTCCTTCTAAGAAAAAAGACATTCAAACCTGGATGGATGCAGCCAGAGAAACGCTGACGTTGCTCCAAAACTCAACGCCGCAAAAATGCCTCGGGCTCCTCCTTGCGAGGCTTTCGCAAAGACATCGGTGTTGCACTTGAAATGTGAAACCTCCTTCTGATCAATTGCGTTTTGTATTTGTCACCCGAAAAAGGGACCGCAGGTACTTGCGACAGGGAACTTCAACTATGTGGTAAAGCAATGCCGAGCTAACGTAAATGACTACGATTGACAGCACGTTTACAAGCGAAGCTGGCAAGACAGACCTTGCGGACATAAGAACGAGAATATGAACCATGTAGGTCGCGTAGGAGATCTCGCCCAAGTAAACAAGAGCCGGATGTCTCAAGAAATTTGGCTGTTCGTCACGGCTCAACAGCGCAACAAAGAAAATAAGTGCGGCCAACATTAGGACGATAAGGCTCTCGTTTATTTGAAAATAGACGCCAAAAACTATCGCTAACAGAGTTAGTAAAGAACCCGGTCTTGCAATACGGGCGGGAACTTTATTTTCATTGAAAATTTGGAACAATGAAATTCCAATTAAGAACTCACCTGATATTCTAAGAATACCAAAGTCATACATCATTTTTGTTAGTGCTTTTCCTTGTGAGGCAGCTAACAGATGTGTCGCTAGAAAGATCAGAAGTGCGACGACAAGAGACAGCTTCGCACTCATCCGAAGCATGAGGAACAAAGCAAGCGGAAAGAGAAGATAGGCGAAAAACTCGGCACTAATTGACCAGGATGGGAAGTTCCACTTATGCCCATCAAGGAAACCCCAAGCATGCAGACCCAGGACATGAAATGGCAAGGCTTGATAGTCAGCACCTTCAAAATTTGACCGACCCAGGGTTGCTGCCGCCTGGTAAGCGATCAAAAAGAGAAGGATCATGAACAGATGTAGGGGATAGACGCGAGCAATCCGATTCTTGAGGAAATCGAGATAGTGAAATTCACCCTTCGACCATGCCTCGTGGTACACATATGGTAAAATGAAGCCGCTCAATATAAAGAATAAATCGACGCCCAAGTGCCCGTCGGAAATCATCCTGTGCAATATACCGTCAGACCCTTCCTTAAAATACATATGAAATATCACGACTACAAACGCCGCAAATGCTCTTAACGAAGTAAGTTCTTTTATGTGCTTCAATATTTACCCCTTAATATTCTTAAGGTAATTATTTGTCATTCTAAGTCTTCTGGATAAAATAAAAATATCTCGACTTTTTTTATTTATTAGCTGCGGCTGGCCGACTATACAAGATGATAACGTAAATAATTTTCGCACGCTGCTAGGAAATGCCAATCTGTTGATCTGTTTCTACTGAAATAAAGTTTCCGTGGTAGTAGCTCGAAATCTGTCAGGGATGTCTTCGGGCCCACCTCAGGCCAGCGGCCCCGAGGCGATCCACCAGTGCCGGTGGGAGACCCGTAAAGCGCGTTCGATACTGACCGCATCTTGCGGGGCGCACAGGCCGAACACGGTGGCGCCAGACCCGGACATACGGGCTAAGACCACACGCTCATCCGCCTTGAGGGCACTGAGCACTTCGGCAATGTCCGGGCAGATGCCGGCGGCCGGGGCTTCAAGATCGTTCCGGCAGGTGCTCAGCCAGGCCACAAGAGCGGACAGGCTTTCAAACCGGGCCGGAAGACCGGGAAGGCCCGGATTGTCCCGCTTGGCCAGCGCTTTGAAGACGGCAGGTGTTGAGACCCCCACCTTTGGGTTTACCAGAACGATGCCGCAGGCAGGCAGGCTCGGGCCGGGCGAGATGTCCCCGCCAATGCCGCGCATGATCTGAGGCTTTGGATCCAGGCAGACGGGAACGTCGGACCCCAGAGAAAGGGCAACAGCGTGCAGGGTCTCTTCGGGCAGATACTGGTCTGTAGCGTCTTCCAGCAGCCGCAAGGTGGTGGCTGCGTCGCTGGAGCCGCCGCCAATGCCGGAGGCGACGGGCAGGCGTTTGGTCAAGGTCAGCTTGACCCGGGGCACTGGGCACCCGGCGGCTATGGCAAAAGCCCGGACTGCTTTCAGGATCAGGTTGCTGTCCGCCGGTCCGTCCAGATCCCGCGCAAAGGGCCCTTCCAGGGCAAGTTCCAGGTCTCCGGACGGTTCCAGGGCGAGCCGGTCACCGATCTGGGGAAAGGCCACCAGGGAGTCCAGTTCGTGATAGCCGTCGGCCCGCCGTCCGGTGATGTGCAGTGCCAGATTGACCTTCGCCCGGGCGAGTTCTGCCCGGGGCGCCACAGGATCGGAAGAAGTCATGGAGGGGCCGCTTATCCGCCGTTCTGATCGCTGTCGGCCTTGGCCGCATCAGTTCCCGGCACGTCCTTCAGGCCGTTGGCAATCTTGTCGAGGATCTTGGGAAGTTCCTTTTCCTCCGGCCCCAGATCACGGGCATGGTTCCACTGGAACCGGGCTTCGTTGCGGCGCCCGACCATCCAGTAGGCATCGCCCAGATGGTCGTTGATGACCGGGTCGGCCGGGCGTAACTCGATGGCCCGTTCCAGTTCGGTCACCGCTTCTTCATAGCGGCCGAGGCGGAAATAGACCCAGCCGAGACTGTCGACGATATAGCCGTCGGTCGGACGCAAGTCGACCGCCGTCTTGATCATGTCGAGCGCTTCATCCAGTTTCAGGCCCTGATCCACCAGGGAATAGCCGAGATAATTGAGGACCAGCGGCTGATTCTCGTTCAGCTCCAGCGCTTTGCGGAAGTCGGCTTCCGCCAGATTCCATTCGCCCAGACGCTCCCGGCTTATGCCCCGGAAATAGAGGATCAGCCAATCGCGCGGCTGCAGCTCCGCAATCGTGTCGAGACCCTGTGTGTAGACCTTGTCGGCGTCGCCATAGAGCTCATGCGCGCGCAGAATGTTTCCAAGGGCGATCACGGCTTCCAGATCTGAGGGATCGGCCTTGATCAGCGCTTCCAGATGGCTGCGGGCCTCGTCCAACTGGTCCAGGGAATTGTAGTTCAGGCCAACCTGGATTTCCGCTTCGCGCTTGAGAACACTGTCCTCCGGCACTTTGGAAAAGGCTTCAATCGCCCGGGCTGGCTGGTCCATGCGCTCAAACACGGTGCCAAGGGCAATGGCTGCGAATTCAGCCTTCGGGTCCAGATGCAGGGCCAGCTGCAGATAGGAGGTGGACAGTTCCTCACCACCATCCCGGCCGATCACGGCACCAAGCCCGTAGAGGATTTCCGACATGCCCTGGGACGGGTCGGAGACCATGGGTGCGATCACGTCGCCGCTCTCGATCACTTTCCGGGTCTGGTCAATCTTGGGATGGCCGCGGAACTGCTCGTCATACCGGTCCAGTGCGGCAATGGCGTCCTTCTGGCGCGCATTGGCCGCTAGGATGCGGGCATAGGCGTCCACCACCCGGATGGCGCCCTGATCGAGTGCATAAGCCCCTTCGATAGTCGTGAGCGCATCCTGTGGGCGGCCGGCGTCGAACTGGATATGGGCCTTGTGGGTTGCCTTGAAGACCTCGAACCAGTCCGGCCCCTTCAGTTCGTCAATGACTTTCAGGGCTTCATCGACCTTGCCGCTGCCATAAAGCGCCCAGGCGCGGGAAATGCCGATAGAGAGTTGGGCCAGCGGGCCATTTCGGCCCTTGGAAAGTTCCTGTTCTGCGTCCTTGTAATTGCCTTCAAGCATCAGCTGGCCGCCAATGGCGAGCTGTGCCAGGAAGTTTTCCCGGCCCGCCTTTTCCAGTTCGCCCGCAAAGTGGACGGCCTCGTCCACATCGCCATTGGCCAGTTTGGACAGGAATGTCCGTTCCAGCAGCATCGGGTTGGTGGGATCGGCCGCAAGCGTTTCTTCATAGAAGGCGGCGGCGTGCCCGTAATCCTTCTGGAACCCGGCCAGACGACCGGCCAGGTAGCTGCCCGACAGCGTGAAGGGCAGGCTGGATGGGGTGCCGAACTGATCCTTGGTGCTGTGGGTTTCCGCGCTGGCGGCAGCAGGGGCAAGAGCAAGCGCGCTTGCCAGCGCAAGGGCCTTGACCCTGGAGGTCTTGCGGTCCATCCGGGAAACGGCGCCTGGCACTTTCATCATCATTTTTCGCACTTCTGGTTCGATGGGCAAACAGGATCTTTGCTTATTCCCTTTGACAATGGCGTCTTTAAGGCCCCTCGGCAAGGCGCGGGGGGAAACTTTCTGAGGGTTTAAATCCTTTTGATTTTGCCCGCTGTCGGAATTCCTGCGACTTAGGTCGAAACTGGGGAGCTTTGACCCAAAAAGGGCTTGAAGCCCATGGCTTGCCGTAGCAGGAATGTGCGGTGCAAAAATACGGGAGGCAGACCGCCTCTTGCGCGCGGTAAGGAGAGTGAAAATGGCCAAGTGGGTCTACAGTTTCGGCAATGGCGCTGCAGAAGGCGCTGCGGATATGCGCAATCTTCTTGGAGGGAAAGGCGCCAATCTTGCTGAAATGAGCAGCCTAGGCCTGCCGGTTCCGCCCGGGTTCACCATTACCACTGAAGTCTGCACCTGGTATTATGCCCATGACAAGGCCTATCCGGAGACCCTGACCAGCGAAGTCGCGGATGCGCTTGCGAAAGTCGGCGCAGCAACCGGCCGGGCCTTCGGCGACCCGGAGCGCCCGCTGCTGGTGTCCGTGCGCTCCGGTGCGCGCGTCTCCATGCCTGGCATGATGGACACGGTGCTCAATCTCGGTCTCAACGATGAAACCGTTGAGGCCATTGCCCGCGAATCGGGTGACCGCCGCTTTGCCTATGACAGCTACCGCCGCTTTATCCAGATGTATTCCGATGTGGTGCTTGGGCTCGACCATCACGAATTTGAGGAAATTCTGGAAGAATACAAGGAGCGCAACGAGCTGACGCTCGACACCCAGATTGATGCGGAAGCCTGGCTTGGGATCATCGCGAAATTCAAGGGGCTGGTGGAAGAGGCTTTGGAAAAGCCGTTTCCCCAGGACCCGCAGGAACAGCTTTGGGGTGCGATCGGTGCGGTGTTCAGCTCCTGGATGGTGCCCCGCGCCGTGACCTACCGGCGCCTGCATGACATTCCGGGTGACTGGGGCACGGCGGTCAACGTGCAGGCCATGGTCTTTGGCAATATGGGGGACAGCTCGGCGACCGGTGTTGCCTTCACCCGCAATCCGTCCACCGGTGAGAAGGCGCTTTACGGCGAATTTCTGGTCAATGCCCAGGGCGAGGATGTGGTTGCCGGGATCCGTACCCCTCAGGACATTACCGAAAAGGCCCGCAAGGAGGCGGGATCGTCCAGCCCGTCCCTGGAAGCCCTGATGCCGGAGGCCTTCGCGGAGTTTGAAACGTACTGCGCCAAGCTGGAAGCCCACTACAAGGACATGCAGGACCTCGAATTCACCATCGAGAAGGGCAAGCTTTGGATGCTGCAGACCCGGGCGGGCAAACGCACGGCCAAGGCGGCGCTCAAGATTGCCGTTGACATGGTCGCGGAAGGTCTTTTGGGGGAAGAAGAGGCGGTGGGCCGGGTGGAGCCAGGCGCGCTGGACCAGCTGCTCCATCCAACGATTGATCCTAAGGCGGAGCGGGATATTGTGACCACCGGCCTGCCGGCCTCTCCGGGGGCGGCCTCAGGCGCTATCGTGTTTTCGTCTAACGATGCGGAAAAGGCGAAGGCAGACGGGCGCAAGGTGATCCTGGTGCGGGTGGAAACCAGCCCGGAAGACATTCACGGCATGCATGCTGCCGAAGGAATCCTGACCAGCCGCGGCGGAATGACAAGCCATGCGGCGGTAGTTGCGCGCGGCATGGGCAAACCCTGTGTCGCCGGGGCTGGTATGCTGCGCATCGACTATCGTAACGGCGTGATCAATGCGGGCGGCCGTCAGCTGAAGGAAGGCGATATCATCACCATTGACGGAGCAACCGGCCAGGTGCTTTGCGGTGAGGTGACGATGCTGCAGCCGACCCTCTCAGGCGATTTCGGTATCTTGATGGGGTGGGCCGACCGGGTGCGGCGCATGACCGTGCGGACCAACGCAGAAACCCCGCAGGATGCCAAGGTCGCGCGGGAATTCGGCGCCGAGGGCATCGGGCTTTGCCGCACGGAGCACATGTTCTTTGAAGGGGAGCGCATTGTCGCTGTGCGTGAAATGATCCTCTCCGATACGGAAGAGGGCCGCCGGGCGGCGCTGGCCAAGCTTTTGCCGATGCAGCGCCAGGATTTTACCGATCTGTTTGAAATCATGCACGGCCTGCCGGTGACCATCCGTCTGCTGGATCCCCCCTTGCATGAATTCCTGCCGAAATCAGATGAAGAGCTGCGCGAAGTTGCGCGGGCGATGGGCGCCGATCCGGATCTTCTGCGGGATCGGGCGCTGGCGCTTGAAGAATTCAACCCGATGCTGGGCCACCGCGGCTGCCGGTTGCTGGTGTCCTATCCGGAAATTGCCGAAATGCAGTCCCGGGCCATTTTTGAAGCCGCCGTGGCGGCAGCCCGAAAGACCGGGGCGCCGGTTGTGCCGGAGATCATGTTGCCGCTGGTCGGCCTGAAAGGCGAGCTGGACCTTGTGCGCCAGAGCATCGAGGCCATGGCTGCGGCCGTTGCCGGGGAAAGCGGCACGGAGCTGACCTATCAGATCGGTACCATGGTGGAATTGCCCCGAGCAGCCCTGAAGGCGGCCGAGATTGCCCAGTCGGCGGAGTTCTTCTCCTTCGGCACGAATGATCTCACTCAGACAACATTCGGCATTTCCCGCGACGATGCTGCGTCTTTCCTCGGGACCTATCAAAGCCGGGGGATTTTGGAGCAAGACCCGTTTGTCTCGCTGGATCCCGACGGGGTGGGAGAGCTGATCCGCATCGGTGTGGAGCGCGGGCGCTCGACCCGTCCGGACATCAAACTTGGCATTTGCGGGGAACATGGCGGCGACCCGGCTTCGATTTCCTTCTGTGAAAGCGTTGGCCTCGACTATGTGTCCTGCTCGCCCTTCCGGGTGCCGATTGCCCGGCTGGCGGCGGCCCAGTCCGCCTTGAAACACAGGGGCTGAGGCTGGCCGGGTTCCCAACCTTTGACGCGCTGCGGGCAGGGGACAAACGCCTGCTCGCCCGCGCCCTGACGCGCCTGGAAACCCGGTCCGGGGATCTTGAGACAGCCAATTTTCTGGATGAGGCCTGTGCGCAGGCTTCAGGCCATGTTCTGGGGCTCACCGGTCCGCCGGGTGTCGGCAAGTCGAGCCTTACCGACGCGCTGATCTCCGCCTACCGCAAACAGGGCCACAAGGTGGCGGTTCTGGCGGTCGATCCGTCCTCTGCGGTGTCCGGCGGGGCGCTTCTGGGCGACCGGACGCGTTTGAAGACCGATCCGGACGACCGCGATGTGTTTGTCCGTTCCATGGCCGCTCGGGACCGGCTGGGCGGCCTCTCCGACCATACGGTGGCCGCTCTCGCGCTGCTGCGGGCGGTCTGCGATCAGGTGATTGTGGAAACGGTCGGCATCGGCCAGTCGGAAGGGGACGTGAAACAGGTGGCCGACACGGTGCTGCTCTGCATTCAGCCGGGTTCGGGCGACAGTCTGCAATTCATGAAGGCGGGCATCATGGAACTGCCGGACCTGGTTGCTGTGACCAAGGCGGATATGGGTACACTGGCCCGGCGGGCCGCGTCCGATGTGGCCGGGGCGCTGTCCCTCAGCCAGGGAGCGCCTGGGGAATGGCAGGTGCCGGTTGTTGAAGTATCTGCACAGGCCCGAACCGGCATTGACACCCTGGTGGAAAAGGTTGCCGGGCACCGCGCGGTCCTGCGCGCTGGAGATGTGGCGGCGCGGCGCCAGGGGCAGCAGGCCAGCTGGTTCAAGGATATGGTCCGTAGCCGGTTCGGCCAGGCGGGGCTGGAGCTTGCAGGGGCGGACCGGACGCAGGAGATGCGGCAACAGGTTCAGACCCGGCCCTTTACCAGTTTTTTCGAATTTGAGGTGCGGCTGAACCGGCGGCTGTCTGATTTTTCCGCCTAAGGATCTGATCCGCGTCTGACGGGGAGACCTGCGGGGCGCGCCCACGCCCCGCACCGATCAGCCTTCCGCGCGCACGGCCCGGTATTCGATGTCTTCCACCAGATCCTCCGTCGCCGGATTGTGGAAGTCGTCGAGGAACTGTGTCAAAGCCTTGCTGGCCAGGGGCTTGGAGATGAAATAGCCCTGCATCCGGTGGCAGTCATGGGTCTGCAGGAAGCGGATCTGGTCGAGGGTCTCGATCCCTTCTGCAACAATCGTCATTCCGAGCGCCTTGCCCAGCTGAATGATCGATACAAGAATGGCTTCTGCCTCCGCATTGCCGTTCATGTCGGAGACAAAGTCCCGGTCGATCTTGAGCGTGTCAAAGGGGAACCGGCGCAGATAGCTGAGACTTGAATAGCCGGAGCCGAAATCGTCCAGCGCCACCTTGACGCCGAGGCCTTTCAGGCGCCGGAGAGCGTTCAGGATGGTGTCGTTGCGCCCGGCGAAGACACTCTCGGTGACTTCTATTTCCAGCCGTTCCGGCGGCAGGCTGTTGGCGGCCAGAATGGCCATGACCTTCTCGACAAAGCGCGGATGTTTGAACTGGTTCGGCGATACGTTGACCGACACCACGATGCCTGGCCAGTCATGGGCCCGCGCGCAGGCCTTGTTCAGAACCCAGATGCCCAGATCATTGATCAGGCCGGTTTCCTCGGCAACCGGAATGAACATAGACGGGGGAATGACCGTGCCGTCTTTCTTGGTCCAGCGGGCCAGGGCTTCCACGGTCACGATTTTCTTGGCGTCCGTATCCGACTGGGGCTGATAGGCAAGGTCCAGTTCGTCATTCATCAGGGCCAGCCTCAGCTCCCGGGACATTTCGTCCTTGGACTGGACATGCTGTTCCATGGTGGGTTCGAAGAAGGAACGCCGGTTGCGGCCATTGGCCTTGGCGTCATAAAGGGCAATATCCGCCTTGCGCAGCAATTCGTCCGGGTTCTCGCCATCATCGGGCGAAACGGCAGCGCCCATGGACAGGCTGACGAAGATTTCTCTGCGGCCGATTGTGACAGGCCGGGCGATTTCGTCCTGCAGCTGGTCCAGAATATAATCCAGCCACTCGTCATTGGCACAGTTGCGGATCACCATGGCAAATTCGTCGCCGCTGATGCGTGCCACGATGCTGCTTACAGGGACAACCTTGCGCAGGCGCTCGGCCACGGCAACAATAACCTTGTCACCGGCCGAATGGCCCAGCGTATCGTTGATGTCCTTGAAGTGGTCCAGATCGATATAGATGACGGCGGTCCGGGAGCCCTTTTGAAGGCTTTCCTCCAGTACCGTGTTCAGCATGGTCTGGAAGCTGGCCCGGTTGGGCAGGCCCGACAGGGCATCATGCTGGGCTGCATGCACCGCTTTGGCCTCACTGCGGGCCAGCCGCTTGGTCATCTGCCGGGTGAAGATCGTGACCGCGATCACAACGGCTGCAATCAAAAGGGCCGCGACTGCCAGGAACGGGTTGATCCGTTCCAGCATCTGGGTGCCGGGCTGGCTCGCCTTCCAGGCAATCACGCCCACATCCTTGCCGCGCGGGGATATCAGCTGGTAAGCGCCAACCCCGTGCCGCTCGATTTGCGCATTTGCCAGAACGAAGCCTTCAAGACGGGACATGTCGGAGATATTGGCCAGTTTCTGGCCGCGTAGCGGGATCAGGCTGACGAGAACAGCCGGCGGGCGGCGGTGGGCGAAAATGGTCTGGATCTGGGGCACCACAGCCGCAGCGCTGAAGAGATAAGGCTCGCCGAACAACCGAACAATACCGGTTTCGGCAATGGACAGATGGGTGTCCCCCCCCTTGGGCATGAACACGAAAAGACCGGAAGGCATTTTCTTGAAGGAGGTGATGAACCGCGCCCGGACCTTGGCAACGGCTGGGTCCAATTCGTCCAGAACGAGATCGGAAACCCATCTGACATCATTGTCATCGGAAAAGACCGAAAGGATACTTTCGTCCGGTCCGACCAGAAGCGATCTGGTAAAGCCGTGATTCCGGGACAGCCAGTTGGTCATGTTGTCGTAGATCCAGCCCAGATCGGGGTCTGGCGTGTTGACCGCATTATAGGCCTCGTCCCAGATCACGACGCCGGTCTGCTGCTTGGCGATGTAGTTTTCAGTCAGCTGCAACGCCCCGGCGACGAGCTTGTACTGAGCATCTTCCGCCGTTTCGTCGGACAGGCGCGCAGACCAGTTCATCAAAGCGAAAATGCTGAGGACAGATGTCATCACGACTATCAGCATCGGAAAAATAATCGCGCTGGCGATGTGTCCGCCGTAATTTTGAATCGGTCGTTTCATGCAAAGGCCCATGTGATCTGAGCCGAGTATTGATGAGGTAAGTTAAGGAATGCTTCCAAGATCCTAGTAAAATATTGGTGAAATTTGATTCATCACAAATTTCCTCTGCAGGAGGTCGGGGTCTCCGCAAAGTGGTTGTATCTGTCTGTATCTTTTGACTGGTATGCGGCTCAGATCAGCTGAAGACTGCGCAGGCTGACATGGGCGCGCAGCCCGATGATCACGTGATCATGGATCTCGATGCCAAGCGGTGTGGCGATCTCGATAATGGTCTTGGTCATCTGGATGTCCGCCCTGGAGGGTGTCGGATCGCCAGAGGGGTGATTGTGCACCAGGATCAGCGCAGTTGCGGAAAGCTCTAGCGCCCGGCGGATGACTTCGCGGGGATAGACTGGCGTGTGGTCGACGGTTCCGGTCTGCTGCACCTCGTCGGCGATCAGGCCATTTTTCTTGTCCAGAAACAGGATCCGGAACTGTTCGACACTGGCAAGCTCCATGGAGGCTTGCAAATAGTTGAGAACCTTGATCCAGGAATCAAGCAGCGGGCGCCCAGACAGGTCGGCCCGGTGATAGCGGATGATGGCCGCATGGACGCCTTTAAGCGTGTCGATGCTCACATCCGACAGGCCGGACAGCTCTTTCAGTCGGGCTCTCGGCGCGGCAAGGGCAGCGGAAAAGGAGCCGAAGCGATGCAGCAGGGCCTTGGCAATCGGCTTTGTGTCCCGGCGGGGTAGGGCGGAGAACAGCAGAAATTCCAGCAGCTCATAATCGGCAAGACTGTCTGCACCTGCGCTGCGGAACCGCTCCCGCAGGCGTTGACGGTGGCCCGCATGGCCTGGGGGGCCGGGTGCGGGCTTTGGATCTTCCGCCTCAGGGTCAGCCATCGTTTGCCTAGCCGTCCGGCCGGCCGGGCTTGTGAAGGCCGTTCGGGGAGGTGGTGAAGATCTGGCAACCCTCAGGGGTGATGCCGATGGAATGTTCGAACTGGGCCGACAGGGACCGGTCCCGGGTGACGGCTGTCCAGCCGTCAGAGAGCACTTTCACATGGGGGCGGCCCAGATTGACCATCGGCTCGATCGTGAAGATCATGCCGGGTTTGAGTTCCACGCCTTCGCCCGGCCGCCCATAATGCAGGATATTCGGGGTGTCGTGGAAGAGAAGGCCAACGCCGTGGCCACAGAAATCGCGCACGACCGCACAGCGCTGCGCTTCGACAAAGGTCTGGATGGCGGCCCCTATGTCGCCGGTCGTGTTGCCGGGCTTGGCGGCCTCTATGCCGCGCATCAGGGACTCGTAAGTTACATCGATCAGCCGCTCGGCGGCCCGCTTCAGCTGGCCGACCGGATACATCCGGCTGGAATCCCCGTGCCAGCCGTCCAGAATATAGGTGACATCGATATTGACGATGTCCCCGTCCCGCAGCGCCTTGTCATTGGGGATGCCGTGACAGACAACGTGGTTGATCGACGTGCAGCTGGACTTGGTATAGCCACGGTAATTCAGCGTGGCGGGCAGGGCTCCATGGTCCCGGCCATACTGGTAGACGAAATCGTCGATTTCCTGGGTGGTGGTGCCCGGTTTGACGAGGGCTGCAAGCTCATCCAGACAGGCGGCCGTCAATTGCCCGGCGCGCATCATGCCGTCGAAATCATCCTTGCCGTAAAGCCGGACCTGGCCGGTGTTCTTCAGCGGGGCTTCTGCGGCTTCAATATAGCTGACCATGGCGTTTCACGTCTCAATTCTGGGGCTGCGGGCTCTGCGCAGTATAGGCGCATTGCCGGGCCGGACACAGCCGCTTTGGCACTTGAATATTCCACATACCGCTGGGCGGGTTCAATTTCCAGCGTCCTATGCCCTGAAAATGAAGCGGCCGTGGAAACTTGACGCCGCTTTTGTCAAAACAGTCCCGGGCAGCTTGCGAAAACCGCTCAAGCCGGATAGGGGAGAAGGTCAGGCGGGCGTGGTGGAACTGGTAGACACAAGGGACTTAAAATCCCTCGGCCCTAGGCTGTACGGGTTCGAGTCCCGTCGCCCGCACCATTTATTGCGCGATCTGCCTCCACCCGCCGGCCTGCCTGAGCGCGGGGATGGTTCCATGGTTTTCCCTTCAGCTTCCTCATTCTGCCGGTGCGGTCACTCTTCAGGTTGTTTGTGCGCGCGGCCAGGGTCTTCAAGCGGAAAGAAGGCTTTTGCCGCAACCAGCCAACCTTCCGGGCCTGGATCTGTCATGCCTCTGGCTGTCGGTGCGCTGTCTTTGGTTTACGTCTTTTCATGAAAATGTGAGGTGAAGGGCACCCGTCGGCATACGCAAACGCAACCCTCTGATATCTCGGCCCTGGACTGGACGCATTCGCGTCCAAATTGCTTGAATATGGCAAGAATAAGATGCTTGTGGCGGGGTTCGGGCTCTCAAGGCGAGGTTTCGTCCAAAAATCAAACTAAATTTCAAGAAGATAGCTTTAGTCTTTGAAGACTCTCTGAATTGAATCTCTGGTCAGGTTGTGGCTTGTGTGTCGGGAGGGTCACAAACTACTAAAAAATTACGATAAAATCTAAAATTTTAATAAATATAATTTCAATTTGCCGAAATTCCGCCGTGTTCGGCTGTTTACATTTAATTTCCATTTAAATTCCGAGCTCTGCGTTTACCTTTTCTAAAGTTAATGTTTCTCGGGCTTTCTCGTATGGTGAAAAATATGTAAATATTCGGTAGCCTATTTTATGAAAACTGGTCGTAAGTAAATAGAGTTTGAGATATGAACGAATTTGTCCGGATTGCGCAGGCCTCCACGATCTCTACAACTCAAGGTGAAGGTTCCGCCCCTGCGGCACCTTCTGCTCTAAGACTTGAGGGGGCCGCAGCCGACCAGTCCATCGTGCTGGAGCGGCAGGCTGGGCAGGAGGTCGATTTCCGGCAGATCCTCGACGACGACATTTCCTTTTTCCGGATCGAGGGCGATCTGCAGATGATCTTCTCCGACGGCGGGTCGGTGGTCGTGAAAGGGTTTTTTGACGGGAACGCGGAGGCCCCGGTTGCCATTGTTGGCCCGGAACAGACCCTCTCCCTTGAAGGTTTTGAAGACGTTGCCAACTTGCAGACTGCGGACGACCTGCAAACGGCCGCCGGCCCCACCAGCAATCTGGGTGCGGCCCTTGGCGGCGCGCAGAGCTCTGGCCAGAACTTCCAGGCGGCCGATATCGGAGGGCTCGGTGACGGGCTTGGCATTACGGATCTCCTGCAAGGAGAGCCGCCGCTCGACAATTCCTTCCTCATTGAGGATGTTTTTAGCGGTGACCTGGATGGCGAAGTGGACACGGTACCGGTCATCGGGACGCCGGTGGACAGCACGCTGGACGAGGCCAATACCCCCGGCGGAACGGATCCGGATGCCCCGGTCACGGTTACAGCCAGCCTTGCGGTTGATTTCGGTGCAAATCCCGGAACCTCTCCCCGACTTGAGTTTGCAAGCCTGCCGACCGGTCTGACCTCCGACGGGGTTCCGCTTGTGCTGACGGTCACGACCAATCCCGATGGCGGGCAGACGCTGGTGGCTGCCAAAGATGATGGCAGTGGCGAAACCGTCTTCACAGTCACGCTGGAGATCACGGGGTCAGGCAGCGGCGCCAGCGCCCAGTATACGGTCGAATTGCTGGGCAATCTGGACCATGACGGCGAGGGCGCGGGCGACAGCCTGCCGCTGACCTTTGGCTTCACTGCGTTCGACAGCGATGGGGATTCCGCATCGTCTGCCTTCACTATCAATATAACAGATGACGCACCGCTGACCGGAGAGGCCGAAAACAGCCTCCTTGAGGAAAGCGACCTTGCAACGGGAACAGCTCCGGACGGAACCAGTCTGACAAAGAGCGGGTCCCTCGGGTTGACCTGGGGCGCAGACGACGGCGATGCCGCCGTGGATGTCGATGGTCAGGATGCGCCGGGTGGAACGGGCAACCGCTCTGTGGTTTTTGCGGCAGTCGCGGATCAGCCAACCCAGCCGACAACGTCTTTTGGGGAGGCACTGGAGTATGTGCTGTCGCAGGATGGCACGGTTTTGACGGCCTATGCAGGAGCGGGCCGAGGCGATGGGGACAAGGTCTTTGTTGTGACGCTGTCCGATGACGGCGATGGCGCTTACACCTTTGAACTGCTCGGGGCGATTGATCATGCAGCGCCCGGCTCTGAGGACCAGTCCACGGTCTGGGATCTGGATTTCACCGTTCTTGCCTCTGACGGAGATGGCGATGCAGTGGAGAGCGGTTTCCGCGTGTCCATCGGCGATGATGCGCCGCAGACCGGTTGCGCTGAAAATGGAACGGTTCAAGAGACTGCGCTGGCAGATGACGCGTCAGCAGACGCTGGCAGCCGGATCGCCTCTGGCGCCCTGAATGTTGTCTGGGGCGCGGATCAGGGCGATGCGGCCGCCGATGGGGCGGTCCAGGATACCCCCGGCGGTACGGGAAACCGGTCCATCACGTTTGCTGCACCGGCGGATCAGCCGGTTGCCGGGCTCACCTCCGGCGGTGTTGCGCTGGAATATGTTCTGTCGTCGGGAGACACGGTTCTGACCGCCTATCGCGGCGCAGGCCGCAGCGAGGCGGACAAGGTCTTTGAGGTCACGCTGTCCGATGACGGCACCGGTTCCTATACGTTCGAGCTTCTGGCAGGGCTGGACCACGATTCGCCCGGATCCTGTGGTGCCTCGGATGATCTGCCTTTGACCTTCAACTTTGTTGCAAGCGACAGTGACGGGGATGAGACCAGTGCCAGTTTTCAGGTGACTGTCGAAGATGGCGGACCGCTGGTCGGGGACAGTGACCGGGGGATCGTGGAAGAGGAGGACCTTCCCGGCGGTCTGGACGATCCCTATCCGGTTGCTCTGGATGGGGCGTCCAACCAGGCCGGAACGCCGTTGACGGACCGTGTCAGCGGAGCGCTCGGCATTGACTGGAGGGCGGATGCCTTTGATACCGGGGCCGACACGGTGGTGGACGATCTGCCGGTTCAGGACGCGGCTTCCAGCGCGGGGCAGCGGGCTGTCGTGTTTTCCGGTCAGCCGGACGGTCTTGTGGTGGACCCTGATTCTCTGTTGTCGATCAAGGATGGCAATGGGGATTCGTTTGACCTGTCGTCGCTGACCTCGCGCGGGGAGGCTTTGAGCTACGTCCTGTCCAATGACGGCACGATGCTGACCGCTTATGCGCAATATGGCTCTGGCAACGAGCGGAGTGTTTTCCGCGTTGCCCTTTCAGATGAAGACACCGGAGCGTTCCGGTTCATTCTGGATGACACGCTGGACCATCCCATCAAGGATACGACGCCTTTTGACGAGGATGCGCTGTCTTTATCATTCAATTTCACGGCACGCGACAGTGACGGTGACACGGCAACCGGTGCGTTTGAGGTTCTCGTTCTGGATGACGGCCCCCTGTTCCGCACCAGCGATGTCCATGCCCTGGACAGCCTGGAACCGGTTGTCACCACGGAAACGGCCGATCTTCGCATTCCTGCCGTAGGTACGTCGGGAACGATTTCCTCTACGATCAACATTGCCGCCCCGGGCACGATCTTTGATCTCAATGTTTCCATCGCCCTGCAGCACAGTTTTATCGGTGATCTGGAAGTGTTTCTGATCGCGCCGGATGGCACTCAGATCGCCCTGATGCTGTCTGACTTTTCCCGCACGGGAGCCGTCGATGGGACCGTGTCGTTTGACGATGATGCTTCGACCAGCATCGCCGACGCGGGAAGCAGTATTGTCGGCACGTGGAAACCGGCCGGGAACCTGAACCTCGATTTTCTTGAGGGACGCGATCAAACAGGTGCCTGGACCCTCGAAATTACGGATTCCTTTGGCGGAGACTCCGGCCAGCTTGAGTCCTGGACCCTGGAAATTCAGAGCGGCGTGTCCGCTGTGGTCGACGAAGATGATCTGTCCGCTGGCCTGGGCGATAGCGCTCCGGGCGACAATGCCACCATTACCAATGAGACGCTGGACGGGGACGAGGATCCGACAACCGTTTATGGCGATCTTGGCGTCCTGTGGGGCGCCGATGATGAAAATTCGGTCGAAAATGGCGGCAGAACCGCAGGCACCGGCGACCGGGCGGTCACCTTTGTCGAAGGGGCCGGAGGAACCATTGACAGTTTGCTGGCGCTGGGCCTGACCTCGAATGGCGAAGCGCTCAGCTACAGCCTGAACAGCGCCGGGGATGTCTTGACGGCGACAGCCTGCGGACGGGTTATCTTCACGGTCGAACTGTTCGATACGGACAGCGGTTCTTTCAAATTCGACCTTCAGGAGGTTCTGGACCACGCGGAAGGGGACGCGGAAAACGACCTGATCCTTACCTTCCTATTTTCCGCAACGGACAGTGACGGGGACACAGGCATGTCCTCCTTCTCCGTTGCGGTTGACGACGATATGCCGGCTCTTGGTGAAGGCGTGGAGCGTGTCGTGCTGGATGAGGACGACATTTTCGGTCTGTTCTCGCAAGGAACAGCGCCGTGGGACGGTGACAGCGACGGGTCGACGACCGGTGCATCTGACCTCTTCGGCCCGGCCTTTGCCTCCGGCTCCCTTGGTACAGTGGCGGGGACCGGTGCGGATGGGGCGGGGCCTGACGCGGGTTTTGCGTTCACGGCGGCAGCGGCCGCCGACATGGAGGCACTGGGGCTGCAGTCCCAGGGCGCGGCGCTCTCCTTCACCGTGGTGGCGCTGTCCGGCCGGTCCTTCCTGGTCGGTTATGTGGACGATGGCAATGGCGCATTTGATCTGCCGGACCGTCCGGTCATCAGTCTTGAGCTGGATGCGGACGGAAATTATGCGGTGCGCCTCCATGACCAGCTCGATCATCTGGCGGGAGACGGGGAAAATTCGGCTCTCTTAGCCGGAACCGGGTCGCTGAGCGAGATCGATCTCGGCTCTGTGATTGAGGTTACGGATGGAGATGGTGACAGTGCCAGCCTGACCGGCCGGTTCCAGGTGACCATCACGGACGACGTTCCGGTTGTTGAGCTGTGTGTGAAAGACCATGTCCGCATTGATGAGACCTATGGGCTTCACAGCGACAACGTGTTTGACCCGTCAACCGGCACCTATGATCCGGAGGTCGTGGAGCTGTTTGCCGGTGTGACTGCCCCGGGGTCGGACCCCGATCTTCCCGGGCCTGTCTATGCGCAGTCTGCCATGATCGGCGTCAATGGTCTTGGCGGCACCGATGATCCGGCGTCCTCGGACCTGTCTCTTCGGATCGACGACACGTCCTCCGGGCTCTTCACGACCGAAGGACAGGCAATCACGCTGTCGCTTGAGGGTGATCTTGTTGTGGGCCGCGTCGCGGGGACCGGTGAAGCAGCCTTTGCGCTTCATCTCGATGACAACGGGGATATGAGCGTTGTCCAGTATCTGTCCCTGAGCCATCCCGACACGTCCAGTTCCGATGAGCATATCTCGCTGGATGGCAAGCTTTCGGTGGTTCTGACCGTAACGGACGCCGATGGGGACACGGTGACCAAGGAGGCTCCGGTCGGTGCGGATGTGACATTTGATGACGATGGCCCGTCTGCCGTCCGGCGCGGGTCCGGCCTGCAATTCACCGAATCCGGGTCTTCTCCGGCCGTGGCCCATGGCGCGCTGCAATTTGATGGCGGCGCGGATGGGGCCAGCGTGACGGATGTGTCCTTTATCTCCATTGGCTCTTACGTAAGGGCCATCGATCCGGATGCCACGGGGGCGGACCGGCGCGGTCCGCTGACGGTGGACGGCACGCCGGTGACCTGGGCCAGCAGCACCGACGCAAATGGTGTCATCACCTTGACCGGTGTTCTGGAAGGCACAGAGACCAAGGCCTTTGAGATGGTCGTCAACCCGGATGGAACCTATACGTTCGAACAGTTCCGGGGCTTTGACCATGCTGATATAGGCGAAACCGGCCGCCAGGATTCCCTCAGACTGCATCTGCGGTTCACGGTGACTGACGGAGACGGGGACACCGACAGTGCGCGGGCCGTCGTCCGGATCAATGACAGCGGGCCGTCCGTCTCGCCGGTTGACGATCAGTTGGTTGCAGAAGACGGTCTGCTGGCGCTGGACGATATCCCGCTCGGGATCGACTGGGGGGCTGATGACGGCAATGACAATGACGGTCTGCCGGGTGACCGTAGTGTCAGCTTCGCTTCGAATGCTGCGGCAGATGCAGTCAGCGTTGCGGATCCGAACGGAGCGCTTGGTGCGCTCTCTTCCCAGGGCATGCCTGTGAACTACGCCTTTGTTGACGGTGTTCTAGTCGGCTATACGGGGGACTGTGCGCCTTGCGGCTTTGACGATGCAGCCATCGTGTTCACCGTGTCGCTCTCCGATGAAGGGGCAGGCAGCTATGACTTCGAGCTGCGCCGGCCGCTTGATCACACCGCACCGGTTGGGACGGACCATTATCTGGATCTGACCTTTGCCTTCAATGCAGTTGACTCAGACGGGGATGCCAGTGCGGATGGCACCTTTACTGTCCGTGTGGATGCGGCAGGCAGTGCGTCTCCGATGGACTATTCCAACCTGTCTTCAGGCGTTTTTGTCAATCTGAGCAACGAGAACCAGATGGTTCTCGGCCAGACGGTTGCAGCAGAAACGGCCACAGACCGGACTGGCGCCGTGCCGCCAGTGATTGGCAATGACAGCGTGTCCGGTCAGCAGGACGCGACCGGGGGCGCAGGAGACGACATTCTGGTTGGCAGCGATGCCGCCAACACGCTGACCGGCAATGGGGGCGCAGATCTTCTGATTGGTGGTGAAGGCGATGACCGGATCATCGGCGGGGACGGCGATGACACGGCGGAATGGTCCGTGGGCGACGGCCGGGATCAGGTCAGCGGTGCGGCTTCGGGCGGCACGGGCGCCGGCGAAACAGACACATTCCGTGTCAACGGGTCTGCGGACTCGGAAACCTTCTTTGTCGAGACGGTCGCGGACTATCTGGCGCGGGTCGGCGCGGCGGCGGAAACGCTGGCCGCTGGAACCGAGATTGTGGTCTCGCGTTCCGCCTGGGGCGGGCCCTCTTCGGTCATTGCCGAACTGGATACGATCGACAAGATCGATATCAACGGCTTGGGCGGCGCGGATGCCCTTATCGTCTCCGGTGACTTCAGTGCGACCGATCTTGATCTGAATGCCATCACCTTCACTGGTGGGGAGCAGGATGACATTGCCGATACCACGAGCCGTACTAGTGCCCATCAGGTGGTGATCAAGGGCAATGGTGGCAACGACTGGCTGCTGTCTGCCATTGGGTACAACACATTTGAGGGCGGCAGTGGGGTTGATACGGTTGACTATTCAGCAGCCTCGCGTTCGGTTTACGTGCGGCTTGACCAGAACTGGGCAACAGCACTCTCCAACAAATCCCTGGGATGGATTGCGCTCAACCAGGGCATTGCCGACGGATCTGTCACCCATGATGATCTGATCGGTGTTGAGAATGTCATTGGCACGCAGTTCAACGACCTGATTACGGCAAATGCGGCCGATAACACGATCTGGGGCGGTGACGGAAAAGACTTCCTAAGCGGCCTTGGCGGCGATGATGCGATCTACGGCGAAGAGGGGAACGACCGTTTAAGTGGCGGAACAGGCTTCAACCTGCTCGATGGGGGCACGGGACACGACCGCGCTGACTACAGCGGCAGTTCTGAGGGCATCTATGTGCGTATGGATCTGGGCTGGACAACAGCACTCTCCAACAAATCCCTTGGTTGGGGGGCCCTGACTAGCGGAATTGCGCGCGATCTGATCGAGCACGACGACCTTGTCAGCATCGAGGAGATCCAGGGCTCACGCTTCAACGACATCATCACAGGCAACAGTGGCGACAACACATTGCTGGGCGAAGGTGGGAACGATCTTTTGAACGGCGGGGCCGGTGCGGACACTTTGGTCGGCGGGGCCGGTGAAGACGAGCTCTTTGGCGGCTCTGGCAATGACAAACTTGTTGGCGGCGCTGATAAGGATACGCTGACCGGCGGAGCCAATGCGGACACATTCGTGTTTGGAGCTGGTGAAGGCAGCAGCACACTGTCCGGTGCAGATCGGGTGACTGACTTCAAGGATGGGACCGACAAGCTGGTGATCACCGGCGGTCTTACCTTCGCGGATCTGACGGTCACGGATGATGGCGCTGGAAATGCCGTCATCTACGATACGGTCAACAACCAGTATGTGGCGGTTCTGGAAGGGGTCCCGGCGAGCGATATCGATGCGTCAGACTTCGGGTTCACGGCAGATCCGGTTGTGCTGGATCTCGACGGCGACGGTGTGGAGCTTCTGTCTGCTTCTGAGGGAGTCGCATTTGATCACAATGGAGACGGCACCGCGGAGACTGCAGGATGGGTTGGCGCCGATGATGGCCTGCTGGCCGTTGATCTGGACGGCTCCGGCGCGATTGAGGACGGAACGGAACTTTTCTCGGAAGTCTTTAATGGCGGCTCTTACGCGGATTCTCTGGAGGCTTTGGCCAGTTTCGACAGCAATACGGACGGCATTCTCGACGCCCGGGACGACCGGTTCGCCGATATCAAGGTCTGGCAGGATGCTAATTCGGACGGGGTTTCACAGCCCGGTGAGCTGTCCTCCCTCACAGAGCGCGGGATTGCGGCGATCGACCTGGAAACGGGCCCCGTCTACGGAACGCTCAATGGCAACACGGTGACAGCAGAGGGCACGTTCACCCGGACCGATGGCACCACCGGGTCCTATGCAGGAACGAACTTCGCGCTGGCAGACGATGCATCCGCAGATAGTGAAGACGTGATGCGCCAGTCGGCGGCCATGGCCGCCGGAGTTGCGCTGGTGATCTATACGGCGTCGACACAAGAGGTGGCTGCCGGGCTCACTGCAATCACCGTGACGAAGGCACCGGCCCAAGGTGTGATTGATGTTTCGGAAGATCTGACGGTTACCTTTGTCAGCGAAGACGCACCTCAGGCAAGCGAGACTGTCACCTTCGACCTTGTTTTTGCCGATGGCTCAAGTGTCTCAAGAAGCGTCGAGCTTGAAATGCTGTCTCAAGAGACTGCTCAGGACGGCAGTGCCTCAGCAGCACAGGACGCTGCCAGCACGGAGACGGTGCCGGAAGAGGCCGGAGCGCAAAGCGAAACAGCCGATACGTCTCTTTCCGGTGATGGGCAGCTTCGGGTGGTCGTCACAGCCTCTGAGATCACTGGAGATGACGGTGACAACGTGCTTGTAGGCACACAGGGCGATGATGTTCTCATTGGCGGGCTCGGAGCGGATACCCTGACTGGTGGTGATGGGGCGGATACTTTCGTGCTGACATCCCTGGCCGAGGCCGATCTTATCACCGACTACTCCCTTGCGGATGGCGACAAAATCGATCTTGGGGCGCTTCTGGATGGTGCGTTCGGGCCTCAGGATGCCGCAGAAGATTTTGTGCGGGTCCAGAAAGGTCCGGACGGAGCGATCCATCTTCAAGTTGATATGGACGGTGCAGGCGGGGAATTCGACTGGCAAGAGGCTGCGGTCCTGCAGGATCATGCCTCCATGGGGGACACGGTCCGGGTCGTTCTGGATCAGGATGGCCAGGAAGCCCAGGTGCAGGTCACGGCGGTCGCCTGATCACGGGCAGCGCTGGCTGCGCGACCTATGCGAGAGCGAATGAAAACGGGCGGCCCAACTGGCCGCCCGTTTTGCGTGTTTTCAGGTTGCTTTGACGGGCTTTTAGCCGCCCGCGCTGCGTTTCATGCCAAGCGCAATTGATCCTGAGCTATTTGACCGCGCTTGGCATCAGCTCCGCTTCCGGCGTGTGTGAAGCACAAGTGCGCTTGTTAATCCGATCAGGGCAGTGGCAAGGCCAGCAGCGAGGGAAAATATGCGGGTCTGCTCCGGTATGCGGCTTGATGAAACTGAAGCTCCGGAAGATGGTGACGGAATGGAAGCTGTGGAGCCGGCCCGGGGCAGGTCCGTGCCGTCAGGCAAAAGGGTCACGGTGATTTCTGGCAGCAGGCCTATAATTTGCCCGGCCGGCTGGTCCGTTTGCGAGAGGCCAAAAACCGGCGCGGACAACCTGCGGGCCGGACGCGCATCAGGGGAGGGGGCTGCCTTGGAGCCGATGAGCTCATGCCCGTTTGTGTCCAGAAGTGCAATTTGGGTCAGTCCGGTATCTGACCGTGCCGCGTCCATAACCGTCTGAAGATAGGCTTTGAGCTCCTTCACATCCTGGGTGCCGGGCCGGGTTCCGGCCAGTTCCACCAGTTCGGGAACGAGCGGCAGACCGGCGAGCTCTTCAAGGCGCAGACGCGCCGGCGTCTGATGCGCGTCACTCAGGGCCTTGAGAAGCTGAGCCTGGGCTGCCTCTGTCCGGGTCCTGTCTGCCGCCAGAGCGGCCGCCTGGTTTTGCGATAGAATATGCCCGCCCGCAACTATGGATGCAGATATTGCAAGTGTTGCAACCGTCATCGCTAAGACTGGGCGAAAGAAAAAAGTCTTTTGAAACTTGTTGGTGAAATCCGTCTTTTCCATAAATTGGCTATAACACGCATTTCCTCCTTTGGGTGAGGAAAGAGTGAGATCTTCAAAGAACTGTTTTGACAGCGGGACGAAGACCTATTCGGTCGTGGATTTCAGGCGTGCGGCGAGGCGCACGGATGTGCCCTTGGGCGGTTGGTAGGCCCATTCCCCGGCCGCATTGACCGCATAAAGCGGCTGGTAATGGGGCAGGTCCCGCTCAAAGCGCACGCGGGAGAACCGGTTGTCCAGAATCAGCCAATTTTTCTTGAAGCGCACGGACAGAACCGCATGGAACTGGCGGGTGGCCTTGTCTCTTAGCACAACAACGCGCATGTCCTTGTCGTCCACGCCCAGATCGCGCAAGAGAGCGTATTTCAAGATGGCGTAGTCTTCACAATCTCCGGCCCGCCGTGACAGGGTTTCGGCCGGGCTCGCCCAGTACTCACCGGTTTCATAGAGCTGGCTGTCATCCCGGTAGGTCAGCAGCCTGTTCACCGCTGCGTTCACCTTCGGGATCTGGCGGCCAAGGCGCTCCCGGCGCAGCTGGCTGAGCAGAGCGGAATAGCTGTCAGGCCTGTGTCCTTCGGTCAGTTTCGCGAGTGCTTTTTGCCAGCGTTTTGTCACCGGTGACAGTGAAACAGGCTTGCCAAGCCTTCCGAAAAGCCGGGTTGAGGGCAAGGCTTTGCTGCGTGCACCGGGCACCGCGATTGTTTGGGCCGTAGCTTCGAGCTGCGCCGGGGCCGGACGATCCTGTGCACAGGCCGGAGCCATCATGAGAGTCTGGAGCGCAAAGGCAAAAAGGCACAGGCTTGCTGTTGCAAATCCTGCCTGTTTCCGTGTCGCCGGCACAGCCGTTACGGCCGCCCTGTTGCCCATCTTGTCGCACGCCTCGTTTGGTCGAGACGGTTAGCGCTCCCGGAGGGCTTCGTCCCGAACTTTCTTGATTGGCTTCAAGATGTAATCGAGGACGGTTTTCTCACCGGTTAATATATCAACCGAGGCCACCATTCCTGGTATAATTGGTAAAGGATCGGTGTCCGGTCCAAGAAAATTTTTATCGGTCCGGATCGTGACACGGAAGAAGCGGTTGCCCTCTTCATCTTCTGTCGTGTCGGCGCTGATCCGCTCAAGCTTGCCCTCCAGGCCGCCATATACGGAAAAGTCATAGGCGGTGATTTTCACCTGCGCTGCCTGACCGGGATGCAGGAAGGCGACGTCTTTGGGCCGGATCTGCGCCTCGATCAGCAGCGTGTCCTCAAGCGGGACGATCTCCACCAGATCGGCGGCTGGCTGCACGACGGCGCCGATGGTTGTGATGTTGAGCCGGTTAATGATCCCCTTGACCGGAGACACCAGCTCGGTGCGGCGGACCTTGTCTGCAGCCCCTTTCAAGGTTTCGTTGATCACGCCCAATTCGCCGTTGGCTTCCGCAAGTTGCTGGCTGGCCTCTGACACGAAGGTGGCGATCGCGCTGCTGGAGCGTTCTTCGGCTTCCTGCTGTGCGGCGAGAGCCCGCTGGACAGAGGCTTTGGTGATGGCCAGCTCCCCCTCGCTTTCCGTCAGTTCACGCTGCAACTGCAGGAATTCAATTTCGGGAAGGACCTTGCGGTCATAAAGGCTCTGCTTGATTTCAACTTCCCGTTCCAGGATCGCATTCACGTTTTCAAGCTTCTGCTGCTTGGCCAGAAGTTCCAGATATTCCTGTTCACGCTGGGCGGCCTGAGTTTTGAGAACGCGCAATTCGTTTTGCAGGTTTGCCTGTTTGTCCCGGTAGACGTTTCTTTCCTCTTCGATCAATCCGGGCGCTTCGGCTTTCAGGGTCTCCGGAAAGGAGAGCGGCTTTCGATCGGCTTCGGAATCCAGCCGGGCCACGCGGGCCATAAGCGCCCAGCGGCGTTGGCGGATTTCGCCAAGCTGCGAAGAAAAAGCCGTGTCGTCGATTTCGATCAGCGGCTGGCCCTCTTCAATAATGTCCCCTTCCTGCACAAACAGCTTTTCCACGATCCCGCGCTCAGGAGCCTGGACCACCTGGATCTGCCTTGACGGGACAACGCGGCCATCGCCCCGGGTGACTTCCTCAATCGTTGCGAAGGAGGCCCAGACAAAGGCGGTGACGAGCAGAATGAGGGCGATCAGGATCACATTTGCCGCAAATCTGGGAGGGCGTGTCCGAATGACATCCCGCAGGTCATTTGCATAGGTCCAGCTGCCGGAGTTCATGGGCCGCTTCCTTTGGTCACATGCGGCACCTGCTGTGCAGCGGAGTGAACGGCTCCCAGATCCTGTAACTTCTGCAGAACCTCCTGTCTGGCGCCGTCCAGCGCGAGTTTGCCGAAATCCAGCGTGATCAACCGGTCGGTCAGTTCCACAAGGCTCATGCGGTGGGTGCTGATGATGACGGTTGTGTCCGGAGAATTATAGGCCATCAGCCGGGAAATCAGCCGGCGTTCAGACGCTAGGTCCAGGTGGCTGGACGGCTCGTCAAGGAACAGGATCTTCGGCCTGCGCAGCAGCATACGGGCCAGGGCAACGGCCTGTTTCTGGCCGCCGGACAGGAACCGGCCGCCTTCACCAACCTGAAGATCATAGCCGAGCGGATGCTGGGCCACGAAATCCTCAACACCTCCAATTCTGGCTGCTTCCAGCAGTGCCTCATCGTCGGCAAACGGGTCTCCGGCGCTGATATTGTCGCGCACGGTGCCGCTGAAAAGCACATTGTCCTGGGACAGATAACCCACATTGGTTCTTAAGTCCGCCGGATCGAACTGGCGGGTGTCCGTCCCGTCGATCAGGACGGTGCCGTTTGTGGGATAGTAGAGCCCGCACAGAAGGCGGCCGATGGTGCTCTTGCCGGACCCGACCCGGCCGATCAGCCCGACCGTTTCTCCGGGCGAGACTTTGAAAGAGATGTTTTTCAGGCTGTCATCTTCCGCGCCCGGATAGCGGAAGCTTACGCCCTTGACCTCAATTGACCCCGTCGCAATGCGCTTGTTGATATAGGTCCGGCCCGGTTTGCGCTCCGTTTCGGTCGACATGATGTCGTTCAGCATCTTGTAGGAATGCAGGGTCTGGCGCAGGCGGGTGAGCGTACCGGCGACGTTTGCAAGCGGAGCCAGCACCCGCCCGGATAGCATCATGGCGGCGATCAGAGCGCCCATACTGATCGTTCCTGCCTGGATCAGATAGACCCCCCACACGATGATCACGATGGAGACTGAGGCCTGGACCAGACCGGTTCCCGACTGGGCCAGGAGCGCCCAGAACCGGCCCTTCATGATTGCAGCGCTGCTGGCGGCGACAGAGCGTTCCCACTTGGTCTGCATCCGCCCTTCAGCATTCAGGGCCCGGACCGTGTCCAGATTGGCAATGCTTTCCACCAGGATGGAGTGGCGGATCGCACTTTCCCGGTGGGACTGCTCGATGGCGCCGGAGAGGGGCGCCTGCACGAACAGGCTGATGACCAGAACGATGGGCACGGCCGCCAGGGGAACGACGGCAATGGGGCCGACCAGAAGGAACAAGACCGCGACGAAGATGCCAATGAAACACACGTCGATGAGCGAGACCAGCGAAGACGAGGTGATGAATTCGCGCACCGTCTCGAATTCGCGGATATGATTGGCGAATTGCCCTGAACTGACCGGGCGTTTCTCAAAATCAATGGCCAGTGCATGGGAAAAGATCTTGCCCGCCAGGGCCGTGTCCGCCTGCTTGCCTGCGACATTGATGATCTGTCCGCGCGCGACCTTCAAGATGAAATCGAAAATGAGGGTCAGTACAACGCCGATGGCGAGCGCCCACAGGGTCGGAATGGCGAAATTCGGCACCACCCGGTCGTAGACATTCATTGTGAAGAGCGGGGATGCGAGGGCAAGCAGATTGATCAGCAGGGCTGCGATGGCGACATGGATATAGTCGCGCCAAAAGCCGGACACCGTGCTCCAGAACCAGTGTCCCCGGGGGCTCAGGGTCTTTTCGCTGTGCCCGGCCGTGTCGTCCGTTGGCCGAAGAAAAATCACATAACCGCTGAAACTGGACTGGATGTCCGCAAGTGCGCGGGGCCGTGCCTCTGGCGACTGGAGCGGATCGACCAGCTCGAGCGTTCCGGTTTGGTTGTCCATGCCGGTCAGGACCAGCATCTCGTCATCCTTCATTGTCAGGATGCAGGGCAGCGCCGCCTGGGGCAGGGCCGTCAGCTCCATTTTTTCCGGAAGAACGGTGAGGCCGCAATTCCGGGCCGCGCGGTCGAGGAGATCCATGGACAGCCGGGTGCCGTCCTGGGGCAGGCCGGACCACAAAACTGCATCCGTCACATGAAGCCCGTGTATCCGGGCGGCATATTTCAGGCACGCGGCCAGAGGGTCGCTGTCCACCTGGGCAGGCGGCTGGGCGGTATCCGTCTTGGGCGTCTCGTCAGAGCTTTGCTGAAGCATATCTTGCGTGGGCCACAGAATGATGCACCGCAACGGATCTGCCGCAAAATTCCCCTAGGTCCGGTTCAAGAAATGTCCGGTGGCAAACGCCATAGAGGTCCTTTGCGGCAATTCCCAGCTGCGATGCGTGGAAATAAAGTATGAGCTTGCCTAAGGTTCGGCAAACCAAAAATACATGGAAATTGTTAGAATTTACGTAACGGCTCAAGGTTGAGCGGGTTCGAAGGCAGAATGGAGGCCGCTTCGCGTTTTCCCTCTGTTGCTTCGACCGGAGCGGTCACATTGAGATAGGCAAGAAGGTTTCCGGAGGTCGCCCGGAGCTGATAGGTGGAGAAGGCGTAGATGGCGCGCACTGAAATCAATTCGATTTCACTGTTAAAGAGAGCGTTCTCCGCATTGAGCACATCCAGCAAAGACCGCTGGCCGATATCATATTCCTGACGGTAGCCTTCCACCACCTGACGGTTGGCGTCCAGCTGATCCCGCAGGGCTCTGATCCTGTCGGTCGTGGTGGTGACAGCTGCATGGGACCGCTCGATGCCTTCTTTCAGCTCGCGGCGCACCTTATCCACACGGATCTGGGCCTCCGCAAGGCGCTCGCCCGTTTCCCGGGTAAAGGCGCTGTCGCGGCCGCCATTGAAAATGTTCCAGGAAAACTGCAGCTTGCCGGAATATTCGTTGTTGCGGCCTTCGATGCCGCCCACGTCGTCACCAACGGTTGCCTGACCCTGCAGGGAGACTTCGGGCAGGAAATTGCCCTTGGTGGATTCAAATTCGAATTTTGCCGCGTCTGCATCCGCCATGGCGGCCCGGATCGTCGGGTGGACGCGGGCAGCAGCATCCACCAGCTGGTTGACCGAGGCAGCCGGCAGGCTGGCGGGTTTGGCAGGTGCCAGCGAGGCTGGCTTCTTGCCGACGACCCGTTCATATTTGGCAATCGTATCGAGCAGGGACTGCTGCACTTCCGACACAATGACTTCGGAGGCCGCAACCCGCTCGCGAGCCTGTGCCAGGTCTGCGGCTCCGGTTTCGCCGCCGTCAAAGCGGGTGCGCACGTCTGAATAGATCCGCCGGTGCTTCTGGACGTTCATACGGGCCTTGGACAGGATGGCGGTGTTTCTAAGAACGTCGATATAGGCTTCCACTGCATCCAGTGCGACCGCTTCTGAGCGTTCCATCACCCGCAAGGCGGCGCCATCTACTCGGGCGCTCTGGCGGTAGACCTCGTTGACGGAGGAAAATCCGTCAAACAGCAATTGTCTTACAGTAACTGTAAATTCCTTGGAGAATTTCCAGGTGTCGTTTTCGTCGGCTTCCAGGGAGTTGGGCTGGTCGAGGCGCTCCGGACCGATTTCGGCCGACAGGTCCAGGGTGGGTAAAAACGCCCCTTGCGCACGCCGGTATTCGTGGTCACGCGCGCGTCGATTGGCCGCAGATTCCAGAATTTCCGGATTGGTGGACACGGCTTCTTGGACAATTTGTCTGAGGTCGGCCGCAGCAGACGCGTCAACCAAACACACACTTAACAGGAAGGCAGAAATAATACGCATAGACGAAAAGGCCACTGATTTTGTACATATTCCGCAGCACACTACATAGCTTTTGGTGTATTCCAAAGCGTATGTTTCAAATTGTAACTTCTAAAGGCTGCAAGTGTTGCGGCTGGGCAACGAATTCTTCATAAGCTATTGATAAATATCGCTTAATCGTAAATATTCCATTTACGTTACGGTATAAAATGTGGCCATTAAATGCCTGAATTCGGCCCCTTTGAGCGGGGTCGGGAAAGCCTCGTTTCCGAATCAATTACTTTCGGCTTTAAATCCAAATGCCTATCTTTGTTTTTAAACATTTATCTTAGGTCGTTGAACTTGACGTTAATGTGGTGAAAGCGTGGCGGTTGGGCGCGAGTTCACCGGGCCTTGCTAGAAGCCGCCTCCAGCCCGCACCTCAATCGCCACATCCAGGAAGCTCCGGATCAGGCGAAGCTCGCGTTTGTCAGCCGGAATGGCGATGAAATCCCGGTAGTCCTCGGGCATCTCGTCGACGGAAACCGCACTGATCATCTCGGAGGGAAAGAGGCTGTTTTCCAAGAGCAGGCCGATGCCCAGATCGTGCAAGATTGCCTCTTTCACCATGGGAAAAGTGGTGGTGCGCAGGATGCGCGGGAAGGCCAGGCCATGATCGCGCATCTTGGCGCGGGCAATTTTCTGGGTCAGTGAGCCATCCTCCGGCAAAACCAGGGTTTCCGATTGCAGATCGCGCAAGGACAGGCAGGACCGGCCCGCAAGGGGGTGGTCCTTGCGCATATGGGCCTTGTAGCGGCTGCGCCGGACCTCGTGGGTGAACAAGGTGCTGCGGGACTCCGGCTCGGTGATGATGGCAGTGTCGACCTGCCGTTCGGCCACAAGGGTCATGGCCGAGGTCCAGTCATAGAGTGTGAAGTCGATCTGCACACTTGGAAAGCGTTTGCCATATTCTGTGATGATCGGCATGGCGGGGCGGGGGCATTGGCGATCAGCCGGATATGACCGTCGGTCAGGGCGCCATAGTCGCCGATCTTCTCGTTTATGAGCTGTTCCAGGGTGGCAAGCCGGTCGGAAATGGCGAAGAGTTCCTTGGCGGCCCGGGTCAACTCCAGCCCGCCGCGACGGCGGATGAACAATTGTGTGCCCATCAGGCTTTCCAGCTTGGCAATGTGCTGGGTGACAGAAGACTGGCTGACGCCAAGCGTTTTTGCAGCCTCTGAAAAGCTGCCTTCGCGGGCCGTATAGGTAAAGGCCTTGATTTGATAGGGGCTTGGGGCGGTGTTCATGACAGTTCCATGTCGAAGAGCTGCCGAACCTTAAATGCCATTAGCGACGCTTATATAACGTCATAGACGGTTCAATCTGCCTCAATAGGCTCCTTCCCAGAACACGGGAGCAGCTCATGAGTGCAATATCCTTGTCAGGGATGAAAAGAGCTTCGGAACGACGCCGGTCCTAAACGGGATTGACCTGGAGATTTCAGGTGGCGAATTCCTGACACTTGTCGGCCCATCCGGATGCGGCAAGTCGACATTGCTGCGCATTCTGGCGGGGCTGGAAGCGCCGACTTCCGGCACGGTGTCCATTGGTGGGCAGGTGGTCAATGAGGTGCGGCCGGCCCGGCGGAACCTGGCAATGGTGTTTCAGTCCTATGCGCTTTATCCGCATCTGACTGTTGCCGAGAACATGATGACGCCGTTGCGGCTGCGGGACCTGTCCTATTGGGGGCGTCTGCCGCTTGTGGGGCCGCTGCTGGCGCGGTCCGGCCATGAAACGATCCGCTCTCAGGTGCGGGAGACGGCGGAAATCCTGAAAATCGACCATCTTCTGACACGCAAGCCGGGCCAGCTCTCCGGGGGGCAGCGGCAGCGGGCTGCGCTCGGCCGGGCCATGGTGCGCAAGCCGGCCGCCTTCCTGATGGATGAGCCCCTGTCCAATCTGGATGCCGCCTTGCGTATTCACATGCGCGCGGAGCTTGCCGAACTACACCGCAGCCTGAAGGCGACCTTTGTTTATGTGACCCATGATCAGGCGGAGGCGCTGACCATGTCCGACCGCATGGCGGTGATGATGAGCGGGGACATTTTACAGCTCGGCACGCCGGAAGAGATTTACAACGATCCGCAAGATTTGCGGGTGGCGGAGTTTGTCGGGGCGCCGAAGATCAATCTGCTGCGGGGCAGACTTGATGCCGGGGGGGTGGCGCAATGTGCGGGCATCGTTCTGTCGCGGATTGCCGGTGCGGGCGGCGCCGGAGATGCCGGGGACGTGAGCATCGGCTTGCGGCCGGAGCATCTGGTGCTGTGCGCGCAAGATGCTCCCGACAGTCTTGGCGGCAAGGTTGTGCACAAAGAAAATCTTGGCGCGGATATTTATCTTCATGTGGCGGTGCTTGACGGAGGGAACCGGCTGGTGGTCCGGGTGACCCCGGCCGAAGGACTCGCGGTTTCTTTGGGTCAGTCCGTCCAGGTCCAGCGGGTTCCAGGCCAGGCTCTCGTGTTCGGCAGGGACGGCAAGCGGATCGGCTTGAGCAAGGCCTCGTCCGGTACTGTGGCCGAGGTGGCGTGATGCAGCCGAGCAGAGCCCCTTACTGGTTTGTGGCACCTGCGCTGCTGCTCATGGTGCTGATCCTGCTGGTACCGGTTGCGGTGGCTGGTGTTCTCAGTTTCACCAATTACAGCCTTGGCAACCCTGGCGCCGCCTTTGTCGGACTGGAGAATTACGAAAAGATCTTCACCCGATCGACCTATGAAAAGATGTTCGGAGCCACGTTCCGCTATGTGTTTGTGGTGGTGCCGCTGTCGGTCGGGCTGGGCCTGGGTGCAGCCCTTCTGATCAAGTCAACGAAGCGCTTCGGCGACCTCTACAAGACCATTTATTTTCTGCCTGTGATGGCGGCGCTGATCGCCATGGCAATTGTATGGGAATTTGCCCTTCATCCGACCATCGGCATCGTCAATGCCACGCTGGCCCGGGGCTGTGGCTCGTTTCTGGAAAGCTGGAGCTGGTATGCCGGCAGCTGCGCGCAGGGCTTTCCCTTGTGGCTGACCGATCGGCATTACGCCATCTGGACGGTCGCCTTTATCGGGGTCTGGCAGGGCTTCGGCTTTAACATGGTGCTCTATCTGGCCGGGCTCACATCCGTTCCGCGCGAGCTTTACCACGCCGCGGAGATGGATGGCGCCCAATCCGCCTGGGACCGGTTCCGGCTGGTCACCTGGCCGATGCTGGGGCCGACCACTGTCTTTGTTGTCACCATATCGTTGATCCGGTCCTTCCAGGTGTTTGACACGGTGGAAGCATTCTATCCGCAAGGCGGCGGCCCCTCCAAATCCGTCTATGTGATGATGTTCGCAATCTATGAAAAGGCGATCCAGCAGAACCTCATGGGCATTGGTGCAGCGATCACCGTGGTTTTCCTGGGCTTTGTCATGTTGCTGACAGTGCTCCAGCGCTGGCTGGTCGAACGCAGGGTGCATTACACATGAGCGAGACAGTTCTTCCAGTACATCATGCAGCAAGCATGCCGTCCTTCCGGTTCTCGGCAACCGAAACCTTGAAACATGTGGTGCTGATCCTGGGCAGCCTGATCGTGCTTCTGCCGTTTTACGTGATGCTGAGCTACAGCTTCAAAAGCCCTGCGGAAATCCTGCAGAACACAGGCGGATTTTTCGGCTCCCAGGCGCCCTTCCGGGATGAGTACTGCGTTGCGCTGGGCAAGGCGGCCGCCGACTGCATGGTGACGCCGGTCGTCTACAACTATACCACCGCCTTTCAGAAGGCACCGCTTCTGCGCTACCTCTTCAACGGGGTGGTGGTGACCGCCTCGATCTTCTTCCTGCAGGTTCTGGTCGCGCTTCCCTGTGCCTATGCGCTTGCCAAGCTGCGCTTCTGGGGCCGGGAGGCAGTGTTCGGACTGGTGCTGTTCTGCCTGTTGATCCCGGTCCATGCCATCGCGCTGCCGCTCTATATCATGCTGGCCAAGCTCGGGCTGACCAACACCTATGCGGCCCTGGTCATTCCCTGGACCATTTCGGTTTTCGGCATCTTTCTGATGCGCCAGTTTTTCATGACGGTTCCGGACGATCTGATCGACGCCGCCCGCATGGATGGCATGAGCGAATTTTCCATCATCTGGAAGGTCATGCTGCCGACTGCAGTTCCCGCGCTTCTGGCCTTTGCGATCTTCTCGGTGGTCGCCCATTGGAACGACTATTTCTGGCCGCGCATCGTGGTCACTGGCGATCGCTCCCTGTTCACGCCGCCCCTGGGTCTGCGGGAATTCAAGGGCGATGCGGATGGCGACAATTTCGGGCCGATGATGGCCTCTGCCACGATCATCGTGACCCCCTTGATCGCTGCGTTTCTGGTAGCCCAGAGGCGCTTCATCGAAGGCATCACCCTGTCGGGCATGAAATGACCCGGCCAGTTTGCGGGACCGCCTTGCGGCGGTCCCATCACCGAGATCCCGCAACGGGGATCACTCGGGACCGGACATGTTTGGCGACCTGCCGGTCCCATGGCAACATATGGAGAGTTCCATGAAAAAGACCCTCACTGCAATAGCGCTGCTGCTGTCGGTAACGGCAGCCCGGGCAGAAGACCCGGTTACCGTCGAGTTTGCATATCCTTACAGCCATCTTTTCGATGTGACTTACGAAAAGATCCTGCCGAAATTCAAGGAGCAGTATCCGAATATCGAGATCAAGTTCCGGGCGACCTACGAATCCTATGAGGACGGCACCAACACGATCCTGCGCGAAGCCGTGGCCGGCACCTTGCCGGATGTGACCATGCAGGGCCTCAACCGCCAGGCCATTCTGGTGGACAAGGGTATTGCCAGATCCCTGGAACCGTTCATCGTGAAAGAGGAAGACTTTGCCAAAGACGGCTATCACGATGCCATGCTGTCGCTCAGCACGTTCAACGGCAAGATCTACGGCCTGCCGTTCTCCGTGTCCCTGCCGGTAGGCTATTACAACATGGATCTGATGGCCAAGGCCGGGATCACATCGACGGATCAGCTGCCCAAAACCTGGGATGACGTGATCGGAGTTTGTGGCAAGCTGCATGAGGCGGGCGTGAAGAACCCGATGTTCTGGGGCTGGAACATCACCGGCAACTGGTTCCTGCAGGCTCTGATGTGGTCCCAGGACAAGCCGACTATGGAAAACGGCAAGTTTCAGATTGCGTCGCCGGAAGGTCTGAAGTCGCTTGAGACCATGAAGTCCCTGTTCCGGGGCTGCAAGATGCAGAACATCGAATGGAAAGCGGCGCTTGCGTCCTTTTCTGCCGGTGAGATCGGCATGATGTACTGGTCCACCTCTGCCCTGGGAGCCGTTGAGCGCTCCAAAGGCCCGTTTGATCTGAAAACCAATGAGTATCCGGGCTTTGTGGCCAGCGGTCCGAAAGGCCTGCCGGCGGGCGGCAATGCCGCCATGCTGGTGTCGGCGAGCGATGATCCGAAAGTGCTGGATGCGTCCTGGAAGTGGCTGAAATTCATCACCTCCGGCGAAGGGGCTGCCGAAGTCGCCCGCACGACCGGCTACATGCCGCCGAACAAGGCGGCCAACGAGGTGATCCTGGCGGATTTCTACAAGAAGAACCCGAACAAGGAAACGGCCGTGCGTGAATTGCCGCTGCTGCGCGACTGGCAGGCCTATCCGGGGGACAATGGCCTTGCCATCACCCAGGTCATCTATGACGGCATCGAAGGCATTGTGACCGGAGAATACGACGACATGCCCGCCCTTCAGGACGAGCTTTCCGAAGAAGTCAGCGACTTGCTGCCGTCCGGCAACTAAGCCGTCCTTATCACCGCACTCAGACCGCTGCCCGTCCGTGCGGGCAGCGGTTTTCATAAAGAAGAAGGGAGGAAGACATGAAGCTTCTCCAGCTTACGGATATTCACCTGACAAAACCGGGCGACACCATTGGGGGGCGGGATCCGGAGGCGAATTTCAAAGCGGCATTGGCCCACGCGCTCGCCCATCACCCGGATGCGGAGGCCCTCGTCATCACCGGGGACTTGTCGGACTGGGGGGACCGGGAGGATTATCTCCGGCTGAAGGATCTGATCGCCGCCGTTCCGGTACCGGTGCAGCTGTGCATTGGCAATCACGATGAACGGGATGTGTTCCTGTCCGTCTTTCCCGAACTTGCGGATGTCAACGGGTTTGTGCAATCCGCTCTGGAACTATCCCAAGGCCAGGCACTTTTTCTGGACACCTGGGGCCCCAACTCCCATGCCGGATTCTATTGTCAAACCCGGCTGGGCTGGCTTGAGGCGCAGCTGGCTGCCTCCAGCGGCGATGTGTTTTTGTTCATGCATCACAATCCGGTGCCGACCGGCATTGCCCCCATGGACAAGATCATGTTGCAGGATGCTGAAGCCTTCGGAGCGCTGATTGGCCGCTACCGGACGCGCATCCGGCATCTGTTCCATGGCCATTGTCATTTGCCCCTGTCGGGCTCCTTTCACGGGGTGCCGTTCAGCGCCCCAAGGGGGACCAACCATGCCGGCTGGCCGGATTTTGGCAATGAGCGCAATCTGAGTGCGTCGGATCTGCCGGAGAGCTACTCTGTCATTCTGGCAGGAGACGCTTCGGTGATGGTGCATTTGATCGAATTCGGCTATCAGGGTGAGATCCGCCGGGAAGGATCTCCCGACTATGCGGACTGGAACCGGTTGACCATGGTTCGGTAGGCCGCTTACGCTCATGTGACTCTTCAGACGCTTTCCCCCGGATAAGGGCTGTGAATTGTCACACTCTCTTGCCCAAATTGTCACAAATCGCCGGGCAGCAGCGGGTAGAAGGCTTCTTTGCTGAATTTGGACCGAAGGGCCCTGGCCGGTGTGCCTGGGCCGCTGCCTTGGAGTGGGCCATGACAGTCGCCGGAAAGACGTTGTCTACAGGGGAGGACCTGATCATCCTCAAAAATGCCCGGATTGTGTTGGCCGACGAGGTCATGGACGGGCATGTCACGTTCTCCGGCGGCAAGATCGTCTCTATCGACACCGGGCTCGCGCCGGGCGCGGGGATTGACCTTGGCGGGGATTATCTGCTTCCGGGACTGGTCGACATTCACACCGACCATTTCGAAAAGCATATCTTTCCGCGTGCCCATGTGCGCTGGGATCCGGTGCGGGCGGCCCTTGCCCATGATGCGCAGATCATTGGCAGCGGTGTGACCACCGTGTTTGACAGCCTATGTGTTGGCGCCACCATAAAGAACCCGGAACGGCGCGAAATTCTCGGCCCGATGATCGACGCGCTGCAACAAGCCCAGTTTGCCGGAATGCTCAGATCGGAGCACCTGGTGCATTTGCGGTGCGAAATCACCGATGAGGAAACAGTCCGGCTGACCGAAGACAATATCGGCAAGGATATTGTGCGCATGGTGTCCGTTATGGAACACCTGCCGGGCCGGCGCCAGAGCCGGGATGTCGAGGCCTATATCGAGCGCCGGATGGCCGAGACGGGAGAGGCGCGCCCGACGGTCGAGCGGGCGACGCAGGAGCTTTTGAATTTTTCCGATGAGATCAGCGCCAGGGTGCGCCCGGCCATTGTGGCCCTGGCCCATGCCGAACGCTTGCCGCTGCTCAGTCACGACGATACGGAGCTGGAGCATATTGATGAAGCCGTGGGCGAGGGGATCACGGTGTCCGAATTCCCCTGCACCCTGGAGGCAGCGCGCAAGGCCAAGGCTCAGTCCATGCATGTGGTCGGCGGCGCACCCAATGTGCTGCGCGGGGGCTCGCAATCAGGCAATGTCGCGGTCAGAGACCTGATGGCCGAAGGGCTGGTGGATATTCTGGCCTCCGACTACGTGCCTCGTTCACTGCTGGATGCCGCTTTCCATATGGGGTTTGACGAGAGCTTTGCCGACGATTTACCGTCTGCCCTGCGCATGGTCTCAAAAACGCCGGCGGCTGTGGCTGGCCTGACCGACCGGGGGGAGATTGCCCCGGGCAAACGGGCAGATCTTCTGCATGTGGGGGTCGAGGGCAGCCATCCCTTTGTCAAACAGGCCTGGCGCCAGGGGAAAAGGGTGCTCTGAAGACCCCCTTTCAGCCGGTTGGTTTGTGACCGGGAGCCATCCGCTCAACACAAGGGGCAATCCCTCTTGTTGCCGAGGCTTGTCAGGCCCGGCTGCGTTCATCCCTGCCGATGATCTTCCGGCGCAAGAAATCGGAAAAGCCGTCAATCAGATAGACGGTCAGGATAATCAGGAAGATCATCGTCCAGGCTTCCGGCCACTTATAGGCGCTGATGCGGTCCGCCAGCAAAAAGCCGATCCCGCCCGCCCCGACAATGCCCAAAATGGTGCCGGAGCGGGTGTTCGATTCAAAATTGTAGAGAATGACCGACAGGATCACGGGCAGGGCTTGTGGTAACGTGGCATAGCGGATGGTCTGCAGCGGTCCGGCACCGGAGGCCTTCACGCCGTCCACCGGCTTTTTGGACGTGTTTTCGATGGCTTCGGAAAAGAGCTTCGAGAACGTCCCGATTTCAGACACGGCAATGGCCAAAATGTCCGCCAGAGGGCCGAGGCCAAAGGCACGGATGAAGATCAGAGCCAGGATCAGCTGTTCAATGGCGCGCAACGCATCAAAGCCCCGGCGGGCCCCGAGTCGGAGCCAGGACACAGGCATGATGTTTTTCGCCCCCAGAAAGGACAGGGGGAAGGCGATGATGGCGCCCAGCAAAGTGCCTATGAAGGCCATGGCGATGGTCTCACCCAGGCCTTTGAAGACTTCCTGCCAGTCTTCCCAGCGGTCCCACAGGTGAGGGGGAAACATGAAGGCAAGCACGCTGCCGAAACGCGTCACCCCGTCCCAGAGCCGGGCCGGTGAAAAGCCGAATGACCACAGGCACCAACCGGTCAGGAGCGCAAAGCCGGTCCAGGCCGAGAGCCGGATTAGCTGTGCGCTGAGCGAGGTTTTGAAGGCGCCGGGAACGCGTTTCTTTGCCGCGTCGATGTCAGCCGTCAGCCGGGTCATCGTCATACTCCCTTTCCGGTCAGACCGATGATGTGGTGGCGGACCTTTTCGCTGGCCAGATCGATCAGGATCACCGTAACGAAGATGATCAGAAAGAGGGCCGAGAGGTCGGTATATTCCTGCAAGGACATGGCAACGCGGATTTCCTGGCCGAGCCCGCCAGCGCCGACAAAGCCGACAATGGATGACGAGCGTACGTTGATCTCAAAGCGCAGCAGGGTGTAGCTGATGATGTTCGGGATGACCTGGGGCACGATGCCGTAGCGCATCTGATCGAACCAGGACCCGCCGGAAGCCTTCACACCTTCCAGGGCGCGCATATCGGCATTTTCGTTGGCTTCGGAATACAGCTTGCCAAGCGTGCCGGTGGAATGAAGGCCGATGGCCAGAACACCGGCCAGTGGCCCGACCCCGAAACAGAAGACAAAGATGAGCGCCCAGACCAGATCGGGCACCGTGCGCACGATTTCCAGATAGCGCCGGGTGAGATTGAGAATGACCAGATTGGGGCTTAGATTGCGCGAGGCCGGAAAACTCAACAGGAACGCGCCGATCACTCCGAGCAGGGTGGCCAGATAGGCAATCAGCACGGTTTCGAGCAACAGGTGCAGCCAGACCTTCCAGCGCCAGAACCAGGCGCCCAGATCACTCCGGAGACTGTCCCAGCTGAGCACGGGCAAGGTCTTGTAGAGATATTCCCCAAGCCTTGGCAGACCCGCCCAGATCTTCCACATGGACACGCGGTCCCCGTTGGACAGGGTGACGTCGGTCATGTCGAAGAAACCACCGATCCAGGCCGCCCCGAGGAAACAGGCGGTAAACAGGAGACATGACATCAAACTGGTGCGCAGCGCCGATTTTCGGGCAGCGGCATAGTCCGTCTCAAATTGTTCGAGTGCGGGAGAAAGGGCCGTCATAGGGTGACCTGTTGTCCGGAGGAGGGGCAAGAGGCGCATGGTGCGTCTCTTGCCAGAGGTGAATCAGGGTCTTAGCCGCCGCGGCGCTGTTTTTTCAGCCAGTCACGCATGTCGACGATCCACTGGTAGCGCTCGTGGTCAACCCGCTTCCAGCCCACTTGTGGGCTGTCGTCGCCACCCCGCATGGCGTTGAAGGCTACCGGATCCTTTTCCGGGATCGCTTCCACAGCGGCAGTCATGTCTGCAATCAGATCCTGGGGCAGGTTCGCGCGGGACGTGAACGGGCCGCTGGTGATTTCAGGGCTTTCCCAGATCGGGCAGATTTCGCCATCCTTGATCATGCCCTTGGCGAGCATGCGCTGCCAGCGGCCATCCGTGGCGTTGTTCTGCCAGGTGGAGGCGCTGTCATACTGCTTGTTGACGACGCCCAGCACGCCGGTCTCGTGGCCGCCGGAAAAAGGCACTGCGGAGAAATAAGTCTTCGGGTCATAGCCTTGCTGGACCATGTTGAAATAGGGAACCGCGTAGCCGGAGGTGGAGTCGGGATCGGCAAAAGCGTGGATCTTGCCTTTCAGGTCGTCCAGGGACTTGTAGCCACTGTCACAGCGCACCACGACCACTGAATAGTAGCCCGTTGACCCGTCCTTGTTGAGCCGGGTCAGCAGCGGAATGACGCCGCCATTGGTCTCGGTGTAGGCGGCGGCGTAGGAGGATGAGCCGAAAAACGCGAATTCGATCTGGTCGGCCGCGATGGCCTGAATGACGCCGTCATAGGAGCCGGCGGTGAAGATCTCCACATCCACGCCGAGTTCCTTTTCAAGGTATTTTTCAAACGGCGTGTAGCGGGCGATCCGGTCTTTTTCGTTTTCGCCGGACAGAATGCCGAATTTGAGGGTCTTGTACTGATCCTTCCAACCATCGGCCAGGGCCAGGGAGGCTGCGAGAATGGCAGCGGAAAGAGCTGCTGCGAAAATGGCCTTCATCTTAGGGCTCCCTGTTTGCCGCAAAAACGGCAGGTAGATGCGGCCGCAGCCGCTTGAAGCGCAAGGGTGTACATGCGTCTTGCGCGGTTAGGCTCCGGCCGCCTGTTTCTGCGTCCGGGGCAGGTCTGAGTGGAGGGATGTGGACGTGACAGCCTCGTTGATGTCGCCGTCCAGATCATCGGTGCCGTAGATTGCGCGCACTGTATCTGTGGTCAGCCCGCCTGGGGCGCCGTCGAAATGGACCTGACCGGCGCGCATGGCGATGATGCGGTCGCAATAGCTGCGGGCGGTGTCGAGCGTATGCAGATTGACCAGCACCGTCAGACCATCTGTCCGGTTGATTTCCTTCAGCGCATCCATCACGCGGGCCGCGTTGGCCGGGTCGAGCGAGGCGATAGGTTCATCCGCCAGCATAATGCGCGGGTTCTGAACCAAAGCCTTGGCGATGGCGACCCGCTGCTGTTGGCCGCCGGACAGAGTGCCGGCCCGTTGCAGGGCCTGGGGGGCGAGGCCGAGCCGGTCCAGCGCCTGGATTGCCAGCGCCCGGTCCGTGTCGGTGAAGGACCGCAACATGGAGCGGGCAAAGCCGGTATGCGCGATCCGGCCCATCATGACATTGGTCAGCACGTCCAGCCGCTCAACCAGATTGAACTGCTGGAAGATCATGGCGCAGCGGGCGCGCCACAGGCGAAGCTCCCGGCCGCGCAGCGCGGTAATCTCCTCCCCGTCATTGATGATCGTGCCCCGGCTCGGGTCCGTGAGCCGATTGATCATGCGGAGCAGGGTGGACTTTCCGGCGCCGGAGCGGCCGATGACACCAACCAATTGCCCCTTCGGGATGGCTAGCGAGACCGCATTCACGGCGGTCATGTCTCCAAAGACCTTCGAAACCTGTTCAATGACCAGCATTGGTCCCTCCTTGAAACGGAGAGGCTGGTAGCAAAAAACCGTCGTGGAGAGATGTCTATACGATTATACTTTTATGATTTTTTATGACGCTGATTTCCGGTTTATTTGCCACAAAACAAATAAGCGAAAGCTTCCATTTGCAGATTATACATGGCGCAGTTGCTCGCGACCTTTTTGATGACCCATTTCCGTTCAACGTCTAGAAGCATCGTGCGACCCGGTCAGGTTGACCGGGGAAGCGGTGCAACGATGTCCGTTGGGCGGAAATGGGTCACCGGGGGCCGCACTTGCGCGTAAGTCTATCGTCAGACTGCGCGCTTCTTCCTCTTGGTCTGGATCATCGCAAGACGGTCCTCAAGCTGCTCGGCCGGAAGGGCGGGGCTGAAAACAAACCCCTGGACCGCGCTGCAGCCATTGGCCGTTGCAAGGGCCAGTTCGTCTTCGGTTTCGGCGCCTTCCGCAATCACCCGGAGCCCAAGACTGTGGCCCAGACCGACAATGGCCTGGAACAATTGTGTATTCTGGGGTTTGCCTTCCACCTGCTGAATAAAGGCACGGTCGATCTTCAGTTCCTGGAAGGGCAGACGGTGCAGGTAGATCAGGGACGAATAGCCGGAGCCGAAATCGTCCAGTGACAGCTGAACACCGATCTTCTGCAGTTTGGACAGAATGTCGAGCACCTGCTGCTCGTTGGTGTCGAGAAAGACGTTTTCAGTCACTTCCAGGCACAGGGCGCTGGGGGGAATGTTGTAGGTTTCCAGAACCGTCTTGACGTCCTTGGCAAAACGCGGCTGGCGGAACTGCTGAGGCGACACATTGACGGACACATGGCCGAAGTCGAAGCCCATGCTGATCCAGTGAGCGATCTGGGCACAGGCCAACTCCAGAACATAGTGGCCCAATTCCAGAATCAGAGTGGATTTTTCAGCGATCGGCACAAATTCGGAAGGCGGAATAAAACCGCGCTTTTCGCTTGGCCAGCGCACAAGAGCCTCCAGGCCGATCAGTTTGTGGCTGACAGGACAGATCTGGGGCTGGTAGTGCAGGGCGAGCAATTTGGTTTTCAGGGCGCTGCGCAGCAGGGTTTCCGTCAACATCTCGGTCTGGACGCGCTCGTTGAGCGGTGCGGAGAAGAAAACATAGCGGCTGCCGCTCAGGTCTTTCGCGGCTCTGAGGGCAAGCCCGGCCACCCGGTGGGCGTTCTCCGCATCCTGGGCATCACGGGGCAGCAGGGCAATGCCGATGCTGGGCTCCACCCGGATTTCGCCTTCCGTGATGTTGAACGGTGTTGTCAGGGCCGCGACCGCGCGCTTGGCGCATTCTTCGGCTGCATTGCCGTCTTCGTCATCGGGCAGAAGAATGCAGAAGTCGTCGCCGGAGATGCGGGAGATCTTTGCAGCCGGACCGAAGACCCGGGCCAGGCGCGCATAGGCAAGGATCAGGACCCGGTTGCCGACATGGTGGCCGAATGTGTCGTTGATCTTGGCAAAACCCTTGAAATCCAAATGAACCAGCGACCCGCAGCTATCGCCATTGCGGGCCTGCTGCATCAGCTTGTTGAGGTCGGAAAAATAGCGGGTGCGGTTTCCGGCCGTTGTCACTGGGTCTGTGTAGGCTAGCTTGTGAAGTTTATCCTGCAGCACGGTCACCCGCTCCAGCCCATGGGCCAGATCGCCGATTTCGTCCCGCCGGTCGCAATAGGGGATGCGCTCGGGCTGGTTGCCGTTGGCCAGGTTATCCGCATTGCGGGCCAGCTGCCGGATCGGGTACAGCTCAAAGCGCAGATAAAGACCGGCAAGCAGCACGAAGGAAGCAATGATCAGAATGGCAGCAGCCACGATCCGCATATGGTGCCGCTGTTCGGTCTCGGCCAGATCGTCCACCCAGCCGGCATCGGCTTCCACTGCGCCAAGCAATTCGCCCTCATCTGTGAGGACGGGAATGAGAAATGCGAGCCGCTGATGGCCGTCAACCGGCATCTTGCCCAGATAGGGCTGACCGGCCAGAAGGGCGGTATAGGCAGGATGCCCTGACGTGATGGACCCGGACATCATCTGGTTGCCGGGTGGGCCGGCCAGACTGGTTGCCACCGTTGTGAAAGTTGTATGGCTGCTGGTCCACTTGAACAGCCGGGCCGTGCCCTCGATTGCGCTTGCAAGGGTGCGCAGCTGTCCGATCTTTTTCGAATCCGGGCGGAAGGCGTCTGATTTGCGGGTATTTGCAATGCGCAAGGACCGCGGATGACCTTCTGAATCATACTGTGTGCGGAAGGGGGAGGTGCTGGTCTGTGTCAGCAGGGAGACGGAGACGCGGGAGATCAGGTCGAGGCGGAACTTGGCCGTCTTCTGGCTGCTGCTTGAAATTTCCACATAGCCGACCGCCGCGATCAGGCCAATGCTGAACAGGACCAGAGCCGACAAAACAACACTGGTTCGGAAGGCCAGAGACTGTAATCCAAGCATATTGATCGCACCAATTCCTTCATTCGGCTGTTGGGCGTGTTTTTTCTTATGCATCCAAGAGTAGTAAAAATTTACTACGAATCCCTGAACAAAATTTCAGAATTTTGGTTATTTTCTTGATTTTTTCTATTTTTACATGTGCGGGTTTCTGAATTGTTTCATATATATGAATACGGTTTCTTTAGTGACTTAAACGCTGCGTCTTTATACTGAGGAACTCTATATTACGCAGCGTTTTTAGTTGTTTATCCTGTTCTCGGGGGGCGGGTTTTGCCTGCTGACGAGGGCGAAAGTGCTGAAAATGGAAGAGCCGGTCCGGATTTTGTCTGACTGAACCGGATTTTTGGACATTTTGTCTTTCCGGACCGGTGCCTGCGTACCTAATTTGGCAGGGACACCCGCTAACTTGGGGGGAAGGGGCCGGGAGGCCATTGGAAAACGGGCCGAAAAGCGCTAGGACCATGAGCCGGGGTCCTGGAAGGATGTCCGCCTGATTTTTACAACAGTATTCGGGGCGAGTTCTGCTTGATTTCCATCAGACCAGTATTGAACGTTCTCGGATTTCTGTATGTCGGTCTTGCGGCCGCCATGCTCATTCCGGCGGTTGTCGATGTTGCCCAGAAAAATGCTGACTGGCAGGCCTTTGTCTTTTCCGCCCTTCTGACGGGCATGGTCGGCATGCTGCTGTCGATTGCGGTGGGGGGCGCTTTGCGGGATGGGCTCGACACGCGCCAGACCTTCATTCTCACCACACTTGCCTGGGCCACCTTGCCCGCCTTCGGTGCGCTGCCGTTCTTGTGGCTCGGCATTGGCTATGCGGATGCGGTGTTCGAGGCAGTGTCCGGCTTTACGACCACCGGGTCCACCGTTCTGACCGGACTCGACGGATTGCCGCCCGGCCTGCTCGTCTGGCGGTCCATGCTGCAATGGATGGGCGGCGTCGGGATCATCGTCATGGCCATCGTTTTGCTGCCGTTCCTGCGGATCGGCGGAATGCAGCTGTTTCAAAGTGAAAGTTCGGACCGGTCGGAGAAAATCGTCAGCCGCTCCGTTGAACTGATCCGGCTGATCGGCCTTGCGTATCTGTTTTTGACCGTTCTATGTATTGCTGCCTATCTGGCCACGGGCATGGAGCTGTTCGATGCCTTCAACCATGCGCTGACGACGATTGCGACCGGCGGCTATTCCACCCATGACTTGTCCTTCGGCTATTTCAAGAACCCTGCATCGGGCTGGGTTGCCATTGTCTTCATGATCATCGGCGCCTTGCCGTTCGTGTTGATCATTCAGGCCCTGCGCGGTCATCCGCTGCAATTGTGGCGGGACCCGCAGGTGCGGGCCTTGCTCGGGTTCCTGCTGCTCGTCTCGCTGACCCTTACGGTGTATCTAGGGGTCAAAATGCATTTTGCCTTTGACGAGGCTCTGCTGCGGGCGACATTCAACGTGGTCTCCATCGTCACCGGCACAGGATATGCGCTTGGGGACTTCTCCCAGTGGGGCGCACCTGTCGTGGGCATCACCTTGCTGCTGATGTTTGTCGGTGGCTGCACCGGATCGACCACCGGCGGCATCAAGATTTTCCGTTTTCTGGTCTTTTTTGGAACAGTGCGCGCTCATTTGCGCCGGATGGTGCGTCCGCACCGGATCGTGTCGGAAGAATATGCAGGCACCCGGCTGACGCCGGAACTGTCCTTCTCGGTTCTGGCCTTTCTGGTGGTCTATATGGGATCGGTCGGCATTATCACCGTGGCACTGTCCTTCTTTGACTTGGATCTGGTCACGGCGATTTCGGCGGCGGCCACCTCCGTCGGCAATGTCGGGCCGGGCCTTGGGCCGATGATAGGCCCTGCCGGTCATTTCGCACCTTTGCCCGATGGTGCCAAATGGCTGCTCTCCTTTGCCATGCTGGTCGGCCGTCTCGAACTCTTCACCGTGCTGGTTCTGCTCGACCCGGATTTCTGGTCCAAATAAACCGGCTGTCAAATCTGTATTCTCTAAAGAATGGGACTTGGGAAACGCCATGCAATTTTCCGCGCCTCTCATCAGTGGCCGTCTTGTGAAACGCTACAAGCGTTTTCTGGCGGATGTGATCCTGGATTCTGGCGGGGAAGAGGTCACAGCCCATTGTGCCAATCCGGGGTCCATGCTCGGGCTCAAAGAGCCGGGCATGAGGGTCTGGCTCTCCCGTTCGGACAATCCGGCCCGCAAGCTGAAATATTCCTGGGAAGTGGCCGAGGTCGATGACGCTCTTGTGGGGATCAGCACGGCCCACCCCAACAAGCTGGTGGAAGAGGCATTGCAAGACGGGCGGATCGAGGGACTGACCGGCTTTGCCTCCCTGCGCCGGGAGGTCAAATACGGCAAGAATTCCCGCATCGATTTTCTGCTGGAGGATGTTGACGGGCGCAAGACCTATGTGGAGGTGAAAAATGCCCATCTGATGCGCGAGCCGGGACTGGCCGAATTTCCCGACAGCGTGACAGCCCGCGGGGCCAAGCATCTCGTTGAATTGTCGGACATGGTGACCGAAGGCCATCAGGCGGCCATGGTATTTCTCGTTCAGCGGCCAGATTGTGACCAGATCAGCCTGGCGGGCGATATCGACCCGGTTTATGCTGAGGCCTTTGCCTCTGCCCGGGCGGCAGGGGTGCGAGCCTATGCCATTGGCTGTGACGTGCGCCTTGACGGGATCGATGCTGTCCGGCCGGTCACGATTGTAATCTGAGGCAAACGGCCGGGACCGCGATTTTGAATTTATACATAGCGTCATTCCGGCGGCCACTCTCCTGAGCCTATGATGCGGGGTCGTAGCACACGCCCCAAGAGGCATAAAAGGAGAGTGAC
>NZ_JBSWYH010000006.1:0-199111 GCF_056161025.1 Roseibium sp. AWQ4_254
CCCGGATCAATCCGATCCGGGGCAAAAACGCGGGCCTCATGGCTGAAAGCCGTCGGGACGCCTCAAAATAGCGGGTTGTTGCGGGTGCCCAGCTTCAACGCATCGTGAATTCTAGAGAGCTGCTCCAACGAAGTGGTGTAGGCGTCTGCAATACCGTCAAACTTGCTTGCCTCTTCGACACGATCCAGATCATGTTTGTCCAACTTCCACCGCCAGAGCGGTACTTCCTCTTCAAGTTCGAAATTGAATTCCATATCGAGCTGGTTTCGCAGCCTATTAGCTTGCCTGGTTGCCATCTTCTTGTTCTTGGAGATGGAATCCATTTCCTCCTGAAGTGCCTTTAAACTGGCATCGAGCGCCTTCCTGGTCATACCTGCCCCCATGTTCCGGAACGCTTCCGCAGCCAGAAAAGTTGCAACCCGGCGTGCCTCGCGCTTTTCGATTGCTCCTAGCCATACACGAAGCGGCGTTGATCCCAGGTAAACACGAATTTTTTTTGGAACCAGGAGTTGAAAATAGAATCCGGTTGGTCGCCTCCAGAGATACATGGCATAAGACTCGCAGTGTACGTTTTTGGGTACGCTCCGGTGTACGACACGCCTCTGAATGAGTTTTTTTCTTATGAAATCAATAGCTTAACGAAAATGGTGGGCCCGGAGGGAGCGCCCACCATCGCGTTAACGCCTTGAAATCGCTAGCAGCAGAGGTGAGAAGTGGAACACGATGTCCCACTTTCGTGTCTCTGCATCGCACGAGACAGGTGCAAGTGCAACAAGCAAGAACAGCCTGCGCACTATCATCTGGTTGTGGGCATCATCGTCTTGCTGATTGATAACCGAAATTTACGAAGGTGCTGCAGTTCGACACTGTATAGCGGGCTACAAGATTAGTATGATCGAGTGGTGTGTGGGCGATGAGAGAGCGACCACCAAACGCCTAAAGCCTTGAAATCGTTAGCTTCGGCTAGTGACATGGGACACACAATGTCTCCCTTGCATGTCTCACTTGATAATCCAGTACGGAACGTCTGCGCAAGCGTAGAATGAGCACGCCTGCACACTGCATATATAATAATGTGTCTGAAGCTAATTCCAGATCACGCTATCCACAGAGCCAGAAGACACGGCAGTGCTCAAAATCATTCGCGAACTTTAGAGACGGGCTTTCTAGCATCTTACGGACCCACACTAGCCTTCTAATATCTCCGTGAAGAATAGTTTAAGCAGGAATTCTGCTGTTCGTTTGGTCGCCTAAGCGCAAGAAAGTTTCTCACAGGGCAAATTGAATGATTGAGGCAAGTTGATGCTGGTTACATGAATAAGCAGTTTTTCTCTACTGGTTTTAATATTTGCCTACATTCAAAGCAGCCTTTGCCAATTGCAGTTCTAAAAATAAACTTTTGTCATTCGCAAACCACGCGCGGGTAGTGTCTCAGTTTGAAATCTTGCCTCATTGACAGGGTATCGAAAAACCCCAGCGCTTCCTATATGCTTAGGGGTAAGCATTAGGAGGCATAAACATGAAACCAACCGAAGTCGACTTGGCGTTTGAAATGTTTAAATCTGAAGTGTCAAAATTGGATGATGATGGTCTCCTCGACGCTTGGATTGAGTTTAAAGACAGCCAAAATCGGATACCAGACCTTGATCTTTTAAAAAGCCAATATCTAGAAGCATCTCTAATTCAGAAATTTGGGATGGTGAAGTGGCGTAATGCGGTCCAAGATCGCAGGGGTAAAAATAATGCCCACCGGACCTAAAGGCCAAAAGCGCCCAGGCGATGTAATAGGCGCCGCTATCAAAGTTGCAAAAATTGCGACCGGGGAAAAAGAAGACACTATCCTCGACGATGGAAAAGATCCAGCTGCGAAGGCGCTCGGCGCAGAGCGTTTGGCTGTCTAAAGACTTAATTTATAATTCGGAAAGCCTTCTCAAGAGAAATTACGTAGATTTATTGCTACAGGACCCCGACGGAAATACTCAATATCGAACTCACATTCCCCCTGTAACTTCAGGCTGTCCCATACTTCTTCTTTAGTATCCGATTCTGGAGCAAATATATCTCTTGGACAATCTCGCATTTTTATAAACACATAGGATCCAAAGTTACTTTGGATTACCCCCCTTCGACCCGACAAAAAAGGCAGTAACCATCTTTCTAATCGACCTAGTTTCGGTTGAAAGTCTTCCGGGGCCCGGTCGTTGATATCATCCGCATAAACAAATGCCTGTGTGAAATCATTCTTAGCAAAAGCTACCGCTGAAGCCACATATCTAGAAAAATACTCTCGATCACCGTGAACAAATGATTGCGCTAGGTATTTATTTGCTGAGATATCATCCAAATCATTGGTCTGGGAAAACTGAATGTTAGCAAGAAGCAAATTCACAGAGCGGTCAGAAGGATCACGATCAATTGCCTCACAAAGGACTCTAGTTGCCAACTCAGTTTTACCAGCGTGCAAGTAGCGTTTGGCTAACCGTTTCGCCATTCCAGATCCTCTTGGCATCTTTTGCCAAGCCCTTTGTAGCAACTCAGTTGAAGCGGCCGTATCTCCTAAAAGTTCCTTGAGCCTTGCGCTCGCATCTAAAAAATCTGGATCTGAAGGGTACATGTTAAAGGCGCGGTGTAGAGCGAGTTCCGCTCGGTCTATGGCCTCAGCAAGTTCATCCTCAGCTGTTTCGCTAGGATTACGCCTAACATTGTCGAGAGCATCAGAGACAGTGTCGACCCAAAGTCTCGCCCGGCCACCAAGAACATATGCATTATTTTGATCAGCAATTTTGTCGAGAGTGGCGCGGGATTGAGAGCGTAGAGTGTGTTTCGCAAAGTCCGACTTGCTTGTGTTAGCTTTACGCCGAAAAACCTGATGTTGAGTATGAAGCAACGAGGGATTGGTAGGGTCATGTTCGAGGGCTTCTTGTATCGTTTTTTCGGCTAACTCAATGTCGCCCTGCCTGTGGGTGTACTCAAATATTGCCCAATGCTGCTTCAAATATGTCTTAGATGGATTACGGCGTATTGCTACTTCGTATACTTCACGTGCTAAGCTTGCGTCCTCAAATGTTTCGGCTAAGTTTCTACCGCGTATTAGCTTCGACAGCGCAATGTCATCTGACCGATAGCTAGTATCGAGACCGTCTAATACGCGTAAAATCTGATCTTTCCTTGATAGATCACTCAGGCATATCTGATTGAAAACCATTTCGCTAACAACCGGGTGCCTGGATGTATATTCCCAGTCTCCCGTAGTCGCATTGCGTGTGGTGAACACGAGTTCTTGTAATGGCTCAAACAAGTCGTGCTCGAAATCCAGAAACGAAATGTCCGAGATCCTCGAAACAACACCCGCACGAACCGGAACATCAAATCGGTGTAAACTACATATATCTAGATAGAGCGTCTGCGCCTTCTCCGGAATGATTTTCTGAAACTCATCGACTACGATTTCTTCAAATGGCTTACCTCGCGTAATCTCGTGAAGAGCAACTAGCAACTGCCTATCCAAGCGCTCAACAATCATCTGGCGTTGGGCCTCTTTGGATTCACCTTCTAGTATTCCCAAGCAATTGTGTTGATTAAGTTTCAACAGTAAGTCCGAGCTCTCTCTTTCCGAAAGCTTCTTAATATCAAATATCTCAGGACCATATTTTTTTAGCCTTTGACAGTAAATTGACCACTCATTCGTACGCTCCGCCGTAATTATAACAACTGGTATTTTCTGCGACTTGGATAACGCCAATATTTCTTCTATCTTATTTGAATTTAGGCTTGCTCGATCACAAAAAATATGAATCTTTTTTCCTATTAGATTATAAATCTCGCGCAGAACATCTGGACGAATCTTTGAATCGTCGTCAAGCCAGATAACAAATTCTCCGAACGAGACTGCCAACTCCCATGCAGCGCGTTTAAGTGCTATGGTTTTACCGTACCCCGCAGCTCCAGTAATCACACATAGCTGTGTAATTGACTGAGTAGATTCACCAATATACTCAAGTATTTGGAATGAGGTTCTCCTGTGAACGTCGAAATTTCTTACAATATTCCCCCAACGCTGATCATAACCCGCGTAAAATCGACTAGCTTCAACATCATCGATCGGAATACTTGCGTGCAAATGTGTAAATTCGTTACTAAAAGCAAAAGCTGTCTCATCTGACTCTCGCTCCTGTACGCGAAAGTGTTTTCTGTAGGGAAATTCAACAGTTTCGATGTTTTGCGCAGGAACTCGCATTAAAGGTGGTAACGACCTGTCAAGCGCATCCATAAGATCTGAGAATGTACCCTTTATAGCTTCAACTCTTTTCTCAGCCCACATCTGCACTTCTTCAGGCTCGAAATCAGGCGAAACCAGATAGTACATTGGCCTGTTCTTGCTCTTAGAGTTCTCAACTAATCTCCTAATATGCAGATCATCAAGGCTGTGCCCGCAAAATATAATTGGATATTCTTTTCCTAAGCTCACAAGCCTATTATACAAATCTTGCCTGTTAGCTTCATGGTCGTTGTAAGAGTTTGGCGTCAGAACAAGGAGAGCTTCTGGATCGTGAACATACTCGATACAGCCATGGAGTTTAAGGTATTCAACCGGATGAGAGTACTTGGAAAGCATCGTCTCTATAGGTTGATCGTCTTTAATACGACTAACGATCTTTTGTAGGCTTTTAGGGTTTTGTCGATAACCATTCTCGACAAGCAAGTCATAGTTGGTGGTTGCAATCGCGCGCCATCTGAAGTCTGCCAGCTGAACATGAGATTTTGTTGGTTGGAACGGCAAAAAGTAGTCACGAAGCCATTGGTAAAATACGCTGCTACCAGCTTGAGAAAGTGCAAGTTCTGAAACCCTCATAAGATCTTTGTTCTTAAATTTTGAGTTCAGAAATCTGTCTGCAATCGCCTCCGAAAGTTTTTTCGAATTTGGCATTGACTTACCGTCGTCTGTTTTTGCACCCAGTGAAGCACCTGAACCCAAAAATAGCAGGGCTCGTTGCTCCCGCATGGCATCTACTAGACCGTTGGGAAGTGTAATAATTTTCTTAGGCAATTTCTAACTCTTAAGCTCATCGCGCGAATCCTAGAACTCTACCACTTTTTCGAGTTCAAGCCAGAAGGCAACGTTGATTTGAAATCGAATGTCCAATTGAAGGCACACTTCACAGGAGGGCTTCACCAAACGGTCATGAACCGAACCTCACCAGTCCGTTCTTGCCTCCTGTCCAATCATGAGCTCTTTTCGTCTAATTCTTTCGGTGATTGTTATCCCTAACTGCCAAGCGGTTTGTTGCTTAGAAACGTAGCTTAGAAAAATCAAAAATTTTTACGAGGGGCTATTCTATCTACCTTGTACTTTCGATTCCCCCCATAGGGGAGCATTGCATCGGACGCCCAGTCTAAGCCCAGAACTTGTATGATCCTTTTTCTCCGACAGAAGACATCACAGAAGTGACATAAGGCCAGGGACACGGGGATAAGCTCGTAAAGGTATACCTCAACGTACAGTCATTGACATCTGCACGACTGTGTACGTAAGGGTTGACTTCAGTCTACGGACATGCATTTTAACGGACATAACCCTTATGGATAGGTTTCGTTATGTCTCACACAATCCTTTACGCGCGTGTCTCCACCATCGATCAGACGCTAGACCATCAACGGATGCATGCGGAAGCAGCAGGCTTTGTCATTGATGAAGTCATTGCTGATCACGGCGTGTCAGGTGTTAGCACCAAGCTTGCGGACAGGTCAGAAGGCAAGCGCCTCTTCGACAAGCTACGTAGAGGGGACACGCTCGTCGTACGCTGGGTGGATCGGCTCGGGCGAAACTATGAAGACGTGACCGACACCATTCGCCGCTTCATGAAGGAAGGCGTAATAATCAAAACCGTCATCAACGGGATGACATTTGACGGCGCGACGACAGATCCGATGCAGCAGGCCGTCAGGGACGCGCTGATAGCGTTTATGGCTGCGACGGCTCAGGCCCAAGCAGAAGCCACGAAAGCCGCTCAGCGGGCCGGAATTGAAGCTAGAAAGGGCGACACGACACGCTATCGCGGTAAAAAACCTAGCTATGACCGAGAAAGATTCAATGCAGTCCTGGACCTGTTAGCCCAAGGCGTTGGAGCTTCGGCAATCTCAAAGGCAACGGGGTTAACCCGTCAAACTGTACTGAGGATCAAAGGGGACCAAGCTGGAGCAGAAGCCGCATTGCGAAAATGGGGAATCTAGCAATTGCAAAAGACTAGTAGGCGAAATGTAGCTTCCATCCGTATCCCGCGAGCAACCAAAGCGGCGGATAATCCGCACGAACTACAGGGTTACCATCCGGTTGCTTAGTGCTCCGCTATTGATAGTTAGCAACCCGATTAGAAACCAATAGTCATTGTTACCATTACAAATCAAATCTGAAACTTACATGGGCTTTTTAGTAGTAGTCGCCTGTACTTAACCCCTGTAGTAGACCTCAGTTAGAATTTTCGGCTAACTTATTGAATTAAGTAACTCATTTCTATCCGGACCCTATAAGGAATAATAGATAGCAATTAAGCTAGAACACCAGCTAGCTAATTAGATCTATTAATATATAATAAAATAATATACTAGTATAATAATACAGTTAGTTATATAGTTAGATACCAAGTTAGATATACGGATAGATACTCAGTTAGATATAAAGCTAGATACTCAGTTAGATATAAAGCTAGATACTCTGTTAGATAAACAAGCTAAATATATGGATCTTAGAGTCTATAGTTATAATGCTATTTGATTATACTATCCAATCAGCGGCGCTAACGTACCTTCATGTGCATTAAAAACGAGAACAAAACTACAAAACAACGCCAGGGCACAGACGAGACAAAAGCACAGTAAAAATACCGGCAGAAGCGTCCGCCTCAAGAAACCAGTGCAGGTACAGAGTATTTCTACGTTTTCTCAATACAATTAACTCACTACTAATGCACTCTACACGCAACATGAATGCTAGATGATATTGAAGATAACTTCACAATTCTTGAAAAATAGCGAGAGAAAACTCCACCCCCCCACAGTAAACGTGCTTTAGATCGGCCAGAAATGCACCTCTAGCACGCGAACGCGCTCCAAGAGCTCCTACCCTACCCAAAATTGCTCGTCGGCCTCCTGCCCCCCTCAAAATCCTTTTTTGGATTTCGGAGCGGAAAGACGATCCGGCAAGGTTTCACCTCAACGCGATCAGCACCAGCGCAGCTTGGTCCCGGTCCATCTCCGCGCCAAGCCCTCTGACACGAGAATGTCGCCAAGGGACTTGCCGTCCCGTACAAGTAACCGCAGCTTGCGTCCGTACCTGTCTTCATCACGGCCCGACCACACCTTAATCTGGAAAGCACCAGCATTGACCAGATCCAAGAGCCGTAGCGTCGCCTCCTCACCTAGCTCTCTTTCAGCCGCACAGTGGGGTCTACTGATTTCTGGTGCGTCTATCTCTGCAATTCGGATCTTGACGCTCTTATGCCAAAGCGTGTCGCCGTCGACGATGCAGTTAATCCGTATTCCCTTGCCGCACCGCTCAAAGTACACCCTTGGAGCGTCTGCACGGACCGAATGATTAGCGATGCCCACGAAGTGGTCAAACCAGATCGCAAGCATGCAGCAATATATGCAGCGCATCGCAAGCGTTGCGGTCAGTTGACTATCTCGTGGTATCCGGCGGCTGCGAGGCGTGGATGAGTTCCCGCCAAAAAACTTGCATGGACCTTCGTATCATCAACAGCGGACAATTTACTGGTAGCCACTGAGGGATTTGATACCAACCGTTCAAACTCGTTGGCAAAGGCAGCACGGTAGCTTTCGTAACTCGCAAAAGTTTCGTGGTTCAGACCGTTTTCGTGGCAATACATCGCAGCTGCTACCAGTGGGTCGTCACCTTGCCTGTAGGCCTCATACAGGGTGTTGTCATCCAAGACGTCACTATCTTCGTGCTCGAAATACGATTGGCCGCAAATGCGGTTTACCTCATCGCAGAAGATTTTGCAGAATGACTTGTATTGATCGTCAGTCACCATCCTCGTCTTTTGCTGCATATGCTTTGGTGCCAAATCGGGCTGCAGACTTTCGTAGTGAAATTCGATTTCCTTGGTTGGCGATACCGAACGGGCAAAGGCTGTATACCAAGATGGCATCTTGGAGCGCATGCCGTTCCTGTAGGCAAAGCCAATCATGGCAATCTGTTTGCCATTGTGCACTTGCCGGTATTCCTCTCGAGCCATTGCCACTGCACGGCTCGCCAAGTCGGAAGCGAGATCGTTTAGCACCGCATCGGTAACGGTGTTGGTGTCTTGTACTGAGAGGCCTTTCTTCAAGCTTTCGAGAAACACAAAGGCTCGCACTGCTTCCTCACCTGCAAGTGTTGATAAACGGAAGAAATTGAAACCGGCGATTGCTAGTAGTCCGAGAATGATGATTTCCATCACAAAGTTCCTGCCTTCCAAAACACAAATTATCTGATTTTTGGATAATCCGAATTTTGGATTACCGCACGGTTGAGGGGGCAGTCAACCGAGCATGTCGAAATCCTTGCATTCACAGAGGCATCGCGCACTAGTAGAAGCGCTAGCAACCCAGCGCAAAGCAAAGGGACTGTCGCAGGCAGCAGTAGCCAACCTGCTAAGCCGCCATCAGCCATTTATTGCGAACATTGAAAGTGGTCAGAGACGCGTAGATCTTCTGGAGTTGCTCACCATTGCGAGGATCATAGACTTAGACGTGCACGCACTCATTGAGCAGCTGCAGCAGATTCCAGATGATAACTAAGCTTTTGCATTGCTTCACTAAGCTGCTGAAGCGTGTAGCCTTCTTTGAAGTACTGCTTCTGGGTCATGCCCTCTTGCTCGTGTCCGATGACAGCCTTCACAATGGGGTCTGGGATCCCAGCTTGTAGCAGTCGGGTGTTTACGGTGTGGCGAAGGCTGTGGAACACAAGCGTTTTGCTTTTGATCCCTAGCTTGACCAAAAGCCGTTCGTTGAACCAGCGGCTTTGCTGCCGTCCCCAGCCGTTTTTTGAGCTGTACGAAAAGTCTGGGAATAAGCGCTCTACATTCCGGTCTTTCATCGACTGCACATAGTCCAGCAAACCTGCTCGTATAAGCTCTCTGTGAATAGGCACCAGTCTCCGAGACGCAGGCGCTTTGAGGTTCTTCGTTGCGCCTTCGTCGTTGATGTCAAAACACCAGATACCGTCTTGCTGCCTGATGTCGGTCAAATGCAGTTGGGCAATCTCGCCAAGGCGGGCACCTGTATAGATTCCGATTAGTGTTGCCCACTTCTGATAGCTCTTAGTTATCAGTCCGCGTTCGTTCTGTAGGACGGTTCGTAGTATGAGTTGTATCTGATCAACATTGAAGGCATCCCGCTTTGCAGATTTCAGCCGCTTACCTTCCTTGACGCTCAACCCTGCGAAATAGTTCACATCAATATGGTTGTTCTGTTTCGCCCACTGGAACAGGTCACCGTAGTTCTGCAGATATTTGTTGATCGTCGGCACTTGTATTGTCGGAACGCCTGCTAACCCGACGATTTCGTCCAAAGCTTTGCCGCGTGTCAGTGGGTTTTTGTCCCTGTTCTTGGGATAGGCCAGCAGGATGTCTTTGACCCGCTTCGCATCGGCTGCAGTCAGAGACCGTATCTGGATATCAGCACCCAGGATCTCTTCAAGCAGCTTAAAATGAGCTTCCTTTTCTATCCCTGTTCGGGCTGACCAAGCTTGACCGATTTTGCGCTCATGCGTGTATGCCTTGGAGACTTCGGCCAGTGTCATACCGGAAGGCTTCTCAGACGACTTTGCAGGCCCTCTGGAGCCATGCTCAGCCGCCTCAAGGTCGTAGACCCTAAGCGAGCCATTATACGCCAAAACAGCCTTCAGGAAGCTCTCATAGGAGGTTTTCAGCTCGCCCTCCAGCCAACGGTACTCGCGGCTACCGGGTTTGATCTGGAGGTCGTACTTCTCGATAAAACGCGCCAACAAATCGCTGTCAGACTTCACGAGGGAGAGCGGCGTATCTGTTTCTTTTGCCTGTTGCGCAACGAGCAGACTCGTCTCGTACGTCTCACGATCCAGGTCAGTCAGCGGACCTGTAGCGTTTATCTGCTCTTTAGCCTGATGGAGAAGACCCCGAAAGTGATCTGTTAATTGTGCTCGTAGCTCGTCGTAGCGCATGCTGCTATTTAGCCCATACTCGTTCAATCGTTCCCCTATCTGGCTTAGCAATCTGCTCAATCGCAACGCTTTTCGTGGTTCCCTTGTCCGAAGAGACAACTTGAGAGTGGATGGTTTTCCCAGTGGATGAAGCTGTTTGGGCAGCGGCCAACGGAAATAGAATACACCGTTTCGAGACTGAGCCAGATAGACCGGATTGAACACCGAAATGTCCCCCTAGAATGTCCCACCTAGGCAATCCGGCAACTAAGGCGTTGATTTTAAAGAAAATGGTGGGCCCGGAGGGACTCGAACCCCCAACCAATCCGTTATGAGCGGACGGCTCTAACCAATTGAGCTACAGGCCCACAGCGCCAAACAAAACGTCTGGCGCGGGTTGCTCATCGTTCCCTATACCATGGCAGACCGGCGGAGCAAGGGGTTTGCGGGCACTTGCGGAAAAAGGTCTGGGACAGGCCGCCGGTGGGGGCCTGGCCCGGATACCGGCCGGGGCAGATGGCCCGGGCCGGCGCCTTCAAGGAGCCAAGGCAGCACGCGGGAGACAGGAGATATTGGGAGGGCGGGGCAAAACGCGCCGAAATCAGGCCCGGGCTGACTGCCGCCTCAAGACAGGCCCGGCGGCGAAGCCCAAGCGCTGTCCCGGACCGTCGGCCCACGCCCTTCCCCTGCCCCAGCGCTTTGTGCGACGCTGGGGGCGTTTGAGACTCACCTTTTGCCCATCGACCTGCCGGAGCCCCCATGCGAAGCCCTCTTCTGTCCGTCACGCTCACCGTCCTGCTTGTCTTCATGACCGGCTGGCTGCTGGTGGTCGGCCGGTCCCTGCTTCTGCCCTTCGTCATAGCGCTGATCGTCTGGTACATGATCAATGCGCTCGCCCATCTCTTCCGCAAAGTGCCCATCGGGCGCTGGCACCTGCCCGGACTTCTCGCCTTCCCCCTGGCGCTCCTGTCGATCTTTGCCGCCGGCACCTTTGTGCTCGACATTGTGACGGTCAATCTCAGCCAGCTGGCCCAGGATGCCCCCACCTATCAGCGGCGCCTGGAAGAGCTGTTCAACCAGATCTCAGCCCATCTGGATCTGAATGACCCGGTTGAGCTGAAGGATCTTCTGCCGGATTCCGTGGTGCCGCGCATGGTCACCGCCGGGGCCAGTCTGGTGACAACCCTTGCGGGCTCCGCCAGTCTGGTCTTCATCTATGTGCTGTTCCTGGTGCTGGAACAATCCACCTTTGACCGGAAATTCGAACGGCTTTTTTCGTCGCCGGAACGGGCCCGGGCCGCCTTTGCCATCCGGGCGGAAATCAACCGCTCGATTATGCATTATTTTTCCATCAAAACTGCCGTCTCCGTGGCCACAGGCGCGCTCACCAGCCTGGTTCTGATCCTGATCGGCCTGCCTTACGCGGCCCTGTTCGGCTTCATCGCGTTTCTGCTGAACTACATACCGACCATCGGCTCCCTGATCGGCGTTCTTTTTCCCAGCCTGCTGGCCATCGTCTATTACGATACGCTGGGGCCGTTTTTTGCCATTGCCACCGGGCTCGGGCTGATCCAGTTTACGGTCGGCAATCTGGTGGAGCCCAAACTGATGGGCTCCAATCTGAACCTCTCCGGCCTGGTGATCATGCTGTCGCTGGCCTTCTGGGGCGCCATCTGGGGCGTGGTCGGCATGGTGCTGTGTGTGCCGCTCACGGTGATGATCGTGATTGTCTGCGCCCGGTTTGAAAGTACGCGCCCCATTGCCGTGCTCCTGTCGGAAACCGGGGATGTGGGCCTGAACGGCGCAGAGCCGCCGACTGCCCCGCGCACGTGAGGCGTGCAGGTCCGCCCGCCGCATCTGAGGCTTTCCAAGGAACCCTTTGGAGACGCTGCTGAAAATGAATGCAAGCTGAACGTGCAAGCCTTACACTCGCCGCATTGACCGACAATCTTCGCCGCCAGATCAAAGTGACTTGAAAGGACAGTTTCATGACCGGTTTCCTGAGTGCCCTGCCGGGCCCGGCCCACAAGGGTCCCCGCCGTCTGGCCCTTGCGGCCTGCCTCGGTGCGGCGCTGGTGGCGGCCGCTCCCGGCCTTGCCCTTGCAGACGCCTCCGCCCCGGTGACCGGTAGCATCACCATGGACGGCCGGGGTACGGTGTCCGTGGTGCCGGATATGGCCGTCATCACCACCAGCGTTGTTTCCAGCGCCAAAACCGCAGATGACGCGCTGTCACAAAATTCGGCAGCGCTTGCCAAGGTGATAGAAACCGTCAAGGGCCAGGGCATTGAGGCCAAGGACATTCAGACCAGCGGCTTTGGCATCTATCCCCGTTATGAGCGCCTGAAGGGGGATGAGAACCGCCAGCCGGAGATTGTCGGCTATGAGGTGCGCAACGGGGTTGAGGTCAATGTCCGGGACCTGGCCAAGCTCAGCGGCCTGCTGACCCTTGTGGTGGAAAGCGGCGCCAATGCGGTGGATGGCATCCGCTTTGAAGTCAGCGATCCGGACGACAAACTGGATGAGGCCCGCAAGGCGGCAGTGGCCGAAGCCCGCCACAAGGCGGAGGTGTTTGCGCAGGCCGCCGGGGTGGAACTCGGCGCAATCCTGTCCATTTCCGAAACCGGCACCCAGATGCCGCGCCCGATGATGATGCGCGCAGAAAGCATGATGACTGCCAAGGCGGCCGCCGTGCCGATCGAGACCGGCGAAAAAACCATTGCGGCCAATGTCACCATCCGCTGGACGCTGAAATAAGCGGCAACCGCGTCATCTTATGACATCTCAAGGGCATGGGCGCGTCTTACAGGCGCCTGTGCCACACTTGCATCGGCTTGTCCGTTTCGGCTGCCGCGCCCACATCCAACCAGGGAAACGTCACAAGAACTCCGTCCAGCTTCTCATAACCGCGCTTGCGCCAGAACGGGTCCAGCGGCCTGTAGCCTGATGGTTTCAGCGGATGGTCGTCCGGACGCAAGACGGCACAGAAGACCGCCTCCCGGTAGCCGAGCGCGCGTGCATGAGCCTCGCGCCCCTCAAAAAACCGGTGACCAATCCCCTGGCCGCGATAGGCCGGATCAAGGACCGATTCCGCCAGATAAAAGATCTGCTCGGGATCATGACCCGCCGCTTCCAGAGGCGCCCGGAAAGCCTCCAGCCCCGCGCCCAGCGGCTCTCCGGTGGCCGCCCCCACCAGACGGCCGCCGTCATAGGCGCCAACCACAACCGCGCCTTCGTTCTCGCCATAGCGCTTCAGGTAATCTTCCTCATAGGCCAGGGAGCCGTTATAAAGGTAAGGCCAGTCCCGAAACACCGAGATGCGCAATCCGGCAAGGTCCGGCAGACTTTTTTCAAATCTTCGCCTGTTAAACGTTTGATCTCAAGCGCCACAGCTAAGTCTCTCAAATGGCGAAATGATTTTCTGGAAGACCAGAAGCTCACGCAGCTATTCACATCTTGTTTGCAAAAATTGCAGTACGATTTTGCAGATTTCTCATTGAGATGAAACACTCTTTTCTGTATGGAGTGCGCTCCGGATTCAACACCGGGGACATCTGCTGGTTTGGGAGAGCGATATGGAAAGCAACGCCCTCTTCGAACTGGGGATGGACTTGGAGGCTCGTGTAGCAGAAGACGCAAACAGCGTTGCCGAGCCAAGAAGCACCACCCAGAAGGAAGAAAACGTTTCGACTGCGGCGCACGGCGTTTATGCCGACGACCGTCTGGATCACTTCATTCAGAAAGAAGGGGTCCACTGCGCTGGTGCGCATATGATTATTGACCTTTACGATGCCGAACGGCTCGACGACCTGCCCCATGTGGAACAGGCGTTGCGGACCTGCGTCGAAGAGGCAGGGGCAACCCTCTTGCACATTCACCTGCATCCGTTTGAACCGGCCGGTGTATCCGGCGTTGCGGTGCTGGCGGAAAGCCATATTTCGGTTCACACTTGGCCGGAAGCTGGCTATGCCGCCTTTGACGTCTTCATGTGCGGCGATGCCCGGCCTGAAAAATGCGTTGATGTGCTGAACAAGGCCTTCAACCCGGGCAAGACCGCCGTTTCGGAACTGTTGCGCGGGCGCGAAGTCGCCAACCAGCTGTCCAAGCCCCACAGCATGGAAGCGGCGGAATGAGCGACGGCCTCGTCTTCAATGAAACCCTCTATCCGGGGGTCCAGGTCAGCTACAGCTGCGACGAGATCCTGTATCAGCAAAAGACGGAGCATCAGGATCTGGTGCTCTTTTCCAATCCGGTCTTTGGCCGGATCCTAATGCTGGACGGGGTCACCCAGGTCACCACGGCAGACGAATTCATCTATCACGAGATGATGTCCCACGTGCCGATCATCGCCCATGGGGCGGCCCGGCAGGTGCTTATCGTGGGCGGCGGCGATTGCGGTCTGGCCGAGGAAGTGCTGAAACACGGCACGGTCGACAAACTGGTTCAGGTGGAAATCGACGCCTCCGTGGTCGATTTTTCCAAGGAGCATTTCAGCGCCTTCAATAAGGGTGTTCTGGACGATCCCCGCTTTGAGCTGGTCATCGCGGATGGCATGGCCTTTGCCGCCGAAACGGACCGCCGCTTCGATGTGGTGATCGTGGACAGCACCGACCCGCACGGGCCGGGTGCCGTGCTCTTTTCCGAAGAGTTCTACCGCAATGTCCACCGAATGCTGACGCCCGGCGGGGTGCTGGTCACCCAAAATGGCGTGCCGTTCCTTCAGCGGGACGAGCTGGTCACCAGCCTTGCGCGTTTCTCGCGCATTTTCCAGGATGGGGCCGCCTATATCGCGGCGATCCCGACCTATTTCGGCGGCCACATGACCCTTGGCTGGGCCAGCGACAATGCAGACTTGCGCACACAGGCGGTCTCCGTTCTGGAAGAGCGGTTCAAGGCGGCCGGGTTCGAGACGCGCTATTATACGCCCGAGGTGCATGCGGCGGCCTTCGCCCTGCCGAAATTCATTCTGGATGCGGTGGAAGAAGGCCGGGCCAAGGCCTGACCGATCCTGTCCGGAGCTGCGCGGACCCAAAACCTGCCGCCGCTCCGGACGGACACGTCTCAGACGACGACGCCTGAGACAGAAACCGACACGGATGTTTCCACTGTCAGGCTTGTCACGGTGACAGTGGACAGGCCTGGAACCGCCCCGGAACCGGCCGCATCCGGCAGCGCATAGCGGCCTGCGCCGAGGAATTGCTGCAGATCATCCGCATCCAGCAGGCTGAACCCTTCCGCAAGATCCTCAAAAAGCGCGGCGAAAGCCTCCTGAACGTCCTCGTCCTCCTTGTCGGCCAGCGTTTCCAGGGTTCCAGCCAGAAGTTCGATTTCTTCAAAAATCTGCATCAGCCTGTCATGCTCTTCGCGCATGCCCTCAATGCGGCCCTGCCGGTAGGCACTGTCCGACTGGTGCTGAGCCGCCGCATAGGCATAGACGGCGTCTTTGAAATAGGCGGCATCCTTTTCCGCCGGGAGCCCAGCCAGGAGACTGTCTTCAAACGGCCCCAGCCCACCAGCCATTGCCACAGTCTGGTCCTGACCTGGCAGCTGCGCCGTTTGCCCCAAGGGATTGAACAGAACCGCCGCAGGTCCTTCAACAGACCGGGCCAGATCCTCAGGAGGGACCTCTTCAGGCCCGAGTTTCCGGTCGATCGCCAGACTGGTGGCATCGGCGGCCACATCCACGGCGCCGTTCGGCAGGTCCGGACCGATCTTTTCCGCCGCCTTGCGCAGCTCAACGGCCGCCATGCGGAAGTCCTTGGCGATCTGCTGCAATTCGCGCAGCATGCGCTTGGCCTTTTCCGGGGTCGCGAATTTCAGCTCTTCCTTCATACGCGCAATTGTCTGCGCCATCCGGTCGATCCTGAGTTCCCGCTCCGCATCCGCGTTGTCTTTCACGGCCCGCGTCAGCGTGCTGTTCAGGTCGACCGCGTCCTGGAAGTCTTTCAAGATGTCCTCGCCCTCGGAAGACGCTTCATCCGTCTCTCCCGAGGTTGTGTCAACAAGCGCCGCTCCAAGATCTTTCAGCTTTTCCGCAGATGTCTGGCGGGCAGCATCCTCACGGCTTCTTTGCCCGGTGCTTGACTGCTGAAGCGGCACCTTGCCCTTCATCTTCAGCTCAAACTGCTGTTGGCTGGACTGCTGGATGATCGAAAAAAGGGTCATGGTGCGCGGCAAGCCTTTTCAAACCTGTCCTAAAGTCTGAGTGGAGTGCCGTAAAGAAAGGCTTAAATTCCCGCAGAAGTTGAAGGCACGAACAGAACCGCCCAGCCCCTTGAACCCAGGCGTTCAGTCCCGCGCCTCCAGCCAGATGCGGGCGGCCTCCAGATCCTTTGACAGATAGCCCTCTGCCAGTTTCTGGCCGACCACCGCGCCGAACTTGTAGCCATGGCCGGAACAGGCGGAGACAATCGACAGCCTGTCCTGGGTCACCGCAAAGAAATGATCATCGGCAGTGAAGGTATAGGCGCAGGTGACCACGTCCTTGACCTCATAGTCTTCGATGCGGTCAAAGGGCGGCGCGAAATGGTTGCGCAAGGCTTCGCCTTCTCCGGGCTTGGGGGTCCTGTCCTCGCCGGGCCCGGCTTTATACTTGTGAATGCCAGCGCCGAATTTGAGGCCTGTTCCGGCCACCGGGGGCAGAACATAGCCGTCAATCCGCCCGCCAGGGTCCAGAATAACCGGCGCGGTTTCCCAGGCCTTGCGCAGATCTTCGGGCGGCGCCAGATAGACCACTGCCGTGCGGTATGTGGTCAGGCTGCGTTCAAGACCGGGAAAGAGCCCCAGTGTCCAGGCGCCGGAGGTGACAAACACATGATCACCGGTGATCTGGCTGCCCCCTTCCAGCGTCACCGTTCCGGCGGCCCCGTCCACCGCGCTCACACGGGTGTTTTCGCGCACATCCGCGCCGTTCAAGCGCAGCCAGTTCTTAAGGTCTTCTGCAATCTTCTGGCACAGCAGCGCACCCCCTTCCGCGCTTTGAAGGCCGAAACGGATGGTCTTGGGGTCCACAAAAGGATAGCGCCGGGCCACCTCTTCCGGGCTCAGATCCTCAAACGGATACACCCCTTCCAGAAGCCCGGCCCGGTAGCTGTCCCCCCCATCGCCCTCAAGCTGGGACATCACCAGATAGCCGGTGTCCACCAGATGTTTGCGCCCCAGATCTGCCCACATCTCGTCCCAGGCCTGATACGCGGCCCCGATCCGGCGCTGATAACCGCCCTTGCCGCCATAGGCCCGTCGGATGATCCGGTGCTGGTCGCCGGAGGCGGAGAGCGGATTGGGGATCGGCCCCTGTTCCAGAAGCGTCACCGGAACGCCCCGTTTGGTCAGCGCCCAGGCGGTGGACAGGCCGGAAATCCCGGCCCCGACAATCACAATCGACATATTGAACATCCGTTTGAAAACAATCCGCAGAACAGACAGGCTACGCCTGTCCGCCGCTCGCGCAAGACATGTTTGCTCCCCGGCCTGACATGCCGGATATGCGTCCCGGTATGCCGCTCCAAGGCAAGCATTTGCCCAAAACTCTGGATAGGGTCCCGTCCGCCTGAGACGGGAAAATGGGACAGGACATGCTGGAAGACCAAACACCGAGCCCGGACATTCTGGCCCACAAGCGGCTCTCCGACTATCCGGACTGGGGCTATCTGCTGCGGGAAATCTATGAGGCGTACCGGTTTTTATCTTCCGGCGGCAGCGACAAGATCCGTGCCCACCAGCGCGCCGTGCGTGAGGCGATCAGCCGCGTCGGCAAATCGAAAGCCGAAATCCGCTTTGATGCCCCGGCCCAAAAACCCGTCACCGCCCATTTGAAACGGGCGCTGGATGAGGGGCGCCAGGAGCGCACGGCGCCGCTGATCCGGGCGATTGAAAGCATCCAGGACCAGTTGATCTGGCAATATGGCTATGAGAAAGTTCCGCGCGGCCTCGACCGCACCTATGCCTATGCGGAGATCTGCGGGCCGAACGGGCCGGTCCTGACCACGGAAGTCATTTTGGGCCTCGTCCTGTTTGCCCCCGGCTGCACCTATCCGGCCCACGCCCATAGCGGTATTTCGGAAAGCTACCTGTGCCTCTCCGGCGCCGTTTCGGAAAACCACCAGGGCGTCTACGCCCCTGGCTCGATGATCTTCAACCCGCCGGAACACACCCACCGCATCACGGTGTCGAAAAGCGAACCGGCCCTCCTCGCCTATGCCTGGATCGGCCCCCAGGAGAAACTGGCCAACCAGAAAATGGTCTTCAGCCGCAGGCGGAGATGAGGGCTGGTGTCGTGGTTCCAGCAAGCGCTCTAAAAATGGAGGGAGAACGGGTCCAGGATCTCCGCTCCGCTGCGTCCGGGACGACAGGATAGCCAAAGCGCCTTCATTTGTGAGGGCTACAGGCTCTTCGCTGCGCTAAGGCCGGGACAGCAAGCTGGCCCCCTCAAAAGCCAGCCGTCCCCTTGCCACCCAGACCTGCCGGAGGCGTGCCCAAGGCGTCTCCCGAGGCGTCTGCGAGGTGTCTCCGGCGCCGTCACGCGGCTGCGGCGCTGCCCGGGATCAGGGTGCTGAAAATATCCAGATCGGCTGGCAGAAGGGTCCCGTCCAGAGACACCCAGGCCGGCTCGCCGAGGAGCTTGGTGTCCGTGACCCCCAATGCCGGAAAGGTGAGCCCCATGGAATGGGCCGTGGCGACGCGGCGGCCCGGCTTTGGGTTCAGCCCGCAGCAGATGTCCCGGGTGCCCAGTTTCAAATGGTGGGCAATGTCCCATTCCAGCACCACGCCGTCGTGGCGGGTGACCACCCAGCAATGGCCGTCTTCGCAGGTGCCGTTCTTTTCGTCCGGGAAGAAATAACCATAGACATAGCCCGCCTGAAACCCGGCAGCCCGCAGGGAGGCGATCAGATAGGTGTTGATGTCCACGCAGGAACCTTCCGTAGCGCCGCAGGCCAGATAGGGAATTTCCTCGCAGCCATCATTGAAGCGCACCTTCGGATGGGCGTAGTGGAATTTTTCCGCAGCCGCATTCACCAGCGCCTGAATAGCGCCATGGCCATCCCCTGCGGCCTCCGCAATGGAGATTGCATCCGCCACCAGATCCCGCGCGGCCCGCGTATAGCGGTTGAGGCGCGGGGTGAACAGGGTGTCCGGATACCCGGAGCCGCCGTCCTGGAACAGATAGGTGACCGTGACCGGCTGGCCCGGCTCCGGCGTGATCAGTGCCGCCATCTGGCCGGTGGCGGTCTCGCCGCTCAATTCCATCCCTCCGCCGGACACCTTGAAGGAGACCGGCGTTTGATGCGGGGTCGGGATGCCGGCCGGGACCAGCAACTGGCGCGCCCCGCCATCATGAGGGGCAATGGTTACGGAAACAAACGTCTGCATTGTTGCTCTCTCAGATCACAAGCTGGAAAATCAGGCCGGACAGCACCGCACCGGCAAAGCCAAGGCCCAGATACGTGGCAAACACTTTCGGCTTGACCAGCGACCAGACCGCCGCCATCGCCGGGATGGAGCTGACCGCACCGGCAATCATGAAGGCCATGGCCGCCCCCGCGCTCATGCCCTGGTCCATCAGGCCGGACAGGAGCGGCGGGGCCACATAGCTGTTGAGGTAAGCGGGCATGCCGACAAGGGCCGAGATCACGATGGCGCCAATGCCGTCCCCGCCCACGGCCCCGGCAATGAGGCTGGCCGGAACATAGGTGACGAGCGCAGCCTCCAGCACATAGGCAAGGGCGAGCCATTTCACCAGAAAGAACGCATTGGATTTCAGCTCGCCAAAAAACGAGGCAGTGCGATCCGTCTCCCTCCAGAAGGCCCAGACGGGACGGCCGGTTTTGGGCGAGGCGCCGCAGCCGCAGCCGCTGGCGACAGAGCCCGGCCGGACCGGATTGGCAAAGGCGCCAGACCGGGTCAGAAGGGAGACCAGAAAGCCGCCAAACAGACCAAGCGCCACGGCAAACACCGCCTTGCCGATGGCAAAGGGCCAGCCAAGAGCGCCTGCGGTAATCAGCAGGGTGGGCGGATCAATCAGCGGCGAGGACAGCCAGAAGGCCATGATGGCCGACAAGGGCGCTCCCACGGCCAGCAGACCGGCAATGAAGGGAATGACCTCGCAGGAACAGAAAGGAGCAAGCCCGCCAAAGAGGGCCGCCAGCAGGATGGCCTGGGTCTCGCGTCCTTCAAACGCCCGGCCGACGGAGGCTTCGGCGCCAGCCGCCTTCAGCCAGGCAATCAGAACCACCGCAAAGGCGATATAGGGCAGCGTGCCGAAAAACGCTGTGACCGCGAATGTCACAAAGGGCACGAATTGCATCCGGTCGAGCACCAGCACCAGCGCCGGGCCGCCCACAACAAGGGTCCAGGTCGACAGGAGCCAGTCCTTTGCGGGCAGCCGCTGCCACCAGTTTTTGGGCGCGTCCGCGCCCGGGCAACAGGTGGTTTTCGGGTCGCAGCAGCTCGCGCCGCTACCATCCGCCTCAAGCTCGATCCGCTCAGCAGTCTCTGACATATGCCTTCCATCCTTCTTGGGCCTGGTGTCAGCGGGTTTCGTCCGCGCAGCACTCTTTCAAGATATAACCGGCAAGGTTCTGGAGATGGTCGAAGGCCGCCCGGCTTACCACCGACCGGCCATCCTTTTCCTGCACCACAAGGCCCGCCGAGGCGAGAAACCTGAGATGATGCGCCAAGGTGGACGCTGCCATGCCGGTGCGGGCCTGAATATCGCCCACCGTCAATCCGCCCTGCCCCGCCTTGACCAGCGTCAGCACCACCTGAAGACGCGCTTCAGACCCCAGGGCCGCAAACCCTTGCGCCGCTTCTTCCAGATCCATTCCTGCCCCTCACTATATAACTATATTTCTAGTTATATAGTTTTTTAAAGTCCTGTCAACGGGCGCGCAGGCAAACCGGCCCGCAGCCTGCAAGATGCGACGCCAGATCAGAGCAGAGCAAAGCAGGCTGCGCAGATGACCGGCAGCCAGAAAGGTCAAGGAAAGGTCAGGGAGGACCGGACCGGGTCAGCCCGCAGCCGGGACAGGTTCCCCGGCCCCTTTGACCTGATCGATCCAGGTCTGAAGATTGTAATAGGTGGTGATGCGGGCGATCTTGCCGTCCCGGATCTCAAAGAAGGACCCTGCGGGCAGATCGTAGGTTTGCCCCTGGGCCTCCGGCAGGCCTTCATCGGTGTCGATATAGGTGCCGTGGACGACAAACTCGGCCGCCGCCCGGGTGCCGTCGCGATTGACGAACAGAACAATGTCCGACAGCCGCTCCTTGTAACAGCGGCTCATATGCACATTGAAAGACCAGAACTTGTCCTTCCCGATCCGGCGTTCACCCTGATTGACATCATGAACCAGGTCTTCCGCGACGAGGCTTTCCATCTTTTTGGTATCGCCCGCATTAAAAGCAGCGAAATAAGTATCAATGAGAAAGCGCGATTGCTTGTTGGGCATGGGATCTCACAAAGGCAGGAGGGCAATCGGGCCGAGTGTGCCTCCGGGCCCGCTGCAGCGCAAGAGGAAAGCGGCAACGCTGGTTTACAAATCCTTCCTGGAATTTATCCAAACGGACATCTGCCCATCCCGGCCCGTCCGAAGCTGACAGTTACTAAATTACAACAATATGTTACTTAAAAAGCACACTCTCGGAAGGTCATAAAATTGTAACTTGAACGCAGCTCCGCTTTCGGCGTATGACATCGCCACCGATCAGAAGATCTGGCGCAGACGTCTTTGGAAAGGCTATTTCCTGCCGCCCGCGTGATCCGGCCCTGCCGTCTTCACGTCCGGATGCTGCTCAGATGGGTTGGTGACCTCACATGTAGCTCAGCAGGTAGAGCATCGGGATTGTTGCCCGAAGGTCACAGGTTCAAGTCCTGTCATGTGTACTTGGTTAGCTCATGTGGTTATACCAATCACACTTGATAGAGACCTATCTGATGGCTTTTTCCAATTTGCAGGCAAGGCGCGGTGTGTAGGACGGCCTGGTTGGCCGTTCAAGCAGCGCAACGCTGTCCGGCAGGTTGGAAAAAGCCACCGGAGGCCGGTTTGGGAGCCCCTTCGGACTTTGTTGCAGATCTTGCCCGATACCGGTATCGCGCTGCGATCTGCGCCTCGCCGAAAGACCTCCAAAACCGGTCAGATGGGTCTCTGTCATGTGTGGTTGGTATAAAGCGCTGGACTGGTAATCCGGAGGCGGCGGGTTCGATCCCCGCCACAAAGGTCAACGCTTTGCGTTCGGGTTCGACTCCCGATCCGCTCCTCGCGGGGCGGCAGCTTTAAGCTGTTTTACAACATGGGATCTGAAGGGAGCTTGCGGAGGCAGGCGGACGTGCGCCTGCGGGTGCCCGCACCGGTCTGCCAGAGCCAGGTCTTCCGTCCGGTGTCCGCCCAAGTCCGCGCCGTGGACCGGCCGCAACCACCTGTTTTCGAATGGGCGCGCCCTACCGGTCCACCGCAAGGCCCTCTGGCCGGTCCCCCGCCGCAAGCCCTCGTGCTCGCTTCAGGTCTCCCGCTTTTTGGCAGGACACCCCTGCCCAACCGTTTTCATCCCGGCACGCCGATCCCGGCGCTCCGGACATCGTCAACCTCAAACCATCCGAAACCCGAGAAAGGACAGCCACGTGCCTTAGAGCCATGGAAGGAGTAATGAAATGATGACTTTTCTCGACAAGATCCGCGGGCGGACCCGCGTATTGATTTCCGAAAACGAACGGGCGCTGCACCTTGTAAAAGGCGAGCTCCAGGGCATTCTGGGGCCTGGCGAGCACATTCTGGCCAAGGGAGACGGCACGCTTGTGGTCGACCGGCACCCGCTAACGCAGCCCGAGTTCAAGTCCGGATATGAGAAAGCGCTTTTCGACAAACTCCCGGATGTGGCCAAAAAGCACCTGACCGTTATCCGGACGGGCCCCGGCGAAGTCGCCATCATCCAGCGGGACGGCCGCCTGCACACAGTCCTTGGGCCTGATACCCGGCTGGTTCTGTGGACCGATGCCGGACCATGGACCCATGAGCTGGTCGACACGGAGGCGGAACCGCAGCTGCCACCGCAGCTGATGCGTCGGCTGGGCGAGGCCAAGCTCGGACAGCACTACGTGGTTGTTCCGGTTTCTGAAGGTAACGTTGCGCTGCTCTTTCTTGACGGCGTGCTGGTCCGGACCCTTGCGCCCGGCGTGCACGGGTTCTGGAAGGTCGGCCGGACGGTGACCCAGCGGCTCATCAACATGATGCGCCAGAACCTGGACGTCACCGGTCAGGAAGTCCTGACCCTCGACCGGGTCACGATCCGGATCAACCTGTCTGCGGATTACCGCGTGGTGGACCCGGTGAAGGCGGCAACCGAGATGAAGGACTTCACCGTCACGCTGCACCGGGCCTTGCAGATGGTGTTCCGCAAACAGCTGGGCGCCATGAAGCTGGATCAGATCCTGGAACGCAAGGGAGAGGTCAACGCGGATGCGACCGCTCGGATCAAGGCTGATATGGCCGAGATCGGGGTGGAGATCTCCGACATCGTCCTCAAGGATGTGATCCTTCCGGGCGACATGCGCGAGATCCTGAACATGGTGGTGACGGCTGAAAAGGAAGCCGAAGCTAACGTGATCCGGCGCCGCGAAGAAACCAACGCGACCCGTTCGCTGCTGAACACTGCCAAGGTGATGGCCGAAAACCCGGTCATGCTGCGGCTCAAGGAACTGGAAGCGCTGGAAGCCATTGCCGGAAAGGTGGACCGCCTGACGGTCCACAACGGCACCGGCGGCCTGATGAACGACCTCGTCAAGCTGCGGGACGAACCGGCAGCTTGAGGGCAAAACGGCGCGGAGCACTCTGCGCCGTTTTTTGCCGTTTGGGGGCCATTTTCCCGGCCCCTCGCCCCTTCCGGACTGCCCCCAAGAGCCGCCTAAAATGAAACAGCGCCGGGCAAGGCGCGACACCCAATTTAAAAAAGTGATCAAGAACAATGACTGACGATAAAAAAATCTCAAAACAAATGTCTTTCTGGCTGCGCCACAAGCCGGAGGATGCCGGGCTTGACCTGAGCCGTGCCGGCTGGGCCGATGTGGCCGCTCTGCTGGAAGCGCTCAACAAAAAGGGCCTTGCCTGTGACAGGGCCAGGCTGACCGCCCTCGTTCAGACCAACGACAAGAAACGGTATGAATTTTCCGGAGACGGGCACCAGATCCGGGCGAGACAGGGTCATTCCGTCTCTGTCGATCTGGGCCTTGCCCCGGTCCTCCCCCCGGACCGTCTTTTCCACGGTACCGCTGAGCGGTTCTTGCCTGCGATCCTTAAGGATGGGCTCAAGCCGATGAAACGGCATCATGTGCACCTGTCCGGCGACACAGACACCGCCCTGAGCGTTGGCAGGCGCCATGGAAAGCCGGTGATCCTGACGGTTCAGGCCGGTGACATGACCGCAAACGGGCATGTGTTCTACCGGACAGACAACGGTGTCTGGCTTGCCGCCACCGTTCCACCCGGTTTTCTCGCCCTGACATCAGACCCTCGTTGATCTGGCGCCAGATCAACGGAACCGGAGACCGGTCCAGCACCTGGGATGGTTAAAGAGTCTAACGCGTGCAAACGCTGTCAAGCGGCCTTGTCTCTTGCGTTGACATCTCTGAGGTCAGGCCGCGAAAGACACATCCAATCAAAAGCCATTTGCTCCAAATCCAGAACGCGAAGTGCGCTGAGGCCGCTTCAACAGGCCCCTTTTGTCTCGCCCCGCAATAAAATAATATTTTGCTTTCCATATTTGGATGCCTAATTTAGAAAGTAATATCTTTTCATATTGAGGTTCCCATGTCTGTCTTTTCGCCTGCGCGGCGGCCCGCCACCGGCAGCTCTCTCACCACATCCCTGTTCACGCCGGGCCGGATCGCCAGCACGCTGGCGCTCATTCTGGGTGTCGGCTCCCATGCCTTGAACGGTTTTGTGACAACAGCAGTTCTGCCGGACATCCTGCGCGACCTTGGCGGTCAGGACCGGGCTTTCTGGGTCTTCAGTTCCTTTGAAATCATGGCCCTTCTGGCGGGATGCCTGACAGGGGCGGCCAAGATCCGGCACGGGGCACGGCTGCCCTTTCTCGCCGCCACCTGCCTTCTGGCGGCCGGATCAGTCCTGGCCGGTCTCAGCCCGTCTTTGGAATGCCTGATCGCCGGGCGGGCGCTGCAGGGCTTTGGGGAAGGCATGATTGTCGCGCTGTGCTATTCCCTGATCCCGGACCTGTTTCCCGCAGCGGCCGCCCCGCGTGTCTTCGCGCTGCTGGCCGGGGTCTGGGCGCTCGCCGCCGGAATTGGCCCGGTCTCGGCCGGAATGCTCACCGAGGCCTGGTCCTGGCGGGCAGCTTTTCTTGTCAACATACCCCTGACCGTGGTTCTGTTCCTCTTGATGAATTCGGCCCTGCCGGAAACAGCGCCCGCACTGGGCCGTGCCGCTCACGGAACATCTGTCCGGTCAGGCCCCCGGCTGCCGCTGCGCCTTGCACTTTTGACCCTCACCGTTCTTCTGCTGACCCTGATCGGAAACATCCATGAGCCGCTGCCACTTGCCGCAACCACCCTCACCGGTCTGGCAACCGCCGCACTTCTGCTGAAACTCGACCGGGGCAGCCGCCCGCGCCTCTTCCCGAAGGATGCATTCAGACCCCGGACCCTGATTGGGCTGGGCACCTGGATCGCGTTCCTGATGTCCGCAACCGTGGCCGTGCGCGCCCTCTTCATGACCACATTTGGGCAAGTCTTCTGGGGGCTTGGCGTCACCCAGGCCAGATATGTCGCCGCAAGCCTGGCATTTGCCTGGTCCTTTTTCGCCTGGATCTCGTCCCGTGCGCCGTCCCGGGCCCGGGAACTCACCTATCTCGTCACCGGTCCCGTGCTCGTGAGCGCCGGGATGGTGCTGACTGCCGCAGCTCTTGTGGTGGCCTCCTTGCCACTGTTTGTGCTGGCTGCGCTGGTGGCCGGAGCCGGTCACGGCCTGTACAACCAGATCCTGCTGCGCAGCCTGATGTATTCTGCGCAAAACACGGAACGGGATCTGGTCTCCAGCATCCTCCCGGCCCTGTCTTCTGCCGGAATTGCGATCGGCGGCGGTTTTGCCGGTCTCATTGCCGTCTTAAGCGGGCTCGTGCCTCCGGAAACCGGCACACTGGTGACCCATGAGGCCATCGCCCGGTCCGGCCCCGTCGTCTTTCTCATCCCGGCAGCCCTGTCTCTCCTGCCCGCCGGGGCCATGCTGGTGCTGCGGCACCGGCTCAGACAAGAAGAGCGGGCAACAGCGCAAAGTGTGACGTAGCGGCATTGACGGGTGCGCGGTCTGCGCCGACACTGGGGCACGTTCAATGCAAAGGATTGCCTGACACATGGGATTTCCAGCCGCGCGCGTGACCGATATGACCGCCTGTCCGATGATGACCCCCGCCGTCGTGCCCGTGCCCCATGTGGGCGGTCCGATCATCCCGCCCTGCTGCCCCAGGGTTCTCACCGGCAAGATGCCCCAGGCCCGGGTCGGGGATATTTCTGTCTGTGCGGCGGGCGGCCCTGCCACCATCATCACCGGGGCCTGGAATGTTCTCGTCGGGGGCTCGCCGGCGGCGCGGATCACGGACAAGACCAACCATGGCGGCATGATTGCGACCGGCTTCGTCACCGTGCTGATCGGCACGTCTGCGGGAAGCGGTGGCGGCAGCCCGGCCGCCGGTGTGACAACGGGGCTGGGCGCCGATGTGGATGATCTGGTTGCCCTCTCCCCCAGTTTGAGCGCCAAGGTGGACGGCCTTTTGCAGGATGGCTGGACAATCGAAGGGCGCGATGGCGGCGGCTCGGCCACCAACCGCGCTGAAAAGACGATGTATATCGACACAAGCGAAGGACGGTCGGCGGAAGACCAGGTCAGGAGCCTGTCCCACGAGGCCGGGCATGCGGCCTTTGACACCGGACCAGCTGTGCCCCCGGACGGCCTGACCCGCGAGGAATATATCGAAGCCAACACAAATCAGCGGGTGCGCGGGGAAGGGGAAGCAACGCTTTCCAACATCGAGGCGCGCAACGAAATCGCCGCCAATGGCGGGCCGGATATCGGGATCTCCGGCAATTCGGACAATCACGCCGATTATCAAAGATCCTATGAAGACTATCAAAGGACCGGGGACCGGGAAGCCGCCAGAGAGGAAATCGGCGGCACCTTTCTGGACGGCGAGACAACCAGTACAACCAATGAATCTTACAGGGATTTCTACGAAAGGCAGTACGGTGCGCATTATGACCGGGCGCAGAACTAGCGCTTTTTTCAAAACGCTCACCCTTTCGTTCCTCCTGCCGATCTGCGGAGCAGCCATGGCCACGACAAAATTTCAGGATCTGCGCAAGACAGTCGAAGCAATTGCACTGGAAAAGACACTCGACCCGGACCGCCTCGGGGTGCTGCTAACCGGCGAGTTCCAGCCGACCCGCAAGATGACGGCCTATCACCAGACCTATGAAGGCAAAATGGCGCCCGGCTCGCTCTTCACCGGCTGCGAGTTGCGCTATCCGAAATCCCCCAAGGCCAAGAGCGCCGTACTTGTCTGCCAGCTGTCCCCGCAGGTCCAGGTGCACCAGAGCGAGGTGGAGGCTGCCTATAGAGGCCATGTGGATTTCACCCCCTCGCCCGCCAGCGGGCTTGCGGGCGATCCTGCCTACCTGTCCGTGTCGGACGACACGACAAAAATCAGCTTCGGCTTTCCCGGCAACACGGAGCGGGCCTCCGTGGTTGTTGTCGATATGAAGATCCAGTGAGCCAGTTCAGAGCGTACCGCGTTCATGCGGATTGAAGTCATTTAGTCTTTTTGCATGAGAAGCTATGATTTCAGTCCGCCAACGGCAAAGCCACACCCAATTCAACGCGGATTGTTTTAAAATCCCGTCAGCCCACGGCTGAGCCATTGTGACTTCGGAATTTCATTGCCGATCCGGAAACCAAATTTTTCCACCCTTGTTACGCCGCTGTCGGTTTCACAGCGGAACGACACGTCAAACCAGCGCCCGAGGCTGCGGAACGCCGCCCGGCGGGGCTCCAGAACAGTGCCACCGCGCGGCCGGAAGCTGGGCAAAAGCTCTGGCGGCACCGCGCTGGCCGCGCTCAACTGGGCGCGCAACTCCGTCATGCATAACAGATTGAGCCGCTGGCCCTCTGGCATGCCGCGCATGGCGGTGCGGGCGCGCTGGTCCCCGAGAATGTCACTGGAATAAAGCTGGCGCGCAGCGATCAGATTGCCACCGCCGCCACCGCCCGACGGGGCCTCCCGGCGCTGACCGCCGCCGCCCTGCCTTTGGCCCTGTCGGCCCGTCTGGCGACGGGAGGGCGCTGGCGGTTTCAAGGCGGGCACCGCCGCCGTCACAATGGGGCCGACGGTTCCATAATCCTCCGGCGCGATCTCGTCTGCCTCGCCGACATTCACCTCAGCCCCGGTCCCCGCGTCCCCGGTTTCCTGCGGCTTCACTTCCGGAACGGGCAACTGTGTGCTCGCGGTCCCGCTTTGCGGCCCGGCCAGCGGGTCCACCTCCTCTGCCAGATCCGTCTCCGCCTGGTCTTGCGACTGAACCTCGTCCTGCACGTCTTCGCTTGTTTCTGGCGGGGGCTGAGCCGCAAGATCCTCCGGCGCGGCGTCTTCCGTGCCCTGATCCGTCTCCCCGTCAGCGGCCCCAGCAGCGCCAGACTGCTCCCCGGCATCCGCCTGGCTCTCCTGTGCAGGCTCCTGTGTGGTGTTTTCCGTCACCACCCCGGGCGCCTCGGCCTCCGGCCCCTCGCCCGGCGGCACATCGGCAGGCGCACTTTGATCCTGGCTGGTGGTTTCAGCATCCGGGGCCGTGTCCTGCGGTTCGGCCAGCGGTGCGTCGGAAGGCTGGGCCGGAGCACTGTCCTCTTCGGCAAATTCCTGCACCGGCTGCATCACGGAGGCTGCCGGCCCGGCGTCAGCGGTCTCTGCCGGCGCGGGCGCAGGTTCTTCTTCAGGGGCCGGTTCGGGCTCTGGCTCTTGCGGTTTTTCTTCTGCCTGCTCCTGGAGTTGCTGCCGGGTCTGCTCCGGCGGCACTTGCTGCTCCTGCTCCTGCGCTTGATCCTGTGGCTGGTCCTGCTCCGGGGGCTGGTCCTGCGCAGGTGGCTCTTCGGCGGCTGGCGTTTCCTGCTGCGGTTCGGGCGGTGTTGTCTCTTCCGGCAGCTGCAGTTCGGGCACCGGGACAATCTGAACGTCAATCGGCGTCTGGCCCGGCTGGGTTTCGTAGCCGGAGATCTTGCCCAGCAGCACCAGCGCCACCAGACCATGCAGCAAAATGGCAGCCAGCAGACCCCAGACAAAGTCCAGCCGGTCAGTCGTTCCCGGATCCGGCACCGGCCGGTTCACATCTGCGGTTATCGTCAAAAGACGCCTCGAACAGAGACTGTCAAAAAGGGCATATCTTCCAGAGCACTTCCAGCCAGAACAGACAACGGTTTCACATCCGAAAGTGCGCAAAACCACTCAGAGCGAGCCGTTCTGCCGGGCCATAGCCTGCTGACCGGGTCTGACGCCCGTCCCCAGGGACGCCTGTTTCAAGCACCCACTTGGAGCGATTCTGGGGCAACTGCCAAGGGGGGGGCCCTGATCCCCCGAAAATCGGGACCAAAGGAAAAGTGCAGGAAGAGAGACCCGTCTTCAGGGAAGCACAGGCCCTGACAGTCCGGCTGACAACCTCCGGACGCGGGACCGGAAGGCGGAAACGTCCACCGCCTTCCCTTAAAAACAGCCTGATAGCGTGCCGTGTTCTACCGGGAAACCGGTTTGTCATTCGCGGTGAACTCTCTGAGTTCAGATAGCGAAAGACAAATCCGGTGACACGCGATGGGCGTTAGCTGTCGAGGAACGAGCGCAGCTTGCGGGACCGGCTCGGATGCTTCAGCTTGCGCAGCGCCTTGGCTTCGATCTGGCGGATACGTTCCCGGGTGACCGAGAACTGCTGCCCGACTTCTTCCAGCGTGTGATCAGTGTTCATGCCGATGCCGAAGCGCATGCGCAAAACGCGTTCTTCGCGCGGCGTCAAGGACGCCAGAACGCGGGTTGTGGTTTCGCGCAGGTTCGACTGGATGGCCGCGTCGATGGGCAGAACCGCATTCTTGTCCTCGATGAAGTCGCCCAGATGCGAATCTTCCTCATCGCCAATCGGCGTTTCGAGGGAAATCGGCTCCTTGGCAATCTTCAGAACCTTGCGGACCTTTTCCAGCGGCATCTGAAGCTTTTCAGCCAGCTCTTCCGGGGTCGGCTCGCGGCCGATTTCATGCAGCATCTGGCGCGAGGTCCGCACAATCTTGTTGATCGTCTCGATCATATGGACCGGAATCCGGATGGTGCGGGCCTGATCGGCAATCGAACGTGTAATGGCCTGCCGGATCCACCAGGTCGCATAGGTGGAGAACTTGTAGCCGCGCCTGTATTCGAATTTGTCCACCGCCTTCATCAAGCCGATATTGCCTTCCTGGATCAAATCGAGGAATTGCAGGCCGCGGTTGGTATATTTCTTCGCAATGGAAATCACGAGACGCAGGTTGGCCTCGACCATTTCCTTCTTGGCGATGCGTGCTTCGCGCTCGCCCTTTTGCACCATGGCCACGATGCGGCGGAATTCGGTGATTTCAAGGCCCGTTTCGGTGGCGAGCGTCTGGATTTCCTGACGCAGTTCGCGAACGGTTTCCTTTTCCTTGGCAATGAAGTTTTTCCAGCCACGGGTGGACAGGTTTGCCACCTTGCGCAGCCAGTTCGGGTCCAGCTCGGCCCCCTGATACTGTTTCAGGAAGTCGGTCCGGTCGACATTGTAGCTGTCGGCCAGACGCAGGAGGCGGCCCTCATAGCCCATCAGCCGCTTGTTGATGTCGTATAGCTGGGCAACGAGAGCATCAATACGGTTCTGGTTGAGCGAAAGGCTTTTCACATCAACAATGATGTCTTCCTTCAGCTTCTTGTAGCGGCGCTCCTGGCTCGGCGACAGGGTCTTGTTGGCCAGCTTGTTTTCAACCAGCTGATCCTGCAGACGGCGCAGCTTCTTGTAATTGTCGGCGATGTTGTCGAACGTTTCCAGAACGCCCGGCTTCAGCTCGGCTTCCATGGCGGACAGAGAGACATTGGCCTCGAACTCGTCGTCGTCCTCTTCGCTCTCGCCTTCCCCGCCTTCGGCTTCCGTGTCTTCGGAGGCACCGCTCTCGGCCGCCTTTTCCCCGGACTGCTCGCCCGGCGCCACATCGTCGTTGGCCACGGCAGGCCCCGCCTTGGCGTCCGGACCGGCGTAAGTGGCTTCCAGATCGATAATATCGCGCAGAAGCACCTGGGCTTCGTTCAGTTCGTCACGCCAGATGATGATAGCCTGGAATGTTAGCGGGCTTTCACACAGCCCCGCGATCATGGCTTCCCGACCCGCCTCGATACGCTTGGCAATTGCGATCTCGCCTTCGCGTGACAGAAGCTCGACCGAGCCCATTTCGCGCAAATACATGCGCACGGGGTCATCGGTCCGGTCGGCCGGTTCCTTTGCCGTGGTGGTCTTGGCTACGGCGGTGGTATTCGCTGCGACCAGCTCACCCCCGTCCACTTCCTCCGGTCCCTCTTCCGCCTCTTCGGAATCGATCACATTGATGCCCATGTCCGACAGCATGGACATGGTGTCTTCAATCTTCTCCGAAGAAACCTGCTCTGACGGCAGAACCTCGTTCAATTCATCATAAGTGACATAGCCGCGTTTTTTGGCGGCCTTTATCATCTTCTTGACGGCTGCATCCGAGAGGTCGAGCAGCGGGCCGTCCGGGCCGTCCGCACCTGATTCCTGCGTCTCGTCTGCTTGTGTCGCTTTCGCTACCATATCGTGCTCCAGTTCGTGGCCCAAAAGGCCACGCACGCCCCATTACCGGCTTAAAATCAGCTCAACTCCAGCGCGCCAGCATCTGTTGCGGCCGCGTCCGGAAGAATCAGTTTGAATAGATTTGTAAGCCGTGTCCCTTAAGTCCCAATTAACCGTGTCCGCATCACCATTGACAAAATTCTGAATCAATGACGCTCACAGCCTTCTTTTTCAGAGCTTCCAGACCGGGAAGCGCCGAGCGGTATTCAACGGGTTTGCAGCGTTGTTCAGACTATCTGCCGCCAGCTGGCTTTGAGCTGCGGCGCTTTGAGGGCTGCAAAACTTCTATTTAGCTCGGTGAGCGTGATTCGCAAGCCTGATTCGTCATTGGTCAATCAGAAAATGCACTTTTTCTCGGCTCACACACATGTTGCAGAGCCTTCCACTGCAAACGAAGCCTGTCCGGCGGGATCCCGTCTGGCAAGCCAGGCCCTACTGGGCCGCGGCCATCGGCGGGGCGGATCTGATTTTCTTTGCCCGTTCAGCAAGATCCGCTTCGTCGCGGGCGCACTCCTCCCGACGGCGGCTCAAATCCTGGGTGAGCGCCTGAATGCGCGACCAGGACTGCTCGTCCAGTTGCTCGTCCGCCTCGGCCAGTTCCCCCGACAATTCCTCTTCCAGCGCATTGAGCTCCAGAAGATCAAGGAAATGAACGAAAGCGGCTTCGACAAAATCCTCAGGCGGGTTGGATTTCAGAAGCGGGAAACGGTGGTTCAAGGCAAAGAACTCTGCCTGGCGTTGCTCCTGCAGGCCGATCGTCTCCAGCATCATCTCTTCCATAATGACGCGCAGCGGCTCCTCAAAACCCGAAATGAGCTCGGCCACAGGCGCGTCTTCCAGATCGTCGACAATGCGGCATAAAATGTCCCGCACCTGCCGGTGCAGTTCGTTGGTGAAAGGCAGGCGCGAAAAGCGCTCGAAATTCTTGTCGAGCAAATGTGGAAAGCGCAGGCCAAGGCCCAGAACCAGCCGCTCCGTTCCAAAGTCATTGCTGGCGGCCACCCGCTCCCGCCCCTCTTTCAGGGAGGGGGAGGTTTCCGCGCCCTTGCCCCCCTTGCCCCCTTTCCGGCTCTGGCGGGCCTGTTCGAAAAACAGGTTCGACAGCTTGAATTTCAGATCCAGCTGATAGCGACGACGCACCCGCTCATCGCGGATGGTCGCGATTAGATCATCGAAACGCTTTTCCAAGGCGGCCTTGCGCTCCGGCGTGTCCAGCCGCGACACGGATATCTCACGCTCCCAGACCGCATCAAACAGCGCCTGCGCCTTGGCAACTTCCTCCTGAAAGCCGGTCAGCCCCCGCTGCTTGATCAGATCATCCGGGTCCATGCCGTCCGGCAGAAAACAGAACTGGAACGAATACCCGCTCTTGAGCACGGGAAAAATCCGGTCAATCGCCCGGTGGGCAGCCGAGACCCCAGCCGCATCACCGTCAAAGCAAATCACCGGTTCAGGCGCAAATTTCCACAGGCGCACCACCTGGTCTTCAGTGAAGGCCGTGCCCAGGGAGGCCACCACATGGCGGATGCCTGCCTGCCACAGCGCTATGGCATCCATATAGCCTTCCACCACGACCGCCTCCCCGGCCTTGAAGGCTGGTTCGCGCGCCCGGTGGGCGTTGAACAGCATCACCCCTTTGTGAAAAAGCGGCGTTTCGGGGGAGTTCAGATATTTCGGCTGACCGTCGGGCAAAAGCGTACGCCCGCCAAAGGCCACCACCCGGCCACGCTCGTCATGGATGGGGATCATCAAGCGCCCCCGGAACCGGTCATAGGCCGGGCGCCCGTCCTCCGGCTTGATGGTCAGCCCGGCTTCCACCATGGCCGCTTCCGGCACGTCCCGCGCAGCAAGATAGGACTTCAGCGCATCCCGGCTGTCCGGCGCAAAGCCAAAGCGGAATTCCGACAGGATTTCCGGGGTCAGCCCCCTTTTTTGAACATAGGAGCGGGCTCCGGCCCCACGGCCACCGGCAAATTCGGCCTGGAAGAACTGGGCGGCCATTTCACAAATATCGGCCAGCCCGGCCCGTTTTTTCTCTCGCCGGGCGGCTTGGGGATCTGGCGCCGGCAGCGCAACGCCTGCCTGTTCGGCAAGCCGTTCAACGGATTCAGGAAAGCTCAGGCCTTCCGTCTCGCAAAGAAACGTGAAGTGGTCGCCGGAGGCCCCGCAGCCAAAACATTTGTAGCGGTTGCGCCGGTCATCGACATGGAAACTCGGGCTCTTCTCCTGATGGAACGGGCAGCAAGCCCAATAATCCCCTTTGCCCGGCTGGGTCTTGCGGCGGTCCCAGGTCACCCGGCGCGCGACAATATCCGACAGGGTCAGCCGGGCGCGGATTTCATCAAGGAGACGCGGTTCAAAACGCATGTTCGGATCGGTTTGCCAGGTTCATTGGGTTGAGCAGGCTCAAAGAAACATAGCCGACCGGCGGTGCCGCTTACCGCCGCCGGGGGTCTCCCAAAATAAACAGTCTTCCCCGCCCACGCCAGAGGGATGGGCCCTTAGGTGTCCCATTTTGGATGACCTGTTGATAGAGAGCCTTCCCACCCATTGGTGAAAAGGCATGTTTGGCGAAAAGGCTTGGGCCCCTGCCAAGCTCCGCCAGATGTTCCAGGGAGCGGCCGGCGTCAGTCCGTGCCGGCTTCATCCCCCCCGGGTTTGGCCTGGCTGCCATTTCCGTTGGCCCGGAGCATGTCCTTGACGAAACAGGACGCCTGCACAAAATCCATCTTACCCGGATAGCGTGCCTTCAGCTCGCTCATGCAGCGCCCGATGTCACGCAGGCCATGGGCATCAATGTCCTTGAGCGTGCTCTCACACAGATCCCGGATCTCGTCATCGCTCAGCTGAACAGGCAGGAATTCCCGCAGGATTTCCTGTTCCTGCCGCTCCTGTTCGGCCAGGTCCAGCTGACCTCCGGTCTCGAATTCCTCCGCAGAGCTTTCCCGCTGGCGGACCATCTTTTGCAGGATCTCGACAATTTCCGCCTCACCGACCCCGTCCCTGCCATTCTCACGGGCAGCCGCTTCCCGGTCTTTGACGGCTGTCTGGATCAGCCGCAAGGTTGCGCACCTGCGCTTGTCGTCTCCAGCCTGCGCTTCTTTCAGCGCAGCATTGATTTTGTCGCGCAATTCATCGCGCATGGTTCACCCTACCCCTGCCGCACTGAGGCCGCGAGTGCACGGGCACTCTTTTCAAGCGGTCAGTCAAGCCTTTGAATTTTAATGATCTTTTTTCAACGGATCAATATTGACGATCCAAGCCGCTTCCCATAGAGTCCCGCGCTTAATGCAGGCGGCCAGATGCAGACTTTTCGGCCTGCCCCAGACGCCTTTCCTGCAGCGCATGATGTCACCAACAGACTCTGGATACAAGACATGACGACTGCAGACGCATGGTCTGAGACCCCGGCGACCGCCCTGCTTTTGCTTTCCGACGGGAGCATCATCAAGGGCCAGGGCCTTGGCGCCACCGGCCAAGCCGTTGGTGAGATTTGCTTTAACACTGCCATGACCGGCTATCAGGAGATCCTGACAGACCCGTCCTATTCCGGCCAGATCATCACCTTCACCTTTCCCCATATCGGCAATGTCGGCACCAATGACGAGGACATTGAAACCGTCAACATGGCGGCTGACAGCGGCATCCGGGGCGTTGTGCTTGCGGCCGGTATCACCGATCCGGCCAATTACCGGGCGGCGCGACATCTGGACACCTGGCTCAAGAGCCGGAACCTGATCGGCATTTGCGGCGTGGACACACGGGCCCTCACCGCCCTCATCCGCGAGAAAGGGGTCCCCAACGGGGTGATCGCCCATGCACCGGACGGAAGATTTGATGTGGACGCGCTGACGGCAACGGCCGCCGACTGGCCAGGGCTGGTGGGCATGGATCTGGCCAAGGACGCTTCCACCACCCAGTCCCATTCCTGGTCCCAGACCACCTGGGCCTGGGACAAAGGCTTCGGAGAAGCAAAAGGCGGCCAATTCAAGGTGGTTGCCATCGACTTTGGCATCAAGCGCAACATTCTGCGCCTTCTTGCCGATGCCAGCTGTGACGTGACCGTTCTTCCGGCAACCGCCACTGCCGAAGACGTTCTGGCCCACACCCCGGACGGGGTGTTCCTGTCAAACGGTCCCGGCGATCCGGCAGCGACCGGCACCTACTCCGTCAGCATGATCAAACAGGTGATCGATGCGGGCGTTCCGACATTCGGGATCTGCCTCGGCCACCAGATGCTGGCGCTGGCGCTGGGCGGGGAAACGATGAAAATGCATCAGGGGCACCACGGCGCCAATCACCCCGTGTTCGATCACACCACAGGCAAGGTGGAGATCACCTCGATGAACCATGGCTTCGCCGTGGATGCCAAGAGCCTGCCGGATAATGTCGAGCAGACCCATGTCTCCCTCTTCGACGGCTCGAATTGCGGTCTGGCAATGAAAGACAAGCCGGTCTTTTCTGTGCAGTACCACCCGGAAGCCTCCCCCGGCCCCCGGGACAGCCACTACCTTTTCCAGCGCTTCACCGACCTGATGCAATCGGCAAAATCAGCCTGACAAAACGGGCCGGGAGCAACGCGTCTTTGGAAGGCCAATTCAGCAGACGCGGGCACCGGTTCGTATCCGCCTTTGCAACTGTCTGCAGGGTGAAAGCAATTGCGCAGCTTTGCCTTCAATGCTCCCGCCAAAGCGCATGACGCGGCCGGTCATGTGGTACTGAAAACGGTCAGTGCCGCCGTGTCTTTGAAGAGAGCCGCATTCATCTGACGTCAAACCAGTTTGCCTTTTGCATTGACAAATCTGGTTTCAGGACGCGCAAGGCAAATCAGATTGAACGCGATTTGCTCTATGGCGAGGGAACGTGTTGTTTTTCTGAAGCATGCGCTAAAAGAGTGGATGAAGATGATCATAAACCCGATCAAGTCATTCCCAAACAAATTCAGAAAACCGACGCAACTCTTCTGAAACACAAAGATATCTTCCAGTGCAAGACGCTGAACTGAATCCTGATCCACGTTCATTTGATGGATCAACCACTCAACGCCGCGACAAACACTCCTGCAAAACCGGGCAAAATTAAGCAGCAGCGCGATACGAACGCAGGCTCAGGCAAGATCTCTCCCGGTTCAGAAAGGCCTCCAAACCGGTCAGGTGGGTCCATCAGGTGAGAGTGGCAGAATAGAAAAAGGCACCGCAGCCCGCACCACCTCGGCGCAAACAAAAGACAAATCAGCCTGAAAGGAAAGAATATCTCAGCCCGCAAGGGTGAAAGCTTGCGAGGCTATCCCAAAGAGGCTCCCCCGCCCGTCACGAAGCCTGGAGAGGCGTCAGCAACCTGCAAAGGGAAAGCGCGAACATAGGTTCGCACAACCTGATTTAGACGTTAAAAGGCCTATAAAGCATTCGGCCCCGGCTCCCCTTAGGGACCGGGACGGAATGAAATTCGGAACCTGACCTAAGCAATCAGCTCGTCAAAAGCCATCAGAATCTGCTCGACTTCTGCAACCTGCTCGTCGAGCATCTGCTTCTGTTCGATCAAGATCTCTTGCTGTGCTTTGCAGATTTCCTGAAGTTCCTTGAACTGGTCCTGCTTGTTGGTCTTTCCTTCGACCAACTTGATCACCCGACGGATTTCCGCAAGTGTCAAACCGATCTTCTTCGCCTGAAGAATGACCTGCATCCGCGACACGTCACGCGTTCCATAGAACCGGCGCGCCCCTTTGCGGACAGGGTTCAAAAGACCCTTTTCCTCATAGAAACGCAGCGTACGCAACGTAACATTAAACCGCTCTGACATCTCAGAGATCGCAAGAACGCGGTCTTCAAGCGTCAAGTCCAGTCCCACACCAGCAATGTCTGGGATTGCGACCATATTGGTTGCAGCATTGTTCATAGTTTATAGCCCGATCTTTTTCTTTTGATCCGAGTTCTGCTGTCTCCTCCAAAGCTCCTGATCAACCGGTCCCACTTCCGGTTTTTCAGGTCCCACTAGCCCTGCAAAAAACAGCGTCTCAGCATTTGCTATCGCACATGACGAAAAGCCCCAATCAACATACTGGGACGTAGCATTCAGACCAATACACCCGTTTGATAGATAAAATCTAGGAAAAAATGAGATTTATTGACCATTTTTCGCAAAAATTTCAGAAGAACGAAAATTAAAATTATTCCAATAGAAACAAGAGCAGACAACCGCCCAAATTTAATTGATCACAAGGATGTCGAAAGGGTATAAATATTAATTATCGATAACGCCACATCAATAAACCGCGCTTTCATTCTAGGGAAGTCAAAACTTCAGAACCCTACGGTACGCCGCTAAGCCGAAACGCAAAAAAAACAAATAAAACAGAATATTGTCAAAATTAACCTTTCGCGAAAGTTTCTTTCGCCGCCAACTCATTCCCCCCCAACGAAAACATGAAGTATAAGTCATGTTTCACAACTTATGGACGTTACATTTAATAAATACTCTTTTTTAGATATGCACCCATCAGATGCTTCAGTTTTAGAATCATTCCACATTTTACCTCTAGGGGACTTTTGTCACCCCAACACATGCCTTCAAAACACGCCTGACATAGCCTGAGAGCTCGAACTTAAAACATAAGACTAGGTTCTTCTTTTGCTAGGGAACGCCTCAATTCATGCCATCAAAAAACTTTTTCCGGCAACTTGAAGGCAGATCCCCGCCTTAAAAAGAGCACATTGTGCACTTCCCGATTGACAAAGCCTGATCCAGGTTATTTGTGTCAATCAAATCAGCGCCAGAGACAAATCTGCGCGTGTGACATGAAGAGACTGTGGACTATTGTGAAAATGCCCGATTCAAAACCAAAAACCTCTGTGCCTGGAATGACACCTCAACAATTCCGCACCTGGCGCCGGACTCTCGGGCTCAAACAAAAAGATGCAGCTGACCGGCTGGGCCTGAAAAAGCGTATGATCCAATATTATGAAAAAGGCAATCGGGACGGCCGCCCGGTGGAGATCCCCAAATCCATCCGCCTGGCTTGTTACGCCCTGTCCAAAGGCATCGGCGACTTTGACGGTCAAGCGACAACGCCCCTGGTTCTCGAGCCGGTCGAAGCCGACTGACTCCGGACCATTTCCCCGGCATACGAAAAACATGCCGTTATCGGTCCGCCGGGGTTTCCTAGTGCAGCGCTTTTGCCTATAAGACGCGCTCAGCCAACATAGTCATTCACCACTTGATCGTGTCAGACCGAATATGCCCGAGTGCTTATCCGGACTGGCCGCAGCGAGCTGCGAGCCGAGATGCCAAAACGCACAGATATCTCTTCCATCCTGATCATTGGCGCGGGCCCGATTGTCATCGGCCAGGCCTGTGAATTCGACTACTCAGGAACCCAGGCCTGCAAGGCCCTGCGCGAAGAGGGCTACCGCATCATTCTGGTCAACTCCAACCCGGCCACGATCATGACCGACCCGGATCTGGCCGATGCCACTTATATCGAGCCGATCACCCCGGATCTTGTGGCCCGGATCATCGAAAAAGAGCGGCCTGACGCCCTGCTGCCCACCATGGGCGGGCAAACCGCCCTGAACTGCGCCCTGGACCTGGAGCAGATGGGCGTTCTGGAAAAATACGGCGTGGAAATGATCGGTGCCCGCGGCGACGTCATCGAAAAGGCGGAAGACCGGGAAAAATTCCGGGCCGCCATGGACAAGATCGGTCTGGAGAACCCGCGTGCGGCCATCGCTTCCTCCCCGGCCATCCGCGATGACAATGGCAAGATCACCGGATATGACCGCAATGCGGGCTATCTGGAAGCCATGCGCGCCCTTGACGAGATCGGCCTGCCAGCCATCATCCGTCCCGCCTTCACGCTTGGCGGCACGGGCGGCGGCGTTGCCTATAACCGGGAAGAATTCGAGACCATCGCGCGCTCCGGCATCGACGCCTCGCCGGTCGGCCAGGTTTTGATCGATGAAAGCCTGCTAGGCTGGAAAGAATATGAAATGGAAGTGGTCCGCGACAAGGCGGACAACTGCATCATCATCTGCTCCATCGAGAACGTGGACCCGATGGGGGTTCACACCGGCGATTCGATCACGGTTGCCCCGGCGCTGACCCTGACCGACAAGGAATACCAAATCATGCGGGACGCCTCGATTGCGGTCCTGCGGGAAATCGGCGTGGAGACAGGCGGTTCCAACGTTCAATTTGCAGTCGATCCCGACACTGGCCGCCTTGTGGTCATTGAAATGAATCCGCGTGTCTCCCGGTCTTCAGCCCTGGCCTCCAAGGCCACCGGCTTCCCGATCGCCAAGATCGCCGCCAAGCTGGCGGTTGGCTACACGCTGGACGAACTGGAAAACGACATTACCGGCGGCGCGACCCCGGCCTCCTTTGAGCCGACCATCGACTATGTCGTGACCAAGATCCCGCGCTTTGCCTTTGAAAAATTCCCCGGCTCCGAAGCCACCCTGACCACGGCCATGAAGTCGGTCGGTGAGGTCATGGCCATCGGCCGGACCTTCAATGAAAGCCTGCAAAAGGCCCTGCGCGGCCTGGAAACCGGCCTCAACGGCCTGGACGAGACCGACATTCCGGGCCTTGATCAGGGCGACGACCGGAACGCCTTGCGCGCAGCCGTCTCCACACCGACACCGACACGCCTTTTGAACGTGGCCCAGGCCATGCGCCTTGGCATGAGCGTTGAGGAGATCAATCAGGCCAGTGGCATCAATCCCTGGTTCCTGGAGCAGATTGCGGACATCCTGGCCATGGAAGCCAAGGTGCGGACCGTTGGCCTGCCCCGGGATGCGGCCAATATGCGCAAGCTCAAGTCCATGGGCTTTTCCGACGCCCGCCTGGCCAGCCTGGCCGGAACCGATGCCGAGGAGGTGGTGGCCCTTAGAACGGCGCTGGATGTTCATCCAGTCTATAAGCGCATTGACACCTGCGCGGCGGAATTCGCCTCCCCTACCGCCTATATGTACTCCACCTATGAAGCCCCCTTCATGGGCAGCCCCGCCTGCGAGGCCGCACCATCCGACAAGAAGAAGGTGGTCATTCTGGGCGGTGGCCCGAACCGGATCGGCCAGGGTATCGAATTTGACTATTGCTGCTGCCATGCGGCCTTCGCCCTGAACGATGCCGGTTATGAAACCATCATGGTGAACTGCAATCCGGAAACCGTGTCCACGGACTACGATACCTCCGACCGGCTCTATTTCGAACCGCTGACCCCGGAAGACGTTTTGGAAATCATCCGAACCGAGCAGAAGAACGGCACGCTGCACGGGGTGATCGTCCAGTTCGGCGGCCAGACCCCGCTCAAGCTGGCACAATCTCTTGTGAAAGCGGATGTGCCGATCCTGGGCACCGCGCCGGACATGATCGACCTGGCGGAAGACCGGGACCGGTTCCAGAAGCTCCTGGTCAAGCTGGACCTGAAGCAGCCGGAAAACGGCATCGCCTATTCAGTGGAACAGGGACGGTTGATTGCCGGCCAGCTTGGCCTTCCTTTGGTCGTGCGCCCGTCTTATGTGCTCGGCGGCCGGGCCATGCAGATCATCCGCGACGACGAGGCCCTCAATTCCTACCTGCTCGGCACCCTGCCCGAGCTGGTGCCGGCGGAAGTGCGCGCCAAATACCCCAATGACAAGACCGGCCAGATCAACACGGTTCTGGGCACCAATCCGCTGCTGTTCGACCGCTATCTGGAAGGCGCTATCGAGGTGGATGTGGACGCCCTGTGCGACGGCAAGGACGTTTTTGTCTGCGGCATCATGGAGCATATCGAGGAGGCTGGCATCCATTCCGGCGACAGCGCCTGCTCCCTGCCGCCCTTCTCCCTGTCGCAGGATCTGATTGCGGAGCTAATGCGGCAGACAAAGGCCATGGCCCTTGCCCTTGAGGTCGGCGGCCTGATGAATGTGCAATATGCCATCAAGGACGGCGAGATCTACGTTCTGGAAGTCAACCCGCGCGCGTCCCGGACCGTGCCCTTTGTCGCCAAGACCATCGGCGAGCCCGTTGCCAAGATCGCCAGCCGGGTGATGGCGGGCGAGAGCCTGGCCTCGTTCGGCCTCAGCGAGAAAACCCTCGACCATATCGCGGTCAAGGAAGCCGTCTTCCCGTTTGCCCGGTTCCCCGGTGTCGACACGATCCTCGGCCCGGAGATGCGCTCCACAGGGGAGGTCATGGGTCTCGATACGGCCTTCGGCACCGCATTTGCCAAGTCCCAGATCGGCTGCGGCACCGGGGTTCCCGAACAGGGCACCGTGTTCGTGTCCATACGGGATGCGGATAAGGAAGGCGTTGTAGAGGCGGTCCGCCGCCTTGAAACTGCCGGCTTTACAATCATTGCGACCGGCGGCACCCAGAAATATCTGGAGCAGCGGGGTATTGCGGTGAAGAAAATCAACAAGGTGCTTGAAGGCCGACCCCATATCGTTGATGCTGTGAAGAACGGGGAGGTTCAGCTCGTCTTCAATACGACAGAGGGCGCGCAAGCCATCGCCGACAGCCGGTCGATGCGCCGGGCGGCGCTCTTGAACAAGGTTCCGTATTACACGACCCTCGCAGGATCTGTCGCAGCAGCCAAAGGCATTGCCGCCCACAAGGCGGGGCGCCTTGAAGTAAGACCTTTACAATCCTACTTCGGCTAAGGCTATTATACTCGTTGACCGGCCGGGAAAGCGCGCCTTTCCCGGCTTGGTTTGTTTTTGTAAATGCGCGGTCCCTGCAACAGGCCGAACAGGCTGACAAGGGACCCAATAAGCTGAAGGTCTGAGACCCATGGAAAAAGTTCCGATGACCTCTGCCGGGTACAAAATGCTTCAGGATGAACTGAAGGAACGTACTGCGGTCGAGCGTCCGCGCATCGTGGAGGCCATTGCTGAAGCCCGTGCCCACGGCGATCTGTCGGAAAATGCCGAATACCATGCGGCTAAAGAAGCCCAGAGCCTGAATGAAGGCCGTATTTCGGAACTGGAGGACAAGCTGTCGCGCGCCGAAGTCATCGACGTTACCAAGCTGACCGGCGATGTTGTCAAATTCGGCGCGACCGTCTCCCTCATCGATGAGGATACGGAAGAGGAAAAACACTACATGATCGTCGGCGACGTGGAGTCCGACGTGAAGCAAAACAAAGTGTCGATTTCCTCTCCGATTGCCCGCGCTCTGATCGGCAAGTCCGTCGGCGACAGCGTCGAAGTGGCCGCCCCCGGCGGGGCCCGGTCCTACGAGATTGTCGAAGTCAAATTCGCCTGATTTCACTGACCTTTGCTGCCCTTTCGACGGATCAGAGCCGGACGAAAAACAACCCTGGGTAAGCTTTTCCTTTGACCGCCACCGGTCAGCCGCTAAACTGGTGGCTCAACGTGTCGGAGGGCAAGCAATGGTCTTTCATGTAATTGGCATGTGGCTGCTGGCGGCAGCCGTTCCGCTCTGGATCTACCGCTGGATTGTTTTTGCCCGGCTGGACCCGCGCGAGCGTCAGATCTTCCGGCGTCTTGTGCGGCAGCGGCACGAAAGCGCTCTGGCCTTTGTTGTGAAAATGTTCGGCTTTTTGGTGGTTCTGGCCGCGTCCGTGTTTGCGCTGATTTACGGCCTCAGCTACGTCAAACGCGGCAGCCTGGACATAGGTGCCTATAGCGATACGGTGCGCAGCCGCCTCTATTCAGGGCTGGAGCCTTTGGATCAGGCCCTGGATGCCTATCACTACGACCAGCTGCTGCCCGTGGCCATTATGACCACATGCGCCCTGTTGAGCGTCGCGTTCACACTGGCCGCCACCGCCCTCAGGGACATCACCCTAGCCACCCGGCTGCACCGCAAGGTCACAGGCCTGCGCCACCGGCAGGCCCTTGCCAGCTGACGCAAATTGCCCGTTGCGTTCAAATCGCGCAAACTGGTTTGTCTTTTGCGTTGGCATCTGTGACTTCAGGCAGCAGACAACCGGCCTTAACAAACCCGGCTGGCGTCAGCCTTCAATCGGGACGACCGGCTCATCCTTGGTGCGCCGGATTGTCAGTGCCGTGCGCACACTGTCCACATTGGGCGCGGCGGTCAGATCGCGGATGACAAAGTTCTGGAAGGTCTGCAGATCGGGTGAGACACATTTCAGCAGAAAATCCACCTCTCCTGACAGCATGTAGCTTTCACGCACCAGCGGCCAGTTCGTAACCACCTCTTCAAAGGCGATCAGATCCGCTTCCGTCTGGCTGTGCAGCCCCACCATGGCAAAGGCGGTCACATCATAGCCCAGCTGCTTTTCGTCCAGCAGCGTCCTGTACCCCTGGATAAGGCCTGCCTCTTCCAGCGCCCGCACCCGGCGCAGACAGGGCGGCGCGGAAATGCCGACCCGGCGGGCCAGTTCCACATTGGTCATGCGTCCGTCGCCTTGCAATTCTTTCAGGATTTGCCAATCGATGGCATCGAGCCGCGCTTTCAATCCTGTCTCCTTCGGACTGTTTCCAAGGGGGCTGCCTGTGGGCAGAGCCGGATCAAGGGGAACTTCCCCTTGCCGCCGGTCAAGGCGCCACGATAACCTGTCTGTGCGTGCCGGATTATGATTTTTTGCGCGATTGTGCAAGACTATAACAAAATCGCGCACGATTCAGAAAGTTCACGACAGGGAAACTTCTCCATAAATGCAAGCTGAGCCGGAGACCTTCCCCGCCTCCATCTGGGTCCTGACCGATGGCAAGGCCGGCGATCTCGCGCAATGTGCCGGTGTGGCCGAGGCCCTTGGAGCCCCTTACGAGACACGTACGGTTGCTCCACGCCCGCCCTTTTCCTGGTGGCTGCCTTTCGGACCAACCGACCCGCGCGAGTGGGAAGGCCGGACAAGCAGCCCGATTGCCCCCCCCTATCCGGACATTGTCATCGCATCGGGACGGCGGGCCGCTGGCTATTTGAGACGGATCAAGCGGCGGTCCGGTGGACGCACCTTCACGGTTTTCCTCAAGGACCCCAGAACCGGTCCGAAGGCCGCCGACCTCATCTGGGTTCCCGAACATGACGGCCTGCGCGGCCGCAATGTGCTGGTGACCCCGACCTCGCCTCACCGGTTTTCCGCAGAGCGTCTGGCGGATCTTCGCGCAGCCCCGGCCGTGGAGATCGACACACTGAAGTCACCGCGGGTTGCGGTCCTGATTGGCGGCGACAGCCACCACCACACCTTTCTGGAGGCTGATCAGCAACGCCTGTTGACCGGCCTGCGGCAGGTGGCCGCTCAGGAGAACGCCCGCTTCATGATCACGGCCTCACGCCGCACGCCCGCCCCGCTGGCCTATGGTTTGTCCAGCCTCGCCAAGTCGGGCGGCCATCTATACTGGACGGGACAAACGCCCAATCCGCTCGGCGCTTACCTCGCCAAGGCAGATGCCATCGTCGTGACCGCCGATTCGACCAATATGATCAGCGAAGCCACCGCAACCGGCAAACCCGTCCACGTGTTCCATCCCAGTGGCGGTCACAGGAAAATCACCCGTTTTTTGTCGGCTTTGGACCGGTTGGGCGTGACACACCCCTTCCCAGGACCGCTAAAAACAACTACCTACGAGCCGATAGACGCAACGCCGATCATTGCCGGGCGCATCCTTGAGGAGTTCTCGGCCTTCCGGCAACACCAGACGACCACGTGACCCTTCCCGGACCGAAGGGGCAGGCTGACACAAGAAGACGAGGAAAAAGGTGGCCTCATGAGCACGGAACACAGCAAGCTTTTGATCATCGGCTCCGGCCCGGCCGGTTATACCGCCGCCATCTATGCCGCCCGCGCCATGATCCAGCCGACACTTGTTGCTGGCATCCAGCCCGGTGGCCAGCTGACCATCACCACAGATGTGGAAAATTATCCGGGCTTTGCCGATCCGGTCATGGGCCCATGGCTGATGGAACAAATGCAGAAGCAGGCAGAAAATGTCGGCACGAATCTGGTCTATGACACCATCGTGAAAGCAGACCTCTCCCAACGCCCGTTCCGCCTGGAAGCCGACAGCGGCACCACCTACACCGCCGATACGCTGGTCATTGCCACAGGGGCCCAGGCCCGCTGGCTCGGCCTGCCGTCCGAACAGGATTATATGGGGGCCGGCGTGTCGGCCTGCGCCACCTGCGACGGCTTTTTCTACCGCAACAAGGATGTCGTTGTCGTCGGAGGTGGCAACACGGCGGTCGAAGAAGCGCTCTATCTCGCCAATCTGGCTTCAAAAGTTACCCTTGTGCACCGGCGCGACAGCCTGCGTGCGGAAAAGATCCTGCAGGACCGGCTGTTCCAGAACCCGAAAATCGAGGTGGTCTGGGACCATCAGATTGATGAGATCCTGGGCGGCGGCACACCCAAGGCCGTCACCGGCGTGCGGTTGAAACACACCAGCAGCGGCGAGACCCGGGAGCTGGCGACGGACGGTGTTTTCATCGCCATCGGCCATGCCCCTTCTGTTGAGCTGTTCAAGGATCAGCTGACTTTGAAACCCAATGGCTATCTGGAAACGGCCCCGGATTCGACCAAAACCTCCATTCCGGGCGTGTTTGCCGCCGGGGACGTGACCGACGATATTTACCGCCAGGCGGTAACCGCCGCCGGCATGGGCTGCATGGCCGCACTTGAAGCGGAAAAGTTTCTGGCCGAACATGAAGCGGCATCCACACAACAGGCGGCCGAATAAGGCCGTCTGAGGTTGAACGGAGGGGCTCGCATGGACTGGGACAAACTACGCATCTTTCATGCGGCGGCGCAGGCCGGCAGTTTCACTCATGCGGGCGATACCCTGCATATGAGCCAGTCAGCCGTCAGCAGGCAGGTCAGCGCCCTGGAACAGGACCTGGGCGTAGCCCTGTTCCATCGCCATGCCAGGGGGCTTTTGCTGACCGAACAGGGCGAACTGCTCTACCGGACCGCAAGCGATGTGCTGATGAAGCTGGAATCCGTCCAGTCCAGCCTGACGGACAGCAAGGAAAAGCCATCCGGTGTCCTCAGGGTGACCACAACTGTTGGCCTTGGCTCCACCTGGCTCACCTCACGCATCAAAAATTTTATCGACCTTTATCCGGAGGTTGACCTGCGCCTCCTGTTTGACGATGACGAGCTGGATCTGGGCATGCGCCAGGCAGATGTGGCCATCCGCCTGCGCCAGCCGACCCAGCCGGACCTGATACAACGTAAACTCTTTACCGTGCATTTCCACGTCTTCGCCGCGCCGGAATATGTGCAGCGCTTCGGGGCGCCAACATCGATTGAAGACCTGGATGATCACCGCATCATCACCTTCGGGGAGCAGGCCCCTGCCTATCTGCGCTCCATGAACTGGCTGGAATCTGCCGGAAAACCCACCGGCGAGACCCGGCGCTCCGTGTTGAAGGTCAACAATATCGTTGCGATCCGCAGGGCTGTTCAATCCGGTGTCGGCATCGCCATGCTGCCGGATTACATTATTGACCACACTACGAACGCGGTGCCCGTCCTGACCGAGCAGGAGGATAAGGTGCCTTCGTTCGACACCTATTTTGTCTATCCGTCCGAACTCAAAAACACCGCCCGCGTGACGGCCTTCCGTGAATTTCTGCTGTCCAGCGCGGAAAAGTGGACCTATTGAGGTTGCCGCAGCGTCAGACCGTCAAACAGCCCAATTTCTAAGCAACGTGAAATCAGACGCTTTGTTAAGCAAACCCGCCTTCGAAGGCGGTATCCAAAATTTTTTTAGCCTGCTTATCTATTGAGCTCAGGTGAAAATGTCGAAATCAAACTCCCTAATAGACTGTTTTTAAAGGATTTTAGACATTTCGCGCAGAACTAGCAGAGAGCTCTGCGTAAAACGCATATCAGAATTGCGCGCCTGCCACTTGTTTATGCAGCTTGTGCACCGCATATAAGCATCACTGTTGGTCACACGGACATCACGTCCTCCTCCCAGTGATGTTCTGACCAGCTGTTCCCCTCTGGAAGGTGATTCCACTGTTTTCAGTGAATCAAATCAAACTGCCGGGTCCTTGGACCCGGCATTTTTTTTGCCTGAAAAGCAGATGCCGCGCAAAAAGCGCCTGTCCTAACAGGCGCTGAAACGCCTTTGCCCACCCCCCCTGCACTCAAGAGCAAAACGTTATTACGACGGTCACTTTTGCCTCCACTCACCCAGCACACCCTGGTCCTGATGCGGCAGCAGCCCTTGCGTCCAGCCGGTCCCAGCGTACCGCCCCGATACATACTAAAAAACCAGACAGCCAAGCAGGCTTGGAACGGAGAAAAACAAAAGGTCAAAACTCAAAACGAAGTCTCTTTTATCACTTAAAATATAAACGACAAAACACATGATAAAAAACGCACAAATCAAATGAAAACAAAGGATTCTTATGGATAAAACCTCAGAAATCACAACGAATAAGATGAAGGGGACAATTGTAAAAATTACAATCCAGAGACAGAAAACAAAAACCATAAAAGAAACTAAAAATATTATATCTAATACTTCATGCTGATGAGTCGATTTAGATAAAAAAATCCAGGGAATCAAAAGGGAAAAGGCAGCAACAACGCAAGCCAAAAGATAACCTTTGAATATTCTCAACGTTGCCAAATAAGCCCCCTTAACTGAAACCGGCTGTTCGTTTTGCCGGATCGATACGCCTTCAAAGTATTGGCAACAAATGAAACAAACCTTTGCAGAACGGGCTTGAGGCAAGTCACGTTTCAGCGGATTTGACTTGCGCAGGCTGAAATCAGGGAGTGCAACGCAAAAGAGGGACCCAAAGAGCCCCTCTTTGCGTCACCGTCCAGGACAAACCACCTCAGGCGGCCTGTTTGCCGGAGCGCTGCAGCGCCAGTTCCGCCGCCTTTCCGGACAGCTCTGCCATATGATCAAACTCGGACGTATAGCTGGCAACCCCGGCGGTCGCTGATCTCAGCTCCACAATCAGGTCTCCGATTTCCGCTTCTGGCATCAGCGCCTGCACCTCGTCCCAGCCGGGCCAACCGGGCCTGGCATCAAAGCCCAGAAGCTGGCCCCGGCGGGCGGAGACAATGGCATTGACCCGCGCCGTGGTCTCGCTCGGGCAGACCACGGCCACCTTGTGGATCGGCTCCAGCAGGACCGGTTTGCAGTCGGGCAGGCCCTCGCGGATTGCCAGAATACCAGCCATCTTGAAAGCCTGATCGGAACTGTCCACCGAATGATAGGACCCATCCGTCAGGCAGACAGCCACATCCACGACCGGAAAGCCCAGCGCCCCCCGCTGGAGCGCTTCCAGTACCCCGTCCCGGACGGAGGGAATATATTGTTTGGGCACCACCCCACCGGTGATCGTGTCGGTAAACTGGACGCCTTCGCCCCTGGGCAAGGGCGTAATCTCAAGAACCGCATCCCCGAACTGGCCATGGCCGCCCGACTGTTTCTTATGGCGTCCCCGCACCTTGGTTTTCCCGCGTATTGTCTCCGCATAGGGCACATGCGGCGTGCTTGCAGAAACCGTGAGGCCGTATTTTCCCGCAAGCCGCTCCTGGGCAACCCGCAAATGCATTTCCCCCTGCCCCTGGAGCAGGGTTTCAGCCGTGGTCTGGTTCTGGCTGACCGACAAGGACGGATCCTCTTCCTCCAGCTTGGCCAGGGCGGCCGACAGGCGCACCTCATCCTTGCGCTGGGCTGCCGCAACAGCGGCGGCCAGCACCGGCGGGCGGGGCACCAGCGGCTGGCTTGAGCGTATCGGCCCCTCTTCATGGCTCAAGACATCTCCGGTCATGACATCCTCCAGCCGCCCGAGGGCCACCAGATCCCCCTTCCGGGCGGCTGGGATCTTGCTGGCATGCTGCCCAAAAATAGAAAAGAGCCCGGACACCTTCACCTCTTGCCGCCCGTTGCGGAACAGACTGTCCCCATCCGACACCTCTCCTTCCAGAATGCGGGCAATGGAGAGTTTGCCGCCATGCTGGGTGTGCAGGGTCTTGACCACATAAAGCAGCGCACGCTGTCCGGCTTCTGCAAGACGGTGTTTGAGCACATCCACACCAGGCGCCTCATGGCGCAGCGCCTTCAGAAGACGGCCCACCCCGTTGCCATGCTCGGCAGAGCCGAAAAAGACCGGACAGATCAATCCGTCGCGCATGTCCCTGACCAGATCGGCAAACACCAGATCCCGGTCGGGGGCGATATCCTCCAGCAGCGCCTCCATCAGATCATCATCGTGATCGGCCAGGTGCTCAAGCATGGTGAACCGCGCCTCGTGTTCGCGGGTCCGGTCTTCGCTGGACATGTCGATCCGCGTGCTCGGCTCCTTTTCGTGATAGACATGAGCCCGTTCCAGCGCCAGATCGATGAAGCCGGTCGCCTGCCCGTTCTCCCAGATCGGGATCTGCCGCAAGACCAGCGGCACAGCGGAAGCAGGCTGCAGCAAGCTCAAGACATCGCGCACCCGGCGGTTGCTCTTGTCGATCTTGTTCAAAAACAAAACCCGCGGAATGGCGCGGGCTTCAAGGGCTTTCAGGATCAGCTGCAAGGCTGGCACCTTGCGCTCATCATCCTCCGCCACCACGACGGCAAGATCAGCGCCGCCAAGCACACCGTCCATTTCGCTCAAAAATTCCACCGAACCGGGGCAATCGGCAAAAACAAACCGGTCTCCCAAATACTCCGCCCCGGCGATATTGACCTCAACACTCATGCCATGGGCCCGCGCCTCCGGCGAAGCGTCTCCAACCGTATTGCCATCTCCAACCGTCCCCTGCCGGGCCAGATTATCCGTTCGGGCCAGCAAGGCCTCCAGCAAGCTGGTTTTGCCGCTGCCAAAGGGTCCGACAAGGGCAATGCAGCGCGGCGTTGCGCCGGCAGCAGATCCCTTTTCTTTTATAGTGTGTGCCATAATGAGCCTCCCGTTGTGAACGAGGAATCCCTCGGTACAACGCGGCAAGGCCGTTGGACGCGGGCTGCCGCGTCTCGCCCCGATTTCTTGCAGGCCCTGTACAGGCCAGACGCGCCAAGCCTGAAACGGGCCGGACGGCCGGGGGCGCCCAGGTATCGTCGCGCCGTTTCAGGGGCAAAAGCAAGGGAATCTTACGCCGCAGTGCAGCAATACCGGACTCCTTGCGCCTGCCCCATTTCCCGGGCAAGCTGGCCAAGCTATCCGTAACGGCAGATCTGTCATCACAAAGGACCTGAGACATGGCCAAGCTGCGTCGAAGAAAATTCCCTCAGAGCAGGAAGCTGTCGACCGTCAGTCAATCTGAAGCCGCCAGATGCATGGCCCTGCCGGCCATGCTTGTCTCCGCTGCCCTTGGCGCCCTGCCCGCACAGGCACAAAGCACCCAACTGCGCGGTTTGCCGGAGAGCGGCTCCTCCCTGCTGCCTTCGGCCCAGCAGCAGCTCAACCAGAATTTGACCCGCCAGAAAACCGACTTCACCATTCAGAGGCGGATCGACCAGATCAACCGGCTCAACCGGACCGAAAACCTCAACCGGCAGAGTGTGGAGCGGGCCAGACAAGCCACACAGGACGCGGCCTGCGGAACTCCTCCCTGCAACATGAACCGGTGACAAGTCCTGCCGCCCACTGGGCACAGCCCAGCGGGCAGACGGTCCTCCCGGATCACGATGATCAGACCGTTATTTGGCGGCTTCCAGCGTCAGCTTACTGACACCAAGGGTCAGATTGGTACCCGTCTGGCTTTCAAGACTGAACGGGTTGAGGGCAATCGACCGGTTCAGACCACCCAAAAGAGCATTGGCCTTGAGGCCCGCCCCGAGGCTTACCCCCGCCGTCACACCGCCATAGGTTCCCGTCAAGAGGCCTGGTTTGTGGTTAGTCGAGGGAGCCAGCACACCCCAAACGAGCGTCGCATTGCTGGTCTTGCCCATATCAAGACCATAGTCGCGGATCTTGCCGTGATACGGCTCGGCCACCCCGCCATCGGCCGGGGCAAAGCTGCAGCTGAGCTCCGCGGAAGACCCGACCAGGAAGCTGTGCTCTCCTTCCACCTGGCAGCTGAGTTTGCCGATTTCAATCTTTGGATTGACCGCGGCCGCCTGGGACGGGACTGCCAGAAGACACAGGGACACCGCAAGCACCAGACATTTCAAACGCATTGACTTCACTCCATTCTGCTGGGGCTCCTCAAACCTTGGCGTACTGGAGAGACGCCCTGGTGCAATGGATCAACCGGGACCGGAGCGTATGTGAAGGGTCAGGCGTTTCAAGGCCGGAGCAAACAGCATTTGGGAAGCCATCACGTCAAAATCTGGGCGGACCTGAATTCGCCCCTCCGGCGCGGGCCTGCCCTGTGTCAGCCAACAAAAAAGGCGGCCGAAAGCCGCCCTTTTCCAGCTCAGCTGTCAACGCAGCTTATTTCAGATTGCCACAGAACCGCTGAATGCGGGTGCAGGCTTCTTCCAGCGCTTCCGTCGAGGTTGCATAGGAGATCCGGAAATTCGGGCCCAGCCCAAAGGCGGAGCCGTGGACAACAGCAACACCTTCGGTCTCCAGAAGCTCGGTGACAAAATCCTCGTCGCTTTCGATCACCTTGCCGGACGGCGCGGTCTTGCCGATGGTGCCAGCGCAGGACGGGAACACATAAAACGCCCCTTCCGGCACTGGGCAGCTGAGGCCTGTGGCCTGGTTCAGCATGGACACCACAAGATCCCGGCGCCCCTTGAAGATCTCGTTGTTTGCAGGGATGAAGTCCTGCGGACCGGACAGGGCTTCCAGCGCCGCCCACTGGGCAATCGAACACGGGTTGGAGGTCGACTGGGACTGTACCTTTGCCATGGCCTTGATCAGATCGGCCGGTCCACCGGCATAGCCGATCCGCCAGCCGGTCATGGCATAGGCCTTGGACACACCATTCACCGTCAGGGTGCGCTCATACAAGGACGGCTCGATCTGGGCCGGCGTCGTGAATTTGAAATCGTCATAGACGAGATGCTCATACATATCATCCGTCATGACCCACACATGCGGATGCTTCACGAGCACCTCGGTCAAGCCCTTCAGTTCCGCTTCCGTATAAGCGGCTCCGGACGGGTTGGACGGGGAGTTGAAGATCAGCCATTTGGTGCGCGGCGTGATTGCCGCCTCCAGCGCCTCCGGCGTTATTTTAAATGTGGACTTGTCCGCTTCCACGATCACCGGCTCGCCACCTGCCAGCAGCACCATGTCCGGATAGCTCACCCAGTAAGGTGTCGGCACGATCACCTCGTCGCCCGGATTCAAGGTGGCGATCAGAGCATTGTAAAGCACCTGCTTGCCACCCGTCCCGACGGTGATCTGGCTGGTGGTGTAGGTGAGGCCATTTTCCCGCTTGAATTTCTCGACAATTGCCGCTTTCAGCTCCGGAATACCATCGACGGCAGTGTATTTGGTCTTGCCGCCATTAATGGCGGCAATGGCAGCGGCCTTGATGTTTTCCGGGGTGTCGAAATCCGGCTCGCCAGCGCCGAGGCCGATCACGTCGCGGCCTGCGGCTTTCAGCTCGCGCGCCTTGTTGGTGACGGCGATGGTCGCAGAAGGTTGAACACGCGCCAATGCGTCAGCAAGAAAGCCCATAAGATCCTCCAGAGGGAAACGGAATTAACAGCGCGCGGACCGTAGAACCGCGGACGCAAGAAGACAAGGGCCAATCCCGCCAGAATCAAGCCGACAAAGCCGTTTAGGGGAGCGCCGCCAGCGCCTGTCAGCTGCGCGTTTCCAGGATCAGCTTGGGTTCCGCCTTGTCCTCGTCGATCAGGCTGCACTTGAACCGCTTTTTCTTGGTCTGGCCATTGAGGATATTGACCGGAACCGACAGGGGCACATCCGAGGCCTGTTTGGCCGCGCCCAGAAGCGACTGAAAGCTGTCCGCATGCAGCAGCACCTCCGTCACAGGCTGGACGTCCAGGCTTTCCGGGGTCAGGTGATAGGTCTTCATAGCCGCCTTGTTGGCTGCGATGATCATGCGCGACTGGACATTGATGACCAGAATGGGCGCACTGCAGATTTCAAACACCTTGGCGAAATCAACATCACCGCCCACATGACCTGCGGAAAACAAGACCCCGCCGACAGATCCGCCGACGCGGAAATACATGGCGTCGTAGTTAAGTTCGAGACTGTCACTGGTGGCCAGAAGAAACTTGCCCCGCCCAGTCGCGCTGGCCTGGCGGGTCAGAGCGGCCAGAGCCAGGGAGACGATGGTCCGGCCTACCCGGTTCTGGATATGGGCAATGTTCCGCCCCAGGATCAGCCGGGCATCCTCGATCTGGAAACTCTTCAAAAAGCCGTCGCTGGCAAAGCGCACATAGCCGAAATTGTCGATCAGAAGCACAACCCGGGTGGAGGAGGCGACGAAGTGTTGCAGGATCGGCGCCAGCCCGAGCACAACCTTGCCCGGATTGTCATCACTCTCGCCAATGGAGGGAAAGCAGATGGCCAGAATGCGCCCGTCCGGCAGCTCATAGCGGTAGGCCACAATCGGAATGCCGGGGATACGGTGATCCGGCCCGCCGCCCACGTCGAACGGCCCCGACTGGCCGTCCCGTATGGCCCCTTGCACAAGCCGCAGAATGGTCTTCCGGTCTTCCGGCGACAAATGCCGGAGGGCTTCATTGGAAGGGGCTTCCTGAAGGTCTTTGACTTCGCTGCTGAAGCTCTGGCTGCCGACCTCATGCCACAAGATGGTCTTGCGGCTGATATCAGCGATAAAAAACTGCAGCCCGGCCAGAGAGAGGGCCGGACCTTCCTTGTCCCCCTTATAGGGTTCCAGAACCTTTTGTGCTGGCTCCGGAGCGTCACCGGTGTCTGCTGGCTTTTGGGCTAAGGCGCGCTGCGCCGTGTTGACTGTCATTCCCTGCCCGACCTGTATGAAACGTGATCTCCCGGAGATAAATCATGCCGCGAAAAAGCAAATAAAGATTAAAACCTGAGGCGAAAATCAGCACGACCGGTAGCCTGTCACCGCCCAGAAACGCTGATGTCTTGAGTATTCCAGCACTGTCCGGCCTGGCGAAAATGCCTCAAAATTGTCACGAAATTTCGCAGCTATGCCCGAATGCAGTCGGCCTGGAGGCTCAATTTTCCATCAGTCTGGATTTTGGAAAGACGATGGAGGTCCCCATGCGCCATTGGACATCGACGGCCAATCATGTTGGCGAAACTCAGCCAGGCTTCGGCCCGGCGCTGCTGTTCCTGGCGGCAGCGGCTCTTTTGACCCTGATGTCTTTGGCCGAAGCGCCGGCCGCCGCCCTTCCCCTTGTCGCCTTTCTGGCCATGGCCGGAGCGACCCGTAGTTTGGGCCTGCGTCTTTGTAACGACCTGGTCCACGCCGGCAGCACCGGCGCATCAAGACCTCAAGACGGTCGCGCAACTTCAGCCAACCGGTCCACGGTCTGGCCTGCGGGAGTGCCTGGAACAAAGAACTAAGAGCCCTTCCTGGGCGCTGCACCCCAGGAACCGGCTCCAGATCCCAGAGAGAGAGAGAGACGGCTGACGAATGACAATGGCAGACCTGAAATCCACGCCCCACCGCAAGGACAACGACCGCAGCACCATAATGCGGGACGCCAAACCCCTCTTGCAGGCCATCTTCCTGGGCATTGTATTGGCCAGCGGGCTCGTCGCCGCCGCCGCGCTCGCCAATTCCGACACAGGCAAGGAAATCAGCCGGCACAACCCGTTCCAGAACCGTCTGACCTATGACACCGGGCATTCGGCCACGCCAAATGGCGTCTTTTGAAGCACACACATCCGCAGGACTGCAGCGCACTCCAAGACACAAAACCCCGGCAGAGAGACACCGGGGTTTTGTTTTTTATTGTTGTTCCAGACCGCTGGGGCCAGACGTGCGGTTTCCCTTCAGGCGGCCAGGTGGACCGAGGTCCTGAAAAGGGCGCTGTTGGCAGCGACAATGGCAACGGCATTCATGCGGTTTTTCGCGCCGAGACGTGTAATCGCATTGCGGATATGAACCTTTACGGTGGCCGTTGAGACACCAAGGTCATAGGCAATCTGCTTGTTCACCTTGCCCTCACACAAAAGCAGCAGGATTTCCAGCTGCCGCTGAGTGAGACGGTCACAGACACTTAGCGGCCGCTGACCGCTGGTGGCAGAAGCGGCATGCGCAAGGGAACCAGCCTTGGTGTCGAGGGCAACATGAACAGTCATCTCGGGGTCCAACTTGTAGCGTTTCCAATTTTTATGGACCGACTTTCCCTCAATCGCATCATGTTGTAAAATGTTAAAAAGCGTACTGAATATTGCTAAATTTTAGCAATTGACCAATGGACCGCCATGAACAGGAAGCTCTATTCCGGCCACACCTTGCGCCAGATCCGAACCGATCTCGGCCTGTCCCAGACCGACTTCGCCAAGAAAATCGGCCTGTCCACCGCCTATGTGAACCAGATCGAAAACAACAACCGTCCTGTCACCGCCTCGGTGCTGATCACGCTCAACCGGACCTTCGGCATTGATCTGGCCGCCTTTGAGAAGAACGATCTCGACCGGCTGGTGCAGGATCTGGAAGAGGTGTTCGCCGACACGCAGTTTCACAATGCAGATGTCAGCCGGCAGGAAATCCAGGAGCTGGTCACCCGCGCCCCTTCCGTCACGCGGGCGATCATGGATCTTTATGGCGCCTTACGCGGCTATCACGACCGGGACGTGCTGGAAGATGACCTGGTTCAGATGAGTGGCGCCGAGGACCAGGGCACAGGCGTCCAGAAGTCCGCCTATGACGAGGTCCGTGACTATTTCCACTATACGGACAACTATATCGACAGCCTTGACCGGGCCGCCGAGAAGCTCTCCTATGAGATCAGCCTGCACACTTGCCAGAGCAAGTTTGACCGGCTGACCGCCTGGCTGCGCAAACGGTTTGACATCACCGTAGACCAGACCCTCGACGATCCGGACACCTTGATCCGGCACCAGGATTATACGCGGACCATCTCGATCTTCCGGGCCATTCCTCAATCCACCAAGAACTTCCTGCTCGGCTCCGTCATCGCCGAATTGTGCGTGAGGGACCTGATCGGCGAAGAAGTCAAACGCGCCAATTTCCGGAGCGGGTCCGCGCGCAGCATCGCCACACTCGCCTTGCGCAACTATTTTTCCGGCGCCCTGCTGCTGCCCTATGACGACTTCCTGCGCACAGCCACAAAATGCCGGCACGACATCCAGTTTCTCGCCAACCACATGGATGCCAGCATCGAGACCGTCTGCCACCGGCTATCGACCCTGCAGCGCCCCGGTGCAAAGGGACTGCCGTTCTATTTCGTCAAGATTGACCGGGCCGGAAATGTCGTCAAACGACACAGCGCCACACGCTTTCAATTCGCGCGGTTCGGCGGCTCCTGCCCGCGCTGGAACGTGCATCAGGCCTTTGAGCAGAATTCAGGAAAATTCACAGCCCAAGTCGCCCAGATGCCCGACGGCGTCGAATATCTCTCGATTGCCACCAGCATCACCAAACACCAGGCCGATTACCATACGGGCGAGCGCCGCTATGCCCTCGGGCTCGGCTGCGAGGTGAAATATGCCGATGCGATTGTCTATGCGGACGGGCTGGCGGTGACCGAAACGGCCTCGCCCGAGCCCATCGGCGTCAACTGCCGGATCTGCCCCAGAGATGACTGCGACCAACGCGCCTTTCCCGCGATCGGCAAGGAGCCCTTCATCGATCCCGCTCAGCGCGGTATCCTTCCTTACCGGGTGAAGGAAGCCGAGCAAAAAACACTCGGGAAAATGGACGGCTGAACGTCCTTGACCCAAACGGAGACTCTAGCGCACGTCTGCCGGAAGCATCACCTCTGCCAGACGGACCGCCGCCGAAACCCCATCGACAACCGGCACCCGAAATTCCCGGGACAGCGCGCCGGCCAGACCAGCCATGCCCGCACAGCCAAGGGCAATCGCCCCGGCGCCATCCTTTTCAACGGCTGCGGCGATTTCACCGCGCAATTTACCTAAGGTTGCCTCGCTGGCCTCTTCCAGTTCCAGGACCGGAATGTCGGAGGCCCGCACGCTTGCGCAGCGCGGGGCAAGGCCCTGGACCTGCAGATTGTGCGTCAGAACAGGCAAGGAGACCGAGAGGGTCGTCACAACGGAAAACCGCTCCGCCTGCAGCGCGGCCAGGTGATAGGCCGCCTCCCCGATCCCCAGAACCGGAATGGACAGCGACGCCTTGAGATCCCAGAGCCCGGTGTCATCGAAACAGGCAATCACCAGTGCATCATAGCGCTGGCCGGAGGCGAGCGCTTCCCCCACCAGCGCAAACAGTCCGGGCAATGCCGCAGCCCCATCTTCCGGACCCTGAATGGCGGCGGGTCCCGACGGCGGATTGATGGCCGTAATCCGCGTGCCTGGCCCCGCCGCCGCTCGGGCGGCCTCCCCGATCTTGCCGGTCATGGAAACCGTTGTGTTCGGGTTGATGATCAGGATGTGCCGGCTGCCAGGCGCCCCAACCATCTCAGACCAGCCCTTTGCCCGCATCCGATCCCTGGCGTGCCTGCCGCCGGCGCAACAGCGCAAAGCCGGTCAGGAACGACCCGATGATCAGAAGCGAAAACACGGTGGTCAGCGTGCCGAGCGCATAGAGAACAGGCGACGTGACATTGGTGGTCATGCCGTAGATCTCAAGCGGCAGCGTGTTGTAGGACCCGCTGGTCAGAAGCGTTCTGGCAAATTCATCATAGGACAGCGTGAAGCCGAACAGGGCGACCCCGATCAGCATGGGCGCGATGATCGGCAGCACCACATGCCGCACGGTCTGCCAGGAGCTGGCCCCAAGGTCGCGCGCGGCTTCCTCATAGGATTTGTTAAACCGGTTGAAGACGGCAAACATGATCAGCAAGCCAAAGGGCAGCGTCCAGGTCAGCTGCGCTCCGAAGCCGGAGGTCGCCCAGTGCACTTCCCAGTCCAAAATGTTGAAGATCAGACCCACCCCGAGCGAGACCAGAATGGAGGGAATGATCAGACTGGCCACGATAATGTAAAACAGCAGGCTGGATCCGCGGAACCGGTTGCGGAACGCCATGCCGCCCATCACCGAGACCACAACAGTGACCAGCATAACCATAAGCCCCAGTGCAAGGGAGCGCCGGAACGACCCCCAGATGTCGCCAACCGCCTGCTCCTGAAACAGGTCATAGAACCAGTGCAGCGACACCCCGTTCATGGGGAAGGTCAGCCCGCCATTCGGCCCCTGGAAGGACAGAATGCCGATGGTGACCACGGGCCCATAGAGAAACAGCAGGAACAGGGCAAAAAAGGCAGCGAGCACATAAAAGGAGCGGCTTCGTTTTTCCATTCTCACAGCTCCTTCCGAATGTCGACAAAGCGCATCATGATGCCGATCATCAGCAGCACGGTGCACAGGAGCACGACGGAAGACGCCGCTGCAGCCGGGTATTGCAGCAGAGAAATCTCGTTGGAAATGATCCGCCCTACCGATGCGCTCTGGCCGCCCGACATGTGCCGGACGGTGATGAAATCGCCCATAACCAGCGTGACCACAAAAATCGAGCCGATCATGATGCCCGGTTTTGCCAGCGGCAGGACCACATTCACAAGGATCTGAAATCCGCTTGCGCCCGCATCCCGCGCAGCTTCGATCAGGGATTTGTCGATGCGCATCATGGTGTTGAAGATCGGCACGACCATGAACAGCGCATAAAGATGCACAAAGGCCAGAACCACGGCAAAGTCGGAATAGAGCAGCCACTCCAGCGGCGCGTCGATCACTCCGAGTTCAAGCAAGGTGGAATTGGCAATGCCGTTGCGCCCCAGAAACGGGATCCAGGAAATCATCCGGATGATGTTGGAGGTCCAGAACGGTATCGTGCACAGCAAGAACAGCGCGATCTGCATGGGCAGGGTGCGCACATGAAAGGCCAGGAAATAGGCCACCGTGAAGCCGATGGCGGTGCAGAACACCCAGGTCAAAGCCATGAATTTCATGGTCTTCAGATAGGTTTTCCAGGTGACCGGGGATGTCAGGTGGAAGACATAGTTCTCGAAGATGAAGTCGGGAAAAAACGACCACTCGTTGTAGTTCCAGAAGCTGACCACAACGATGATCGCGATTGGCAGCAGCAGAAACAGCCCCAGAATGCCGACCAGCGGTGTGACCAGCAGCCAGCTCACACGCTCCGCCCGTTGTGCCGGATCAAGGCGGCGGCGGGCCGGTTTGGCCGGACCGGACGAGGGGGCCCCTGCCCGGCTGTCCGCCGGGCAGGTTTCGACATGCGCTTTTGTCATGCTGCGATGAACTCGTTCCATTTGCGGACCATGTATCGGTTTTCGTCCATGACCGCGTTCCAGCAGGCCACAGCACCCATGCGGTCGTAGAAGGAGCCGCCATCGCGCACGGCACCGGCTTTTTCCATGACATCTCCAAACGGGTTGACGATGTCCTCGGTCGCCGCCTTGCCCTCGAACCAAAAGCCCCATTCATTGTCGGACATGTAGTTCTTGGAGGTTTCCGGCACGGCGGAATAGTAGCCCTGACGCATCAGGAAGCCGCCGACCCAGCCGTCGAGATACCAGTTGATATATTCGTAGGCCGCCTCCAGCTCCAGGCCGGACAGGTTCTTGGACAGGCCCAAACCGCCGCCCCAGGACCGGTAGCCTTCCTTCAGGGGCTGATAGACACAGGGGATACCCTTGGAACGCACAGCGGTGATCGCCGGGGACCACATGGACTGGATAACCACTTCGCCGGACGCCATCAGGTTGACGCTTTCGTCAAACGACTTCCAGAACGCGCGGAACTGGCCATTCTTCTTGGCTTCGGTGAAGATCGCCATGGTCTTGTCGATCTCTTCGCGGGTCATGTTGCCCTTGTCGCCATATTTGATTTCACCCATGGCCTCACAGACCATAGCCGCATCCATGATACCGATGGAGGAAATGTCGAGAATGGACGCCTTGCCTTTGAATTCCGGGTTCAAAAGTTCCGTCCAGCTTTCAATCGGACGGCCGATCAGGTCCGGCCGGATGCCAAGCGTATCGGCGTTGTAGATGGTCGGGATCAGGGTCATCCAGCCGGTTTCTTCCGTGGCAAAGGTTTTGCCGTCCGGCCCATCGACGAAGCCGACCGTGTGCGGGGCCGTGCCCTGGGCGATGGTGGACTCAGGCGTCAGCTTGCCGTTTTTGAAAATGCCGACGATCTTGTCGTAATTCTTGATCTTGGACGTATCCATCGGCTGCAGGTTGCCCGCACCCCAGACCTTTTTGCAGATCCAGTATTCAATGTCGGCAATGTCGAAGCTTTTCGGCTGGGTGGCCGCCCGCTGGGTGACGCTGTCACTGTCGAGCGCGGTCATTTCCAGTGTGAAGCCGAGATCTTCCTTCACCTTCGTGGCGACTTCATTCAGGTTCGACACCCCGGTTCCGAACTGGCGCAGCGTGACGTCCTTGATATTCTGCGCCCAGATGGTCGGAAATCCTGTCATGGCTCCGGAGCCAAGCGCGGCGCCGGCAGCCGCCGCACCGCCCTTCAGGATGCTGCGGCGGCTGACGCCCTTCCCGTTTTTCATATCTGTCATGACTGTTACTCCTCGTCCCTTTGAAGGTTGTGCCCTTGTCCCGGGCAGTACGGCAGCGCTCAAGCCGCCAGATTGTGCGCATCTTCCGGCTTCCAGGAGAGGAAGACGGTCGCGCCAATTTCGATCGGATCGTTGAAAAAGATCTGGTCCGGCAGGGCTGCGGTCAGATCTCCCAGAGCGGGTGAGCTGACGGCCACATTCACCGAAGAGCCGAGATATTCCACATCGCGGACACTGGCCTCATAACTGCCACTTGCGCCTCTCGACGTTTCGACACTCAGACGGTCGGCACGGACGGCGACAGCCCCCCCGTCCACCTGGAGCACATTGTGCCCCCCGATGAAGCGTGCGACGAATTCCGTTTCCGGCGTATTGAAAACGTCCTTGGGCGGTCCGGCCTGCTCGATATGGCCACCATTCATGACGATGATATCATCTGCCAGCGCCAGGGCCTCATCCTGGGAATGGGTAACATGAATGAAGGAAATGCCGAGACCCCGCTGCAAGCGCTTCAACTCCAGCCGCATCCGGATGCGCAAAAATGGATCAAGCGCCGACAGGGGCTCATCCAGCAGCAGGACGGAGGGTTCGGTGATCAAGGCCCGCGCCAAAGCCACCCTCTGCTGCTGGCCGCCGGACAGCTGGGACGGCAGCCGCCCCGCATAATCCACCATGTCGACCAGCTCCAGGCGCTCCAGCGCCCGCGAGCGCCGGGTGGCCTTGTCCACGCCGCGCATTTTCAAGGAAAACGCCACATTATCGGCCACACTCAAATGGGGAAACAGGGCATAATTCTGGAACATCATCGCCGTACCGCGCTTGGCTGGCGGCAAATCCGTGATGTTCTGCGCTCCCAGCAGAATATCTCCGTCGCTGACATGTTCATGACCTGCAATCATGCGCAGGGTCGAGGACTTGCCGCAGCCGGACGGTCCAAGCAGGCAGGAATAAGTCGCCGCCTTGAACCGGTGATTGATCGCATCAACGGCAATGGTGCCGCCATAGCGCTTGGTTGTTGCAACAAGTTCGAGATTTTCAGTCTTGGCCATGAACACACTCTTGGAACCGCAGTATCCCGAGCGTGTTTGCACGTCGCGTGCCAATCTAAAAAAAACGCCGTTTCTTGCGATTTCGAACCTTTAGCGCCACCAGTGACCCCAATTTCGTGCGCAAAAAATAGTCAATTTACATACAGCCTGACCAAAAATTGTATACGATCTGATTTGCGATCGAACACAGTGACCTGTATAAATTTCTAGAATACCTTTCACCTGATCCTGTTCCACCCAATGATATTCAAATGGTCAGATCACTGACAGATCCTTCCGGCTTTGGAGCCGCTGCGACGGACGAGACCTTTCAGCTCCCGCCGGGCCGCACACTCGATATTTGCCTGAAACTGCATACGGCCATTCTGGAACACCGGCTTGCCCCGGGCATGAAACTGTCGGAGGACGAAGTCGGTGAGATTTACGGGGCCAGCCGGACCGTCGTGCGCGCAGCGCTGCAGGCGCTCGCCCATTCCGGCCTGGTGACGATTGCCCGTAACAGGGGCGCCTTTGTTTCCCGCCCCAGCATTCGCGAAGCCCAGGAAGTGTTCGAGGCCCGCGCCCTGATCGAGCCACGGATTGCCCGGCTTGCCGCCGAGGCGGTCAAGGCGCCGGATCTGAAAAAGCTGAAACAGCATATGGATGCGGAACATGCCGCACTGGCCTCCGGCGACAAGGGCAAGGCGCTTGCCCTTTCCGGCGCGTTTCATATTGCCATTACCGAGATCGCGGACCAGCAGGTTCTGTCACATATGGTGCGCTCTCTCATCTCCCGCTCGTCGCTGATCATCGCTCTTTACTGGCGCCGGGCCGACACAACGTGCGAGAGCCACGCCCACCATGCCCTGCTGAAAGCCTTTGCCGACAAGGACGGCGCTGCGGCGGAAGAGATCCAGAAAAGCCACATCATCGACCTGCATTCCGGCCTGGACCTGCGCGAAGCAAAACAGCCCAACTCCTCGCTCGCCGATGCGCTGAAAGCCGGCTGACATCCTGTGCCAGCACCCAAAGCGCCGGGCTCCGGTAAGGGGCCACGGCCAAGATTTATGGCCCAAAGTGTGTGGCCCCAGGGGCGAAGCCAAAAGGGCGCGGAGCGCAGCCCCCCGCGGGCTTAACGGCACGTCCAATCACGCAGCTTGAGTGGAAAAGAGGACCCGGGCCCACGCCTGTCGCGTGAGCACCGGGTCTGAAGTGCCCGGTCCGCCCCGGTAGCCGACATTCCTGTCTTTGCCCGCCCCAAAAAAAGCGCAAAACGCTTCCCCGTGAAACGTAAATACCTTAGGGGCCCGATAGGGTTTGATGCGGGTCAAGGACAGAAAAAATTTCGTCGGACAAGTAAAGCAAGAGCGGTATGCCCCTGCAAGAGACTTTGCCAGGGCGACGTTCACCTGTCCGTCAATTAACTCGATCCGAGTTTAAATATAAGAATTTCCGTGGATAACCTTGGGGAAAGTTTCGAGATGGCGAATGAAAAGGAAATCGCTTGATGACCATTGCCAACAGAGAAATCAGGACCGATAAAGAAATGGCAGGAATGTCGGAGGCGGCCATGGAACTGAACCTTTCTCTTTCGGCGGATACGATCCGCATGCTCGTACAGAAAACACGCGCGGCCGCATCTGTGATGCGCGACACATTCGAGGATGGCCATGAGGGCGAGGTTGAATTTGATGCCGAAACGCTTGAGGAAGGCCACAATCACGACGGCCTGGCCGAAGAAGAAAATGACGACCTGTCCGATGAGGAAGTGCGCGAGCTGATCGAAGACCTCAACGTGGATGAAGCTGCCGAACTGGTGGCGGTTGCCTGGATCGGCCGCGGCGATTTTGAGGCCGAAGATTTTGCCCAGGCCACCAACGAAGCCCGCGAACGCGCTGTCGGCTCGACCGCCACCTACCTGCTTGGGATTCCCCTTCTTGCCGACTATCTGGAAGCCGGGCTCGACGCTCTGGATCTCTAGAGTCCAGCCCTTGGGCTGGCAGAAGCGTTCGTCCGGACTGCAGTGAGAGACCGGCACTGGAGACAGAAGAAAGGTCTTGTCTTCCGGTACCTGCGTTAAAATACGGTCCCCGGCATCACATAGGTTGAAGTCAAGATCCGTTCCGCATGTCAGGAGCAGTCCTTTTTGTGGCGCTTCGAAAAGAAATGCCCCCCCATCACACTCAATGGCGCATTTCAGGTGGTCACCACCCGGTGCGCAAAACACATCGGTTTTCCGGGCCAGTCTCTTTCCTGGTGCAGGTCGTGACCTGGAAAAGCCACGGCATGAGAGCGTTCCGCGGTGTCGCGCGACCTGGACAATGCGCCACATCGCCCTGCGACACGCACCTTGCTGAACGCTCTCATGTCGCAGTCGAATAGGGCCTCATACCAACCTCAATAGATAGAAAGGGCTGGCGTCTGGCCCCTCCGTGGCTCGCCCTATATCTGCCCCCATCCGTGATGGAAACCCCACACCCCGGAACAAACCGCCCTGGCACACAAGCCTGCGGCCCGCAGAGAAGGAAAGCGGCCTCGGGCTGCCCCCTCCGAGCAGTAGATAACGCTCCGCATCCAATAGGTTGCAAAGGTCAACAGGCAAGACGTTGTTTTGTCGGATACTCCACACCTGAATGTTTTTCTTGGGAAAACAAAAGCGGAGACCATTTCTGATCTTTTCGAAGACCACAATTTGTCTCACTGTCGCCCCACTTCATGGTGGTAGGGAGTTGAGGGCAATGCTGCAAGATCCAGCGAACCGCGATGCGTTTACCGCACACCGTCCGTCTCCATGGCCCTATGTGGGCGCTATGATCGGGGCGACCGCTCTGATTACGGGCTTGGTCATGGCCTTTGGCAGCTGATACCGGGCACAGCATTTCAAGCGCCTGTTCCTGTAGCGCTCAAGCGCGGGGCAGCCCCGGCCCGGAGAAATGGGGAATGCCCATTCAGGCACCTTTTTGCTGCCGCCCGGGTTACGTCCCCAATACCCATCGCAACTGATAGGGTCCGTTCAGATGGGTCTCTATCACTTGAGTTGGGTATGTCCCCTGCTTTCATGCGGCCTTGAGTGCATGCCGCCCCGCCCAGAAGATAGCCTTTTTTCGCTGTTCGGGACCGGAAACCTGCCAGGGTTCCCGCACTCTCACGCCATGAAAAGACCCATTTCGTCTGCGACCTGACAGCGTGTTATAAATCCGTCCCTGAGAGCAAGGCGCATCGTATCGGGTTTGCCTTTCGCTGCCTGAAATCACAGGTTTCAACGCGAAAGACAAAACGGTTTGAATCCATATGAACGCGGCATGCTTGAGCCCACAGATCAGGAAAACCTGAATATGCCAACAACACGTTTGGCCGTGCCGGATCTGGCCCGCGGTCTCGCCGTCGTTGCCATGGTGATCTATCACCTGTCCTGGGATCTTTACTGGTTCGCCTTTGTCGACTGGCCGGTCGCGCAAGGGCCGGGCTGGCGCGCCTTTGCGGCCATGATTGCAGGCAGCTTCCTGTTTCTAGCCGGGTTCAGCCTTGATCTTGCTCATCACCGGTCTCTCCGCTGGCACGCCTTCTGGCGCCGTTTTGCAGTGATTGCGACGGCAGCCGCTGCCGTCTCGCTAGTCACCTCCTTTACATTCGGCAGTAGCTATGTCCGCTTCGGCATCCTGCATTGCATCGCCGCCAGCAGCCTCATCGCCTTGCCCTTTCTGCGCTGGCAGCTCCTGCCAGCGCTGGCAGGTGCCGTGTTCTTTCTGACCCTGCCTTTCTGGGCAAGCTCGTTTATATTCAATGGCCAGCTCTGGCTCTGGACCGGACTGGGCACTCCGGACTTTGGCAGTGTCGACTATGTGCCCCTTGCCCCCTGGACCGGTGTCTGCCTGTCCGGGCTGGCCGCCTCCAAAGCCTGCAGGCGCTTGGCTCTCTGGGACAAGATTTCAGCGCTCGCGTTTGAGGGCAAGGCGGGCCGCAGCATCCGCTTTCTCGGCCGGCATTCCCTGCCGATCTATCTGCTGCATCAGCCGCTGCTTTATGGCCTTGTCTGGAGCCTGTCCCTGCTCGCCCCGCACCATGACCGGGCCGCAGATGCTTTTGTGCAGAACTGCTCGGCCAGCTGCCAGGACACGCTGGGAGCGCCGGATATCTGCGAAGAGGCCTGCAGTTGCACCCTCTCCTTTCTGGAAGCCGACGGCACCTGGACCCTGCTGACATCAGACCCCGCCAATCAGAACCTCAGATCCCGCATGAACGAGCAGTACAAGGCCTGCCTGGCCGACCCCGCCATGCGGCCGCCCATTGTCGACTGATATCAACCTCAATAGATAGAAACCCATCTGATGGCGCTTGTCCGGATTGGCCGGCAAGGCGCGTTGCGCAGGACGGCCTGGTTGGCCGTTCAAGCGGCGCAACGCAGTCCGGCGGGCCGGAGCAGGCCACCGAGGCCGTGTTTGAGGACTGTTCAGCTGCGTCCCAGGTTTTGAACGATAAACCATATCGCCCTGCAACCGGCTCCTTGCCGAACAGTCCCCAAACACGGTCAGATCGGTTCCTATCTATTGAGGTTGGTATGAGCTGGGCTTTAAAAGGAGTCCAGATGCGACAGCGCCCGATCCCGCCGCAACCGCGCAAAGGTGCGGAAATCAGTCTTGGCACTGCCCTTCATGAGTTGCTCATAGGCCCAGAGCGCGGAGACCGTATCCGCCAGGGCCTTCATCAGGGTAAGTCCGAGTGGTGCCGGGACCTGCCCGCCGCCCGACCGGTACCCGGCCAGAAACCGTTGTTCCTCCGCTTCAGAAAAGCCATGCTCCAGAGCCGCATAGGCCAGGTCCCAGGCCGGGTCCGCCATTCCGGAGTACTCCCAGTCGATCAGCCACAGGGCCTTCCCGCTCGAAAGGCAGTTCCCCGGTGAAAGGTCTCCGTGACTAGGCACGAGGATCAGCCCACCGTCTTCTTCTCTTTTGTCTTCCGCTTTCAGGCGGACCTCCCGCAGCGCTCTGACAAGCGGAGCGATATCTGCCGATAAATCGGAGAATGGTGCAAGGCTCTCGATCTGCCGGTCTATGACGACATCGGGCGCCAGCCTGCCCTGGAACGGAACACCGGAGCCATGCAAACACGCCAGAACCGCCCCCAGCCGAACCGGCAGTTCAAGACCGGAAGCTTCCTGCGGCTCAATAGCCTGCGTCAGCAAAATTCCCGCTTCCGGACTGCAAAATAGCGGCGGCAAGGCAATCCCAAGAGCCACGGCCTGACAGATATTCTGCGCCTCAGCAAACCGGTCCACCATTCCGGCCGTTTCGGCCCGGGGCAAGCGCAAAAAGAACGCGCCCCTTTCCGACGTCAAACGGTAGACCCGGTTGCTCAATCCGGCCTGGGGCACTGCTGCTTCGACAAACCCGCATGTCTGCGCAAGCTCTGGATAGCTCTCAAACGCGGAAAGCAAAGCGGCAGACACACCGTCTGGTATTTTGGTATCGAAATATGGCACAAGCGCCGTGCTTCAATTCTTTACAAAAAGGTCAGACCCCGTGTCCGACAGTCTGAAACCCCATATCACCATCACCTATTGCCGCCAATGCAATTGGCTGCTGCGCTCCGCCTGGATGGCCCAGGAGATCCTGAGCACCTTCTCAGAGGAGGTGGGCGCCGTTTCACTTGTGCCGGGAACCGGTGGAATCTTTACAATCTCCTGCAACGGGGACCTCTTGTGGGAGCGCAAGGTGGATGGTGGCTTTCCCGAGGCCAAGGTCCTAAAGCAAAGGTTGCGGGACCGGCTCTGGCCCGACCGGGATCTGGGACACGCCGACCGGCCCTCAGACTGACAACTTGGAGGGCCGGATAGGCGCTGCCTCCCACGATCTGAGCAAAGGAACTCTCCACTCAGGGCTTCTCCTATCCGCAACCCGGAAGTGCAAAATTTTTCAGCGGCCCCTAGGTAATTTGCACAAAAACTCAACTCTTTAAGCAAAGATATTTGAGGTTTCTTCGGCTCTTGTTAAAGATTTAAGATAAGACTCCTTCGCGCCTCAGGAATTCGGAGCCGTTGAATGAAGTCCTCTCCAAACCTCTCTGCGACCACCGGACCGCAGAGGTTCTTTTTTGACTGGTCGATCAAGAAGCAACTGCAGATTGGCTTTGGCGCCCTGCTGATTTGTACCATCGGTGTTGGTACGAGCGGCCTCATTGCCGCGCTTAAGGTGCAGGACTCCGTAACCACCGCCAAGACCGCCAACGAGCTTCTTGGCCGGGTTCCCGAACTCTTGACCACCGCACAGTCCTTTGGCCGGTCTGGGGCCGGCGAAGACGCGGCTCAGGTCCGGTCCAAGATTGCGGACCTCTCCGGCGACGTGGACCGGTTGGCAGCCACCGGCCTTGGCGCGGCGGCCAATCTGGGGACAATTGTTGCTGAGCTGAAAGACAGTTTCCGGACCTTGGAGCAGAACCGGGACAGCCGGGACAAGGCCATCGACCAGCTCGGCTCGCTGACAGAGACACTCGTGGGGACCACGGGCGCTGCAATTGCCGACTACAAGGCACTGGCAACCTACCGGTCTTCAATTGCCATCACCAATGAGGGCAAAATCACCAAGTTGTCCCAGCTCTCACCCCGGCTGGCAAACATGCGCCTTGCGGCCAAAGTGCTGGAACAGGAAGCCGCGCTCTTTGCCAAAACGCCGAACAAACAGACCGCAAAGCTTCTGACCGATCATGTCAAGGGGCTGGAAAAGGATGCCAAGGCCGTCCGGCGTGCTGTAAAGACCAAAGACATCAAGGCCAATGTCAAAAAGCTGACCAAGCAGGCAAAGGCTTTTGAAAAGCAGATCAAGGCCCAGCTCAAGAAGGGCGCTGTCAGCGATGAAGCCTGGACACAGAACCTCAAGCCCGCCGTTGACGGTCTGGCGGCCCTGGCGTCCACAATCGTGGCAGCGACTGAACAGCCGATCAAGGACCTGACCCAGGAACTGCGCCAGTTTGAGCGCGCCAGCGCGGATCTCCGGTTGATGTCGGATCAGACCCAGAGCATCGCCGCCAGCATCCTGGGCCTCAAAAGTTCCTATCTCGACTATCTGAACAGCGGCTCGCAGACTGCGGCCGAGTCGTTTGACACCTATCTGTCCAGCGCCAGCAGCCAGTTGGAAACGCTGGCCAGGCTGATGAACACCAGCCTCAAGGACAGTCAGGACAAGCTTCAGGACGACCTTCTGAATGGCCCGCTGAAAACGCTGGTCAGTGCCGGGCAGGACAGCCTGCCGCTATTGCAGGAAAGCTTTGCCAACGTGGCTTTGGCAACCCAGGAGCTTCAGACCCGTCAGGACGCCTTTTCCAAAGCAGCCGGAAGCTTGACAAAGGAGGCAGAAACGATCAGTGCCTCGTCCGGTGGTACCGCGGTAAACGGCGCAAAGGCGGCCCAACTCCAGATCATCATCTCTCTGGCGCTGGCGCTTGTGCTCGGCATCGCCTTTGTTCTGCTCCTGTCCAGCGCCATCATCCGTCCGATCCGCTCTTTGACGTCAGCCATGCAGAAGCTGGAAAAGGGTGACACGGATCAGACCATTGCTGCCACCCACCGGAGCGACGATGTCGGCCACATGGCCCGGGCTGTTGCCACATTCTGTGAGCGGGAAAAGGAACGCATGCGCCTGGAGGCCGAGACCTCGGCGCGCCAGCAGGACGTTCAGAAGCGCCAGCAGCGGGTGGATGCTCTGGTCTCCGAATTCCGCCAGGATATCGAGGCCGCCCTGTCAACCGTATCCGGCAACATGGAGCAGCTTGACCAAAATGCGGAAATTCTGTCGGAAATCGCCCGCACCACCAGCGGCAAGAGCGAAGATGTCAGCTCCGCCGCCAGCCAGGCCAACGACAATGTCCAGACCATTGCTGCTGCAACAGAAGAACTGAGCACCTCGGTTCAGGAAGTCGGCCGCCAGGTGGAAGCCACCTTGAGCCAAGTTCAGAGCGTGACGGACGCCACCCGGACCTCCAACGAACAGGTCAAGGGCCTGACGGCGGCGGCCGAACGGATCGGCCATGTGGTTCAGCTGATCCAGGACATTGCCGAACAGACCAATCTTCTGGCCCTCAACGCCACCATCGAGGCTGCCCGGGCCGGAGAAGCAGGCAAGGGCTTTGCCGTGGTGGCCTCTGAAGTGAAGTCCCTCGCCGGTCAGACCGCCAAGGCCACCGATGAAATTTCCAGCCAGGTCTCCGAGATTCAGGGCTCGACCAGTGCGGCCGTCCAAGCCATCAGCTCCATCATGGGCATGATGGAAGACGTCAATGACACCGCTGCAGCCATGGCCGCTTCCGTCGAACAGCAGGCCTCAGCCACGGAGGAAATCTCAACGGGTGTCGGCCGCGCTGCCGCCCAGACCAGCAGCGTGACGCAGACAATTGGCGATCTGTCTCAGGGGTCCAGCGAAACCAGCCGCTCTGCGCGGGATGTGGAGGATATCAGCGGCTCGGCGACACGGCAGCTGTCAGACGTCACCCACCGGATTGAACAGTTCCTGCAGGACGTGGCCGCCGCCTAGCGCACGATGCTCTAAAACAGCAAACATTGGCACCAGGCGGCTCCGCGCCGCCTCCTCACCTGCCGTTAATACATAGCGTCATTCCGGCGGCCACTCTCCTGAGCCTATGCCGCAGAAACCGAGCCTATACACCTAGGGCAGCTCGGCACTCCCAAGAGAAAGTCAACCAGGCCTTCGAGGATATGGGCTGCTGCGGGCAGAGGCTGAGCGCCTTTACTGAAGCCGGGCCGTCGCGATTTTCAGGCCCGCTGCAGCGAAGCCGACAGCAAAGGCGCCTTCAAACGCACGGCGCAAGCGAATATAGAGCCGGGTCATCGGCGCGAAGGAAAACAGCAGCGCATAGCCGAAAAAGATGGCTGCACTCTGACAGCCGACGGCGGTAACAACGGTTGCCAGCATGGCGGGACTGGCATCCGCCGGAACACCGAGCGAATAAAGGGCGCCGAAAAACAAAATGGCCTTGGGGTTGGTAATGTGCAGCGCTGCACCGCGCAGGATCAGGGATCTGGCCTCCCCCGCAATGGCCTTGGCTTCGATGTCGCGGGAAGAAACCGCCGACCGAGCGGCCTTGAAGGCGAGATAGAACAGGTAAAGGACCCCTGCATAGCGGATCGTTTCCAGAACCCAGCCATGCGCCAGCATAAGAGCACTGAGGCCGAGAGCGGCGGCAATCGACCAGCTCAAGGATCCGAGCTGGATGCCCGAGGCCAGCAGAAGCCCTGCCTTGCGGCCGCGCCTCATGGACGTTCCTGCAATGGCAAGCGTGGCAGGCCCGGGGCTCGCCACAGCAACAAGCGCAGCAGCCATGATCAGTCCCAGGTTTAACGCGTCCGGCATGGCCCATCCCTCATTTTGCAAGAAATCGGATACCCGTCTCAACTGAGAAAAACCCATCAGATCGGTTTCTACCGGTTGAGCTTGGTTTGAGTAGACAGCCTTTTGCACCGCAATACAATGCCGCCTCAAATGTCGGTCCACGCCAGTAGGCAGCTGCCTTGCAGCGCGCTCGTGACGCGCCCCAAGGCACCGTTGCGGCTGAATTTGCTGAGGGTCTGAACAGACCCTTTGGCTTAGCCGCTCGCAGCCGCTGTGCGGTCAAACACCTCCTGGGCCACATTCAGGCCGTTGATGGCCGCTGGCAAGCCGCCATAGACCGCCATTTGCCAGATGACCTCGACAATTTCCTCCCGGCGCGCCCCGGCCGCAAGAGTATGCTCGATATTGACCGCAAGCTGGGGCCCGGTCTGGCCACCCAGCGCCGTCAAGGCCGCAAGAGTGCAGAGCTGCCGGGTCTTCAGATCGACGATGCCGCGGGCATAGTGCCGGCCATAACCCCATTCGATCAGGCTTTCCGTGAAGCCTGGAACGAGCTGGTCGTATCTGTCCGCCAGAACCGTTTCCAGCTCAGGATTCAGCTGACGCGCCACCTCCCGGCCTTTTTCCAGAACCAGGGAAGCAGAGGTCGCGGCTGCTGTGTCAAGTGTCATTGTCATGTCCTTTCCGGGACCTGGCGCGCGCCGTGTCCGGTCCGGGCACACTGTTCAAAGGAAGGATCAACGGGCTTTCCCGCCTCCATCTCTTTGTAAAGATAGATTTTTTCGTCCAGCACAGCCAGTGTTTCGGTGAGCTTGGCCAAGTCCAGACGCACCTTGTGCCGGTGCGCCTCCAGCATCTGCCGGCGCTCCCTCATGGACGCCGCTCCCATGGTCCTCAGGTCCGCATATTTCAGCCGATTTCTGATGCCCATGCCGGTTGACTTGAGCCGGTCCAGAAAGTCGATCCAGCGCAGGATCGTCTCGTCATAGACACGGCGCCCGCCCGAGTCGCGCAGCGCTTTGGGCAAGAGGCCGATTTTCTCGTAATACCTGAGAGTGTCCGTTGAAAGCCCGGACTTTCGGGCAAGATCACCAATTCGCATACCTGTCTCCGAACAGAACGATCTCAGTCAGATACAGGTTGGAGTGCGCTCCAGGTCAAGCCCGGAACGCACGATCTTTCAAAAAAGGCCTGACGGCGTGGTTCAGGCGAACCACCAGCGCTCGATCGCACGCAGCCCGTCCAAAGCCCAGTTGGCCCCGACCTGTTCAGGATGCTGAACCTTTTCGGAATGGGCCATCACATAGCTGGCGAACATCGGCACGATCACGCCGCCTTCCGTACGCACGAGGTTCTGCATGTCACCATACATCTGGCGGCGCTTGTCCTCGTCCAATTCGGAGCGGGCCGCCACAAGAAGCTCGTTGAACGGTTTGTTGTCCCAGTAGCTGTCATTCCAGGGAGCCCCGGCCGAATACCCTACCGTGAACATCCAGTCCTCGGTCGGGCGGCCGCCCCAATAAACGGCACAAAACGGCTTTTTCATCCACACATCGGACCAGTAGCCGTCATTGGGCTCGCGCACCGGCGTGATGGTGATCCCGGCCGCAGACGCGCTGTTGGCGTAAAGAACGGCCGCATCCACAGACCCCGCAAAAGCGGCTTCCGCAGCCGAAAGGCTGACATCGAGACTGTCCAGGCCAGCCTGTTTCAAATGGTATTTCGCCTTGTCCGGATCATAGGTCGTCTGCTCCAGATCCCCAGCATGGAACCGGTTCGACCGGCCGATCGGATGGTCGTTGCCGACCTCGCCATAGCCAAACAGGATCTTGTCGACCAGTTCCTGCCGGTTGATGCCGTATTTCAGGGCCAGACGGACATTGTTGTCATTGAAAGGCGCAGCGCGCGTATCCATCGCAAAGGTGTAGTGCTGGGTGCCGGTGGTCGACAGAATCGAGACATTGGGCGCGCGCTGGAAAAGGGACACGGTTTTCAGGTCGACCTGATCGATCACATCCACATTGCCGGTCAACAGTGCCGATTGGCGGGCCGCCGGATCGAGGATCGTGAGCAGATGAACACCATCGAAATGCGCCCGGCCCTCTTTCCAGTAATTCGGATGGCGCGTCATTTCAGCGATCACGCCCGGTTCATAGGAGACCACCTTGTAGGGGCCGCAGCCATCGCTGCTGGTCGGGTCCAGTTTGCCGTCCTTGGCCTTCATGATGGGCATGTGATAGTCGGTCACCACAAACGGGAAATCCGCATTGCCCGCCTCCAGCGTCACGACAACGCTGTCGCCTTCCGCTTTAAGATCGGTAATCGGCGCCACAAACGGCTTGATGGCCGACGTACTGTCCTCGCCCCGGTGATAGTTGATCGAGGCAACCACGTCCTCCGGGGTGACCGTGCCACCACTGTGATATTCAACGCCCTTGCGGATCTTGAAGGTCCAGACCCTGGCATCCGGCGAGGCTTCCCAGCTTTCTGCCACCTCGCCGATCAGCGAGCCGTCAGCAGCAACTTCCACGAGATACCCGTGGCGTGCGGTGGCAAACACCTGCACATAGACATTGTCCCAGGTGCCCGGATCATAATTCTCGCTGGTGTTGCCCGCTGCAATGCCGACACGCAAGGTGCCGCCCTTCTTTGGCTGCGCGGCCGCGGGCACGGCGCCGAGGGATCCGGCAAGGGCCGCAGCCCCGAAAGCCGCCGTCCCTTTCAACACGCCCCTGCGCGAAAGTCCGGAAAGAAGAGGGGGAACCTGAGAATGGCTCATCGGGCAATCCTTTTTCTATTGTCGATCACCGCGTTGTTTTTGCACATTAAATTTTTCAGTTCAAATCGCTCTTCCGGAGACAGTTCCCAGAACGCATCCTTTGAGCATCCCGAAAGCGGGTCCCTCATCTGCGGCGTTTTCTCAAAACCCGAAAAAAGCTCTTGCCCCCGGCACCCCGCTAGGCGCTATGGTTCCCGTTATGCGCCAGCCGAAACTTTTCACCACGCTTAAAACCTATTCCAGACGCCAGTTCATTGCAGACCTCACCGCCGGGGTGACGGTCGCCATGGTCGCCCTGCCGCTGAGCCTTGCCATCGCCATTGCCTCTGGCGCACCGCCAGAAAAAGGACTGGTCACAGCCGTTGTGGCCGGGTTCCTGATTTCCGCGCTGGGGGGCAGCCGGGTGCAGATCGGCGGGCCCACAGGGGCATTCATCGTTGTGGTCTTCGGAGTGATTGCCGGGCACGGCTATGACGGGCTGGTGCTGGCCACATTCATGGCCGGCCTCATGCTGCTGGTGGCCGGTTATTTTCGCGCGGGCAACCTGATCGCTCACATTCCGGAGGCGGTGATCAACGGCTTCACCATTGGCATAGCCCTCATCATAGCCACCAGTCAGATCAAGGATTTTCTGGGTTTGGATGTTGCGGCTGTTCCTGCCGCCTTTCTGGAAAAGATCCCGGTGCTATGGGATGCCCGTGCCAGCCTCAACATTTTTGCCATAGCGCTGGCCCTGTTCTCCGTTGCGGGGATTGTGATCCTGCGCCGGGCCGCCCCGCGTTTTCCGGGACTGATCGTTGCGGTCGGGCTTGCATCCGCTATTGCGGCCGCGTTTCATCTGCCCGTCGACACGATTGCCTCCCGCTTCGGTGACCTGCCGGGCAGCCTGCCCTGGCCCGCCCTGCCGGACTGGTCTCTGGAGCGATGTGTGGAGTTGTTTCCGTCCGCCCTGATCATAGCCTTTCTCGCGGGGGTGGAATCGCTGCTCTCAGCCATGGTCGCTGACCGGATGATTTCAGGCAATCACCGGCCGAATGCGGAACTGACGGCCCAGGGGGCCGCCAATATCGGCTCGGCCCTGTTCGCCGGTCTGCCCGCCACAGGTGCAATTGCGCGCACCGCGACGAACGTAAAAGCTGGCGGCAAGACCCCGGTTGCCGGAATTGTGCATGCAATGGTGGTGCTTTTGGTGGTCCTTGTTGCCGCGCCCCTGGCGGGCTATCTCGCCATGCCCGCCCTGTCTGCCCTTTTGCTGGTCACCGCCTGGACCATGAGCGAGCCCCATAAATGGGCCACCTATGCTCAACAGCCGCCCAGCGAACGGCTGCTGCTGGTCCTGACGCTCAGCCTGACAGTTCTCGTGGACCTGACCGTGGCAATCGGCGCCGGGGTCGCCCTCGGACTAGCCCTTCGGTTGAGCCGCAAAACGCCAAATGAAAGCGACTGGACCCCACCGGACAGGTGATTTCTCTTTCAGGCCAACCCCTTACCGCCGCTGCGGGAAATCCGGGCACCCAACAATCAATAACGCTGCGTTAACTTCATTTCCCGAAAGCCTGGCAAATCGTCCTCCTGCCAACAGGATGTTTAGAGCCCGGGGCCAAAGTCGCCAGAACAGCAGACGCGGGAAAACGGACAAAGGCATGGCGGCAGCCGCTCAGGACACCAGCTTCAACAAGATTGACACCAGCGGCAGCGGAACCGGCAGGAAGACGCCTCCCGGGCGCCGGGCGGGCCTGCGCCACCTGGCCTATGGATCCATTGCCCTTCTGATCGCTGGCGGCCTTGCCGCGATGGTCTATCTGTTCCTCAGCACCACCAAAGCGGCCGACACGCTGGCACTCCGCCATGAGCGCGCCCTGGTCTCCGAGGCCCTGACCCATCGGCTTGATCTGGAAGCCCGCAACCAGACCTTCGTGGCGGTGAACGACAAGAGCGCCCGGGAAGTCCAGGTGAACGACGCCATCGACCCACGATTTGCCCGGGAGATTGCCCGGCAGATGTGGCTGGACTTCAACCACGACTGGACCCTGATTGTCGACGGCCGCAACCGGCCGGTCCTCGTTGCCGCCGAGGAGGAGGTGGTACCACTGGACGCGGGCCTGCCAATCCTTGAAACCACACGGGATCTCATTGCCAAGGCCAGGATCGGCTATCAGACAGCCCGCCGCCCGTCTGCCGGGGGTTACAAGATCAGATATGTCGAAAAGGGCCAGCTTGCGCCGATCTATGCCACTGATATCCGCGAGATCAAGGGCCAACCCGCCCTGGTCAGCGCCATGGCCATCGTGCCGGAGAGCCCGCACGTGTCCCTGCCTGACGGCCCACCGGGAGTGATCCTGTCCATTTCCCTGATCGGCCCGGCGCTACTGGCGGATATCGGCACCACGCTGCTCCTGCAGAATTTTGCCTATCAGGCTGAGGCCAGCAGTTCCCCTGCGAGCGTGCCCGTCACAGCCCATGATCAGACCCCGCTCGGTGCCTTTACCTGGACCAGCGAAGCCCCGGGCAGCCGCATCCGTGCAGCCATTGGTCCGATTGCCCTCTGCCTGATGCTCGGATTTGCAGGGATCGGCATCCTGTTTGCCCGCCATCTGGCCCGGAAGTCCCATGCGCTGGAAGTGAGTGAAGAGCACAACAGGCGCTTGGCCACCCAGGACATTCTGACCGGCCTTGCCAATCGCTCATCCTTCCAGGAAACACTGGCCTCGGCGCTCCGGACCTGCGCCACCACGCCCTGTACGGTATTGGCCATTGACCTGGACCATTTCAAGCCGGTGAACGACACTTTCGGCCATGAGGCCGGGGACATGGTGATCCGGCAAGTGGCCCAGCGCATGCGCAAGGTTCTGTCCGGCAAGGCGGTGCTGGCGCGCACGGGCGGCGATGAGTTCATGGCTCTTATGGCGGGTCCCATGGATTCCCAAACCCTGCGCTGGCTGTGCGATGCCCTTGTGGAGGAAATCGCCCAGCCCATTCCTGTCTCCGGCGGCCTAGCCCGGATCGGGGTCAGTATCGGCTGGGCCTGTGCACCGGCCCATGCGGACGCTCCGGCCCATCTGCTCGCCCTGGCTGATCAAGCCCTCTACCGGGCCAAGGAAACCGGCCGTAACCGGGCTGTGAGCATTGAGGATCTTTACCGCTCTGCCAGCGGCGAAGTTCCCGATCAGCCGCAGCCGCACCGCCGGCTAATCCGGACGTAGGGCAGAAAGAAATCAGCGTTCTGGGTTTGACTGGCACAAGCAAACGGATAAACTGAAGCCAGCAGTCCAAAAAATCAAAAGATTGAATGTCTTACGCCGTTTTCTACTACAAAACAGACAGTCCCTATGACGATATCAAGGGTGTCAAACATCACTTCCCCAAGCAATATCTCAAGACGGTCGAGAGCGCTCTTAACGGATGGATCGTTTACTATGGTCCTTTATCAGGCAAGAAGAGCCGCTACTACACAGCGATTGCACGACCGAGAAATCTCGTTCAGGACCCTGACAAGGCAGGCCACTATTATGTCTACTTCGATCAATATTTAGACTTTGACCGGCCACTCAACTATTCGGAAGAGGGTGGATATGAGACAGGTCTTTTCAAACAAGATGGCAAACCGAATGGCGGCAAAATCATAAATGCCATTCGCCGTATCAGCGAAAGTGATTTCGAAAAGCTCATTCAAGCCGGATTGTCTGAAGAGGAGAACTGGCCAGCCCGGACGGATGAGACGGACATTGACGATACTCTCAGTGGCTTTGGAGAAGATGAACAAGCCCCTCTTGAGGGGCCATTTGGTGATCGGCCAATCAAAACATTGCTCGTGAATAAACCTTTTCGAAAAGCCAAATTCCGGCAGAACATTCGAAAAGCGTATGATAGAACATGCGCCTTTACTGGGCTTCGGCTCATAAATGGCAAAGGCCGCCCGGAAGTGGAGGCGGCACATATTATTCCTGTTGAAGATGGGGGAAATGATTCCATTCAAAACGGCATTGCTCTTTCAGGCACCGTTCATTGGATGTTCGACCGAGGTCTTCTAACGTTATCAAATAGCTACGAAATCGTCGCCTCGCGGCATCTCAACTATGACGTTTCGCATCTTTTGCACAAAGACATGAAGGCAAGGGTACCAGATGCTCCAGCCGACAGACCTCACCCGCATTACCTTGAATGGCATAGGCAAAATAAGTTCAAAACTTAAAACCTCCTGACACCTTCCTGTCAGGAGACGGACAGAGAGTTCGGGAAACCCGGCGGAAGCCCGTTCTGCCCCCTTTCCTCGCGCGCGCAACCGGACCATATTGCCGCCATGAGCAAGCGCCCGACCAAATCCCGATCCGATGACAACATGGCCAGCCCTGACGGGTTTGGCGAAGCCCCGCAACAGCCACTCTCCGGTACGCCCCTGTCCGGCTCCATCAGCGACTGGGCAGCGGAGATTGCCGAGGAAGCGGACACAGCTGCTCCCAGGACAAAAACAAAAATCAAGGCCCCGGCTGCGCCAGCGCAGCCCGTCCCCGGAGCGCCGGGAACAGTCAGCCGCACGGCGCGGACCTCCTCACGCGAACGCGAGCGCGCGGGCGGTGACGGAGCGGTTGCCAAAGACGTTCAGGAAGGCCGCAAGGCAAAACTGTCCCCCAAGGGCGCGAAGGCCGCGGGCAAGATCGAAAAACCAGCCAAATCCGCGCGGGGAACATCCATCGGAAAAGCCGACAGCGCGCGCGAACGGGCGGCGGGCGGGCTCAATCCGGTGGCCGGGCTCGACATGTCGCTGGAAGAGGCGGAACAGCTTGAGGCCAAGCTGAAGCAGCACAAGAAGGACAACAAGAAGAAATCGGCGGCGGATGGCCGCTATGGCGATCTCGGCGGCAATCAGGGCGCCACCGCCACCGTGGAGGCTTTGTCGGCCCTGATCGAATCCGGCAATCCCCTGCATAAAAATGGCGAATTGTGGGTGCCGCACCGACCCGAACGCCCGGCCAAGTCGGAAGGGGGCGTCGAAATTGTCCTGAAATCCGACTATGAGCCCCGGGGCGACCAGCCTACGGCCATAGCCGATCTGGTGGAAGGGATAGGCAGCGGCGAACAGACCCAGGTGCTGCTCGGCGTCACCGGGTCCGGCAAGACCTACACCATGGCCCAGGTGATTTCGCGCACCCAGCGCCCGGCCCTGATCCTGGCCCCTAACAAGACGCTTGCCGCCCAGCTATATGGCGAGTTCAAAGCTTTCTTTCCGGACAATGCGGTCGAATATTTCGTCTCCTATTACGACTATTACCAGCCGGAAGCCTATGTGCCGCGCACAGACACCTATATCGAGAAAGAAAGCTCGATCAACGAGCAGATCGACCGCATGCGCCACTCGGCCACCCGCGCCTTGCTGGAACGGGATGATGTGATCATCGTTGCTTCGGTGTCCTGCATTTACGGTATTGGCTCGGTGGAAACCTATACGGCCATGACCTTCGCCATTGAAGTGGGCGAGCGCATCGACCAGCGCCAGCTGATCGCCGATCTGGTGGCCCTGCAATATAAACGCAACGATGCCGCCTTCCAGCGCGGCGCGTTCCGGGTGCGCGGCGACACGATCGAATTGTTCCCGGCCCACTATGAGGACCGGGCCTGGCGCATTTCCCTGTTTGGCGACGAGATCGAGGCCATCACCGAATTCGATCCGCTCACGGGCCAGAAATCCGGCGAGCTGAAAAGCGTCAAGATCTACGCCAATTCCCACTATGTGACGCCCAAGCCGACCCTGAACCAGGCGGTGAAGTCGATCAAGGAAGAGCTGAAGCAACGCCTGGAGGAACTCAATGCCCATGGCCGCCTGCTGGAGGCCCAGCGGCTGGAACAGAGGACCATGTTCGACCTGGAAATGCTGGAGGCAACCGGCTCATGCGCAGGCATCGAAAACTATTCCCGCTACCTGACCGGCCGCAATCCGGGCGAACCGCCCCCCACATTGTTTGAATATCTTCCGGACAATGCCCTCGTCTTTGCCGATGAGAGCCATGTCACCATTCCCCAGATCGGCGCCATGTACCGGGGCGACTTCCGGCGCAAGGCGACACTGGCCGAATATGGCTTCCGCCTGCCCTCCTGCATGGACAACCGGCCCCTGCGCTTTGAGGAATGGAACGCCATGCGGCCGCAATCGGTTGCAGTCTCCGCCACCCCCGGCTCCTGGGAAATGGACCAGTCCGGCGGCGTGTTCGCCGAACAGGTGATCCGCCCGACCGGCCTGGTCGACCCGGTGATCGACATCCGCCCGGCGAGCTCCCAGGTGGATGATCTTCTGGGCGAGGTGCGCGAGATGGCCCAGAAGGGCTACCGCACCCTAGTCACCACCTTGACCAAGCGCATGGCGGAGGACCTCACTGAATATCTGCATGAAAACGGGGTGCGCGTGCGCTACATGCATTCCGACATCGACACGCTGGAAAGGATCGAGATCATCCGTGATCTTCGCCTGGGAGCGTTTGACGTTCTGGTGGGCATCAACCTGCTGCGTGAGGGCCTCGACATTCCCGAATGCGCTCTGGTGGCCATTTTGGATGCGGACAAGGAAGGCTTCCTGCGCTCCGAAACCTCGCTGATCCAGACCATCGGCCGCGCAGCCCGCAACGTGGATGGCAAGGTGATCCTCTATGCGGACAATATGACCGGCTCCATGGAGCGGGCCATTGCCGAGACCACCCGGCGCCGGGAAAAACAGCTCGCCTATAATACCGAACACGGCATCACCCCGGAAAGCGTCAAACGCAACATCGCTGACATTCTCGACAGTGTCTATGAGCAGGACCATGTCACTGTGGATGCGGGTTTTGCCGAGGAAGGTTCGCTGGTCGGGCACAATCTGGCGGCCCATATCGAGGACCTGGAAAAGCAGATGCGCGATGCGGCTGCCGATCTCGACTTCGAGACCGCCGCCCGCCTGCGCGACGAAATCAAGCGCCTGCAGGAAACGGAACTGGCCGTCGCCGACGACGCCATGGCCCGCCAGTCCGATGTCGACGGCAAGACCGGCGGCTTCAAGGGCGACCGCAAATTCGGCGCCGGAGGCACCAAGGCGGGCGCTTCTGGCAAGAAAAAAGAAACCGCCCGCGACCGGGCCCGCGCCGCCAGGGACAAAAGCGCCCTGCCCGCACCGAGCGCAAAGGTCCGCAAGAATTCCCTCGATGAGATGACCGTGGGCCGTACGGAAGTTCCACTCGGCTCAGACGATCCGGTCAAACCCGTGATGCGGGGGAAAATCGGTGCAGGATCTTATGAAGACCCCTCCGAGGAAAAACGACGCCGCGGGCGGCCGAAAAAAAGCGGGCGACCGGGGCAGTAAGACCATCGCACACGCTCTGGCAACGCGTGGTTCCCCGGTCACACCTGTAGGCCAATCCACCTCTCCAGGCGCCGCGGCATTCTTTGTCCTCCATACCCGCCAAACGGCTGCACGCCCCCCCCTTTTCGACCGGCATCCCCGATTATCTGGCTTGGCAGGGGCACTCGCTTCCTGAAACACCCGACAGCGCACGGGGACAGCAGGCGCGTGGCCCGGTGGCTGGCTTTCGGATCACGGCGCTTCTGTGCGGCAATGTCCAATTGACTTGCCCGCCCGCGCCATCATGCTGGCCGGGCGGCCCGGAGCACGGGATCACCGGCCCACCGGAGACCTGGCCGGTCTCCGGTCGCCTCAACAAGATGGGGACCTGACGAAACAGGAGACGGAACACAGTTCCTCACCACCCGCCCGGCTTATATTTCCGTATCGGCAAGTCTTGTCAGAAATTCCAGTGGCCCTGCAACCGCCAGCGCCCAATTCGTTAACCATAGGTTTAAAGGTGGCTTTCAACCGGGGATATTTCGCTTTTTGGGCTCACATATCCAGATATATTCTGGGTGACAGCCCTGCTGAGTCGTTGAATCAGCCCCCTAAAATGGGTTAATAAAGGGTTAAAGTTGCGTAATCCCGCCGGTGCGGCGCCAGCGGGACAATCAGGAGATGATCATGGGCATTTTCTCGAAATCCACGCGTCCCGGCGAAGAGGCGGAGCCAAGGATCGAGACCGGCGAAGAGGCAGCCGACGGCCTGGAGGACATACAGGCATCCGATCAGGGCGGAAATGTGGAGAAGCTGTCCCCTTTCGCGCTGAAAATGCAGGAAAAGATGAACCATCTGGACGGGCTGAAGTCCCGGGTTGGCGGACTGAACCAGATGTTTGATCAAATGGCGGCTTTCGCCTCCGAAAGCCAGACCAGCATCCGCATGATGGCCGAATATATCGAGACCTCCCGCCACAGCGTGGAGACCGAGGTCCGGCTCAAATCCGAAAATGCCAAAATCTCCACAGATCTTCTGGACGCGGAACACAAGGTCAAGTCGCTCACCACCCAGCTGGAAGACGCTCAGGCGGAAGTCCATTCCCTGCGCAAGCGCTCCACGGAAACCCGGACCGCTCTTGAGACGGCGCGTAACGACATCGTGTCGATCCGCGACAACAACAAGAAGATCAATGATGAATACCGGCTGCAAAGTGCCAAACTGGTGGAAGCCAACGCGCAGGTTGCCGAGCTGACCGGAAAGACCAACGATCTGACTGCCAAGCATGAAACCCTGGAAAAGCATGCCGAGAGCCTGAACGAGGATCTTGAGGCCCTGCGGCACCGGGAGAAGGAACTCCAGCAGAACCTGTCCGAAAGCGCCAAGCTGCTGGAAGATGAGGTCCGCAAGAACAACCAGGCGACGAGCGAACTGGAATCCGCCAAGCGCGAGCTGATTGAATTTCGAAACGACAATATCGATCTCAAATCCCATCTGGACGTGGCCAATCAGGAACTGGTCTACGCCAAATCCCGGCTGGAGGAAGAACAGCGCAAACATGACAACGAAGTCTATGCGCTGAATGCGGAAATCGAGAACTTGTCGTCCCAGCGCCGCATCGGCGCCCAGTCGCTGCAGGAAATGGCTCGCGAAAATTCCACGCTAAAAGAGCGTGGCCGCGATCTTCTCAAACGCATGCAGGAGATCGAGCATCTTCTGGACAGCGCCCAGAAGAACCACGAAAAGGACCGCAACGAGCTGATGGCGACCACCGCCAAGCTGAGGGAGGTCAACCTGCGATACAATTCGGCCCTGACAGACCTGAACCACCAGCGCAACCAGAACCAGAAATTCGCCGACAATCTGGAAGATCTGGTGGAAGAGAACAAGCGCCTGCAGCGCTACAAGATCCAGGTGGACACGGCCAACGAACAGATCGTGCAGTTGAAGGCGGTGATCGCCAATTACCAGATGGCCATGGAAGGCCGTGGACCGGCGGAAGAGCTCGGCCTGACCGGCGCCTACGATCCGGCCGCAGACCTTGGCATCACCGAACCACTGAAAAGCGATCCGGCACCGGTCAAGGTGGACACGGATGTGCTGGAAAGCGATGACAACGGGCCGGATGACGATGCCCCCCGCGGCGGTGACGACAAGATCGTCAAACTGCACGACTGATCCAGGGCCGCGCCCGCGCTCCTCTGAGAAAGTCAAAAAAAGACGGCTTGCACCCGCATTTTGCGGTGGTTTGGCTGTTGGAAGCGGGATCTGCGGAGGCTGACGGATCCCGTCGGCCTTCTTCGGGCACTTCATCCTCTTGTCAATCCCGCAAAAGCAGGCCCCGGTGCGCACGGACTGCCCCGGCTTCTCACACGCTGCCGCAAACTGGTTCCCGGCACCCGGCTGCGCTGCAGCCGCAATGGTAAGGAAGAGAGAGGCTGTTGCCGGAGGACGGGACCGCCTGCCAAAGGCTCACAAGATGCCTGCTGAGGCTCTATTCCGGTTCGACGGTGAATTGCAGCGGGTAGCCGAGCTGGCCGGCTGCATCAATCGCCCGGGTGGCCTTGGTCTCGGCGACGTCCTTGGGATAGACGGAGACGACACAGGCACCTTTCTGGTGCGCGGTCAGCATCACGACTTCGGCCTGGGCCATGTCCAGCCGGAACTCCGCCTTCAGGATCAGAACGACGAACTCCCGCGGCGTATAATCATCATTCACCAGAATGACCTTATAGAGCTTCGGCTTCTGAACCTTGGTCTTTCGCTGCAGTTTCGGTTTCAGATCACTGTCGCCCATCGCACTTGTCCAAACTCGCCGCCCGCCCGGTTGCGCGGGATTTTTTTGAAAACACCGTGGCCTGCGGGATCCGGCACGGTCCGGACCCTCAAACACCCCACTCACGCAGTCTCTTGCGTCCATCGGAAATCAGTTGGCGGGCCGCTGCCTTCTCAAAAAAGCAGCACGTCCCCAGGCGCACCTCTTCCGGGTGATGCCCGCATCCAGGTCTAAACACACCGGCGGTGATGGCTGGTCTCTCCTCCGTCCGCCGGGTCAAGGGCAGTATAATGCATCGCAAAATCGAAGAAAACATGACGGTGCCAGATCGGCGGATGACAGGCGCGCCCAAAACCGCTTCCCGGCAAGAAAGACGGCGGTGAGGCGATCCGGCATCGCCGCGCTTGCGTAAGGGTTGGAAAGCTCCACTCAGCCCCAGCCGGAGGGACACGTCATGGGACCGCAGAGCAGACCGATCCAAACACACTGGCCGTTTCTTGCCTTTTTCTGGAGCTTGCTGACCGCAGTCAGCCTGGCGCCCTTGCCTGCCAGCGCGGACCTCGGACCGGCCGCGCGCGTGGTGCCCGCGGCTGAGCTCGTTGGTCAGGGACGGATGACCTATCTGGGCTTCAAGGTGTTTGACGCAGAGCTTTATGCCCCCAACGGCGTCTACCGCGCCTCCGGCCCGTTCGCGCTGAAACTCACCTATCTGCGCAATTTCAAGGGCAAGGACATCACCCAAAGCTCGCTGAAGGAAATAAGGCGGCAGGGCGGTGCATCCAACGCCCAGCTTGCTGACTGGGACAAAAAGATGCGAACGATCTTTCCAGATGTGCGTGCCGGCCAGTCCATTACCGGGGTCCGCGGGCCCAAAGGCAGCACGGTGTTTTATCTCGGCAGCCGCAAGCTCGGCACGATCAGCGATCCGGCCTTCAGCAAACGGTTCTTTTCCATCTGGCTGGGACCAAACACCCGCAATCCGGCCCTGCGGGCCCGGCTGGTCGGGACCGGTTCGTGACAGCAGCGCCCGCAAAGACGGTGCGGGCACATGCCCCGGACCTGCAGGTGGAAACGGCGTCACACGCCAAAATTGGTGGCGTGTCCCTGGCAGCCTACAGCGCCATGGCCTTTCCCCTCGCCTTTGCCGGGCTGCCGATCTACCTGCATGCGCCTGACTTTTATGCTGTGATGCTGCAGGTGCCGCTGACCACCCTTGGCGCGGTTCTCCTTGCACAGCGCCTCGTGGATGCGGTTCAGGACCCACTGATCGGGCGGCTCAGCGACCAGTTCCATCACCAGCGCGGCGGCATCCTTGTCCTTGGGGCTGTACTGCTTGGAGCCGGGTTCTGGATGCTGTTTCACCCGCCCGGCTCTCTCCCGGTTTTGTGGTTCGCGGTCTCCGTCTTGATCTGCACCACCGGGTTTTCCATTGTATCGATCAACTTTCAGGCCCTGGGCGGGCTCTGGAAAACCACTTCTGAGTCCCGCACGAGGATCACGGCCGCACGGGAAGCGGCGGGCCTGATCGGCCTTCTGGTTGCCGCTGCCGCCCCGCCGCTGCTGGCCCGGGCCACCGCCCCCGCTACAGCCTTTCACTGGCTCACCCTCGCTTATCTGCCCCTGCTGGCGCTTTCATTGTGGCTGCTGATCCGGTGGATGCGCTCAGCCTCCCTCGAAACACCGGCCCAGAATGCCAAACCGGTTTCCTGGCGCGGTCTCTTCCGCAACCGGTGGCGGGCCTGTTTCTTCGCGCTGGTGTTCCTCAACACCTTTGCCAGCGCCATCCCCGCCGTGCTGGTGCTGTTCTTCATCCGCGACCGGCTGGGTGCCGAAGCCTATACCGGGCTCTTTCTGCTGATCTACTTTCTGGCAGGTGCCTTTTCCATGCCGATCTGGACCTTTCTGGCAAAGCGCGTTGGAAAGGTCCGTGCCTGGCAGCTGTCGCTGGCCGCCGCCATTGCCACTTTCTGCTGGGCCGCTTTGCTGCAGCAGGGGGATCTTGCCGCCTACGGGCTTGTCTGCGTCCTCTCCGGCCTGGCCCTTGGGGCCGATCTCGCTCTGCCCCCGGCAATGCTGGCCGACCATATTGACGCCGACGGCCGCCAGCAGGATGCATCCAGCCTGTTTTCGGTCATGGCGCTCCTGTCCAAATCTGCCCTCGCCGTCGCCACCGGTCTTGCCCTGCCGCTGCTCGGCCTGTTCGGCTACCATCCGGCGGTCCCGATGACAGCCCAGCTGAATCTTGTCTTGAGCATCAGCTATGCGGGACTGCCCTGCCTGTTCAAACTGATTGCCCTGATCGGCCTTTTGCACTTTGGGCGCAGCCTTGAGCTCCAAAAGTCCGCACCGATGATTGACAGATGACGGGCGGACGCTTTCAATCGCTGCGCCAGACCAGATTTTGACCAGGCCCCATGAGCGCAAGATCCGTCCTATGAGCGTAAGACCACCCCAATTCACCAGACCAGAGGACAAGGACCCTCTGGCTGCCGCCCTGGAACAGGAGATTTTCCGCGAAAAGGCCAGCACCCTGAACCGGCTGACCAAAAGGCTGGAACAAGCGCTGGAGCAGCTGCGCGCAGCCGAAGACGATCCGGACAGCCCGCCGGACCTGCGCCGGGATCGTCTCGCCCAGGCCGGTGAGGCCCTGTGGAACGTGACGATCCAGCGGGAGCTGTGCGGTCTGCGCCGCCACCGGGAGTTCAATGACCATATGGGCGTTCCGGCAGCAGTCAGGGCCTCGATGGGCCCGGCAAACGCTATGAACAAGACCTCAAACAAGAAAATGTGAACCCGGCTTGAGTGTCGGGACACAGCCATCCTGTGACACAGGTCACTTCCTTGTTGATGGAGACTGCCGTAAGGAACAGAAGCAGTTGCATCTTGATTGCGACGGTGCTTTTACAAGGTCTTATCAATTCATGTGTTATTTACTGTTGTGTTCAGTGGACTATCTAAAATCGCCTAGATTGGCGGGCATGAAGGGCACCGCCCGGCTTCCCGCCAAACGATAATGCCAGGCGATGACCAAATAGTATGTGCAGGAAAGCGGCCCCGTGAGACTTTTGCCGATTTTGATGTCCGTCTGTCTTCTTTTGGGGCTGATACTGGCTCCCGCCGGGCTGGACCTTGGCGTGACCCAGCCGGCATTTGCCCAGAAAATCCGCGTGGTTCCGGAAGGCAACCGCTACAAGTCCCAGCCGAAAATTCCCTATGCCTCGGCCCGCCGCACGTCCTCGTCCAAATCGACTTATGATGCAAAGTTCAACAAGGTTCTGGCCGTCCTGAAACGGGACCGGCGGCTGATGGGCTCCATCAAACGGGTAGCCGCCCAATACAGCATTGATCCGATCCATATCGTCGGCGCAATTGTGGGCGAACACACCTATAATTACGACACGCTGGACAGCGCCCAATCCTATTATGTAAAGGCGCTCGCCTATGCCGGGATCAACATTCAGTTCGAACTTAACGGCGAGCATGTGGACGCATTCGTTCAACGGCCACAATTCGACAGCTGCCGCAAGGACCATATCCAGAAAAGCAGCGACCGGCGCTGGACCTGCTATGAAAACGTCTGGAACAGCAAGTTCCGAGGCCGGCGTGTTGACGGTGTCCGCTATCCGAAAAAGAACTTCAACGAGGCCTTTTTCCAGCCGCTCTATGCGGGCCAGAGCTTTGGGCTCGGCCAGTTGAGCCCGCTCACCGTCCTCAAGATGACGGACCGGGTCGCACGCCAGAGCCGGAACCGCAAACTGAGTGCAGCCAACGCCGAGGCGGTCTACAAGGCCACAATGGACCCGAATATTTCACTGCACTACATGGCTGCGATCATTCAGGACGCTATTGCCGCCTACAAGTCCGTCGGCAAGGTGGATATTTCCAGGAACCCGGGACTGACGGCAACGCTTTACAATCTGGGCAATCCCTGGAGCCGCGCTGCCAAGTTCCGCCGCACCGGCAGAGCCTGGCCCCGGGAGAACTACTATGGCTGGCTGGTCAACGACCGGATCGATCAGCTGCGCGCCCTGCTCTGAGCAAAGGGCGCGCCTCGCAGAACCGCCATCCCGCACACCATCATATCCTCAGGTCAGAAACGGGTTTGTCTCCCGCTCGTGACCAAGGCTGGACGCCTGGCCATGGCCCGGCAGGAAGGACACATCATCTCCCAGCGGAAGAAGTTTCTCCTTGATGGAGCGGATCAAGGTTTCATGATCGCCACCGGGCAAGTCGGTACGCCCGATCGATCCGGCAAACAGCACATCCCCCGAAATCGCAAAGCGCAGCTCCTTGGAGAAGTACACCAGATGCCCCGGAGAATGGCCCGGACAATGCAGAACGTCGAAACTGTGCCCGGCGATGTCCAGCACGTCCCCGTCCGCCATCCAGCAGTCCGGGCTCACCGGCTTCACATTGGCAACGCCAAACTGAGCCGCCTGATCCGCCACCCGTTCAATCAGGGGCTTGTCCGCCTCATGGGGGCCTTCCACGGGAACCTTCAGCGCGGCCGCCAGATCAGCCGCCCCGCCCACATGGTCCAAATGGCCATGGGTCAGCACGATCTTTTCAACCGTCACACCGTGTTTTTGGATGGCGTCCTGAATGCGCTCAATGTCGCCGCCCGGATCAACCACAGCCCCGCGCAGGGTCTTCGGGTCCCAGATCAGGGAACAGTTTTGCTGGAAAGGCGTGACGACAATGACCATCACTTGAACGGGCGGCAAGTCTTCCCTGCCAGATTGTGTGGTTTCTTCAGTCACAATCCTCTCCTTCCACACCAACACACCTATTTTGATAACAATTTCGGCACAAAAAAGGGTCGGTATCGTGTTTCTGTATCTTAGCGGCTTCACCTTGCCGCCTGCTTTTCGTACAAGAAGTGTACGCCTCTGAGAAGATGGCACTCGAAATCGGGTCACCGGAGATAATGAAGCTAAAACTGCTTTCCTTTCTGAGTATCGCTGCCGCAGCGCTGTTGCAGATGAGCACGGCCCAGGCGCAACCGGGCCGCAGTTCTCCGGTGTTCCGGGACTGGAGCGTTGACTGCGTCAACACCGGCGCCTGTTACACCTCCTCCTTCACCCGCAGCCAATCTGTCTGGGTCGATGTCAGGATCGTGCGCGACTGGCAGGCCGAAGCCCAGCCGCTGATCCGCCTGACCACCAACACCGAATTGCCGCAGGACGGCACGCTGCGCTTTGATGTGGACGGCACACCGGTGGAAGAATTGCCAATCGAGCAGCTGCGCGAGATGCAGCCCGGCGTTACGGCCCCGGCCGGATTCCGTCCACTCGGCGGGGAAGGCTTCTGGTACCCCTCCGGTCCGGCCTCCGCCACCTTGCTGAAAGCCATGCAGGAAGGCAATGTTCTGACCATCACCCTGCCGGCCGTCGGCGGGTCGAAGCCGATTGCCGTTCCCATTCCGCTGCTCGGCCTGACCGCAAGCCTGCGCTGGCTCGACAACCGGCAAGAGCGCGCCGGCACGGTGGCCGCCATCATCTCCCCCGGCACGGACCCTGCCAAAGATGCGCCCCATGCCCTGCCCATCGTGAGTTCCGACCAGCTGCCGCCGGAAGTCGCCGCCATCTGGTCCGCCAACCGGCTGTGCTCGGAAATCGACCCGGCCATTTTCGCCAGTCTGAATGCGGTCCGGGTCCCCGTGGCCGACAACGCGTCGCTCTATATCATCCCCTGCGGGGCCCCAACCGCCTATAACAGCCCTTACGTCGCCATCCTGTCCGGACAGGATGGAGCTGCCCGTCAGATCCATGTGGCCCGCATGTCCGACAAGGGGCCAATCGCCTCAGACCTGATCTACAACGCCAGATGGTATCCAGCCGACCAGCATCTGGTCAGCTACTTCAAGGGCTCTGGTGTCGGCGAGTGCGGGCTGTGGAACCGCTGGGTCTGGAATGGCAACGGTCTGGTGCTTCTGGAAGAGGCCACACGCAAGACCTGCGACGCTACGGAACCTGACTTGTCCAATTGGTCAAACACCTGGCCTTTAAAAAACGCCGTCGATTAGGCCGCCGCCCAAGGAATTTCTTGCGATTTTGTGCATCCCGCCCTTATGATAGAGCCGCAGCGGCTGGTGCGGGATGCGGCAATTCTGTTTCAACCCGGCCCCAGAATGTTGAGCAGGCGTACAGGGTGCGCCTGGCTGGAAGAGCTCGGCTGTTAAGACGGGTGAGATTGGCGGAGATGTGCCGGAGGGGCACAGAAATTTAGGGTGATTCAGTAATGCACGATGGCGATTCGGACCGGAGGTCGCGTGGTCGGCGCGGCGGCAAGCGCGAGTTTGGCGGTCCGCAAGACTTCGGCAGTGACTTTGGCGGAAGCGATTTCGGTGGTGATTTTGGCGGTGGCCGTGATGGTGGCTACCGGGGCGGACGCGACAACGATTTTGGTGGTGGCTACGGCCGCGACGACAGAGATGGCGGACGTGGCGGCTATGGCGGCGGCGGACGCGGCGGCTATGGTGACCGCGACGGCGGCGGCCGGGATGGTGGACGCGGCGGCTATGGCGGCGGTGGCGGCCGGGACGGCGGGTATGGCGGCGGCGGTGGCCGTGGCGGCTATGGCGGCGGCGGACGGGACGGCGGTTATGGCGGCGGCGGCCGTGGTGGCTATGGCGGCGGCGGACGGGACGGCGGTTATGGCGGCGGCGGTGGCCGGGACGGCGGTTATGGCGGCGGCGGTGGCCGGGACGGCGGTTATGGCGGCGGCGGCGGCGGAGATGGCGACGGGTTCCGGCAGAGTCGGCCGCGCCGCGACGGCCCGCCTGTGGAACGCGGCCCGCGCCAGAACGGCACCGTGAAATTCTTCAAGACGGACAAGGGCTTCGGCTTCATCACCCCGGATGAGGGAGATGCGGATGTGTTTGTGCATATCTCTGCGGTGGAACGCTCCGGCATGGCCTCTCTCGACAGTGGCCAGCGGATCTCGTTCGAGACCGAACCGGACCGCCGGGGCAAAGGTCCCAAGGCGGTCAACCTGCAGGTGATCGAGGATGACGGCAGCGCCCCTGCCGAAGACAGCGCTCCGGCCCCCGAAGACGATTGATCCCTTGCGGAAGAGACCGGCCCGTGCCGGACCGGCAAGATTACAATCCGGACGCGGCGTGGCCGCGCCCGGGCCCCTCCTGAAGCCCGCTTGTGTTTCCCTCCCTTTTCAAGCGCGGTTCCTCTAACTATAAGGTGGGCCTTCCTTCCAATCAGGTGCCTGCCATGTCCTCTGCCTCCGTCCATATCCGCCCCTTTGAACCCGGCGATCTCGGAGACCTTGTGCATTTAAACAATGCAGCTGTTCCCGCCGTGAGCGGCTTGAGCGCCGAAACCATGCTGGACCTGATCAACCAGGCGCTGATCGCCCTTGTGGCCGAGGTTGACGGGTCTCCCGCCGGGTTGCTGCTGTGCCTTGGCGAGGGCGCCGACTATGACAGCCCCAACTATGCTTGGCTGAGCGCGCGCGTCCCGCATTTCGCCTATACTGACCGGATCTTTGTCAGCGAAACGCAGCGCGGGCTGAAAGTCGGTGAGGCCCTTTATGCGGCTCTCTTCCGCCACTTTGCAGGATCGGACCGCAGCTTCCTGTGCGAAGTGAATGAACGCCCGGCCAATCCGGGCTCTCTACGCTTTCACAAGCGCCTGGGCTTTGAAGAGATCGGACGGGCCGACAATGGCGACAAGGCCGTCGTCTACCTGCAACGCACCGCCGAACCTGCCGGCGCCTCATGAACTACCGGCACGCCTATCATGTCGGTAATATCGGAGACGTGCTCAAACACGCGGTCCTCTCCCGGCTGATCGTTTATTTCCAGAAGAAGAACAAGGCATTCCGCCTTCTGGACACCCATGCGGGAATCGGCCGCTACGACCTGACCTCCGAAGCTGCCCTGAAGACCGGCGAATGGCAGAATGGCATCGCCAAGATCCTGGACGCGGCAATGCCGGACGAGGTGGCCGAGCTGCTCTCGCCCTGGCTCTCTGTTCTGCGGGATCTCAACCCGGACGGGAAGCTGTCCGTCTATCCGGGGTCGCCCTGGCTGGCCCGCAAGCTCCTGCGCCCGAATGACCGCCTGACATTGACCGAACTGCATCCGGAGGACGTCAGGACGCTCTCAGATCTGTTTGCCGGTGACCATCAGGTCAAGACCATTCACCTGGACGGCTGGCTGGCTCTGGGCAGTTTTCTGCCCCCCAAGGAAAAGCGCGGCCTTGTCCTGATCGATCCGGCCTTTGAGGCACTGGACGATTTTGAGCGCATGACTGCTGCCGTTCTGACCGGCTGGAAGAAATGGCCCAGCGGCACCTATGCGCTTTGGTATCCCCTTAAGGACATGAAAGCCGTCACGCGCATGCATGGCGCTTTCAAGGAGGCAGGCCTGCGCGATCTTCTGTCTTTGGAACTGCGTGCCGGCAAAAGCGGCCCCGATACAAAAATGTTCGGTTCTGGCATGACCTTGATCAATCCTCCCTACACGCTCGCGGCGGAGATGCACTGCCTGCTTCCTTGGTTCAGCGCCGTGTTGCACCAGGGCCCTGGTTCCGGATGGGCGGTGACGCAGGTGATTGAGGAATAACTGCCCGCCATAGTCATTTTTGACGGAGAGAGTTCTTGACCTTCCGGCCTCGCTCCCCCATCGTCTGTCCCAAAGTTTGCCTCTCGGAGACCATACCGTGCTGATTGCCCGTTTTGCCCGCCTGACCCTGTCCGCATTCGCCGTTGCGGCAGTTCTTGCCACTCCGGCTGCGTCGGAAGAATTCAAGCCGTATTTTTCGTTCAGCGGCAAAAAACGCCTGCCTGATTGCACCGCCTCTTCCGTGACCGGGGCCGTGACCGGGACCGTTTCCCGCGCCCAGAAGTCCTACAATGATGGTATCCGGATTGTCGGAATCGACAATATTCAGGAAGTTGCCTATCAGGCCAACGGCGTGAGCCCGATTGCCCGCCGCTACTGCAACGGCAAGGCCAGCCTCTCAGATGGCAGCTTGCAGCAGGTGCACTACATGCTGGAAGAAAATGCCGGATTTGCCGGTGTCAGCTGGCGCGTGGAAGCCTGCCTGTCGCCGCTCGACAAATGGCATGTCTATGGCGGCGATTGCAGCACCACCCGTCCACATTAAGGCCAGGGCACCATGGCGGTCTCCCGCCGGCAGACTGGTATGAGGGGGCTGCGGCGTTTTGCAAGAAATATCCAGCCCGGAGCCATCCGGGCCGCCATGGTCCTTTTTGCGGGGCTGGCGTGTCCGGGCCTGACCGCCGCAGCAGAGCCCGGCGACTTCGACTTCTATGTCCTCTCCCTGTCCTGGTCCCCAACCTATTGCAAGCAGGAAGGACAACATGCCAACCCGCATCAATGTGATGTGAGCGCACCCCATCGGTTCGTGGTCCATGGTCTTTGGCCGCAATATGAAAAGGGCTATCCGGACAGCTGCCGTGGCCCTCAGCGGATCGGCAAACAGATTGCGATTGGCATGGAAGACATCATGCCCAGCCACGGCCTGGTGTTTCACCAATGGCGCAAACACGGCACCTGCTCGGGGCTCAGCCCGCAGGCCTATTTCGACCTGACCCGGAAGGCCTTTGACAAGATCAGAATCCCCGGCGCCTTCACCTCGCTCACCAAACGGGCCAAGGCCGCGCCCGAGACGGTGGAAAAAGCCTTCCGACTTGCCAATCCGGGCCTGACAAACGCGGCCATGGCCGTCACCTGCTCAAAGGGCGAGCTGGACGAAGTCCGGATCTGCCTGACCAAGGACATCGACTTCCGGTCCTGCAAAACCGTGGACCGGTCCGGCTGCCGCGCCACCAGCCTCTCCGTTCCCCCGCCGTTCTAGGGCAAATTACAATTGAGCGGATTTGACTTTGGCTGCCTGACGACAAAGATCTCAAACGCAAGTGACAAAACGATTTGAAACCGGATCAACGCGGCACGCGCTCATTCCCACCCGCCATCCAGTCAGGGGCCTTGCAAACCGGCCCTGAAAGATCCGCTTCACCATCTGCCGCCAGACGCAGCCTTTAAGAACACACTGCTTCGCGAAACGATACAAATAGGAGGAAAGTCCATGCTCACTCTTCGCTCATCCCTCGCCTCACCTTTCGGTCGGAAGGTGAAGCTCGCCGCTTCCATTCTTGGGCTGAAAGACCGGATCGACATTCAGGACACAGATACCACCGATCCATCAGACAGCATCCGCTCCCAGAACCCGCTCGGGAAAATTCCGGCCCTGGTCCTGGAAAACGCCGAGGTGCTTTATGACAGCGCCGTGATTCTGAGCTACCTGGATTTTCTGGCCGGTGGCAGCAAGATTTTCCCGGCTGGGGAAGCCCGGTTTCCGGTGCTGAGGGACCAAGCGCTGGCCGATGGCATCATGGATGCGGCCCTCCTGCGCGTTTATGAAAAACGCTTTCGGGAGCCATCCTACCGGCACCCGGGCTGGGACAGCTATCAGGCCGAAAAGGTCAAACGGGGCCTTGACCATTTTGAAGCCAATCTTCCGTCAGCCCCGGCAACCGCCGCAGACATCGACGCAGCGGCGATCAGCCTTGCCTGCGCTCTTGGCTATCTGGACCTGCGTTTTGAAGGCAGCTGGCGGACCAGCTACCCGAAGCTTGTGGCGTGGCTGGAGGTCTTTGAAAAGGCCGTCCCGGCCTACGCGGCTTCCAGACAGGAGCCGGCTCCGGTTTCGGACACCGCGCCCGTTATGGAGCTGAAATAGGCCGTCAGGAGCCACCTCCCGGCAAGGAGGCGCGCCCCCGCGCCTTCAACAAGCGCCGCCCGCTGGACACTGCCTGCCCGACATCCCTCTGGACAGCCAACAGCGCAGGTACCAGCAGGATCACCAGAAACAGGCCCACCCCGAGCCCATAGGACAGGGTGATCACGGTAGGTTTCAAAAACTGGGCCTGGCGGCTGGTTTCAAACAGAAGCGGCGCCAGGCCGAACACCGTCGTCGCCGTTGTCAGGACCACCGCCCGCAACCGGTCGCACACGCCGTTGACCAGCGCTTGCCGGAACGGTTGTTTGCGGGCGTATTCATCGATGGTCGTGACCAGAACGATGCTGTCATTGATGATGATGCCCGCCATGCCGATGAAGCCAACCACGGAGAACATGGACAGCGGCACGCCGTGCAGATAATGCCCCCACAACATGCCGATCGAACCGAACGGGATGATGAGCATGATCATCAGGGGCCGGGTCCAGGATTCAAAGATCCAGCACAAGGTCAGGTAAATGCCGGCGAGACAAAGCGCAAACCCGAGCGTAGCATCTGACAGGAACGAGCGCTCCTGTTCCGCCAGCCCGCTCAATTCGCTTTCCACGTCAAACTCGGCCGCAAGCTGCGGCAACAGCTCGTTTTCCAGAAGCGCCGTTACCCGGGCGGCGGCTTCCGGGTCGTCCTCCGAGACATCGCCGCTCACCTGGAGCGTCCGTAGGCCGTCACTGCGCCGCACGGAGGCAAAGCCGTAGCTGCTGTCCACCTTGACGATCTCGCTCAAAGAAACGTAGGCCCCATCCTTGGTGCGGATCCGGGTCGTGGTCAGAAAAGCGGCGTCCGTTTCTTCATCCGGCATCAGCACCTTGACCTTTGCCGTTCTCCGGCCGACCGGGAACTCGGCCACCTCAATGCCTTCCAGCCGGTTGCGCAGGATCCGGGCGACATCATCGGTCGTGAAGCCGAGCGCCTCGCCGCGCGGGGTCAGGGTCAGGTTCAACTCTGGCTTGTCATAGGCAAGTGTATCCTCCAGCGCGCTCACCCCTTCCAGCGGTGCCAGCGCCTGTTTCAGACTTTCCGCAGCCGCTTTCAGGTTCTCCGTCGACGTGCCGTAGAGCCGCACATCAATCGCGTCTCCGCCCGGGCCGGAGCGCTCACCCCGCACCGCCAGCGTTTCCAGAAGCGGCGGGCGGCGGACTTCCTTGCGCCAGTCACCGATGAATTTGAACGCCGAATAGGGCCTGAGATCCGGGTCGATGAGTTCGATGGAAATACCGCCGAGCTGGTCGACATCCTTGGTGTCCGCTCCGGCCAGCCCCCGGCCCGCCGTGCCGCCGACCGTCGACAGGGCAAAGGATACCGGCGCCGTGCCATAGGCCTTTTCATAGCGCTGATTGACCACATCCAGGGCCCGCTCCAGCTCTGCGATCATCGCCTTGGTGTCGCCGCGCTGCGCGCCCGGCATCATGGCAATGCTTGCCGATACGACCGAGCGTTCCGGCGCATTGAAGAACCGCCAGCGCACGCTCCCATCGGCGAAAAGCGACAGGGACAACAACAGAACCATGACCCCAAAACCCAGAACCGGGTATCTCACGGTCAGAATCCAGTTGATGAAACGGCGGAACACGGTTTCCCGGAACCGGACAAAACCCCTGTTGAACAACCGGTTCGGCAGATCGTACCAGCGCGGTTTCCGGCTTGCTGAAAGGGCATGGTTCATATGGGCCGGCAGGATCAGGAAAGATTCCACCAGGCTCGCGATCAGCACCACGGCCACGGTAAAGGGAATGTCGGCGATCAGTGTGCCGAAGCGGCCGCCAATGGCCGTCAGTCCGACAAACGCGATCAGTGTGGTGATCGAGGCGCTGAAGACCGGGGCGGTCATCCGGCGCGCCGCCAGACTGGCCGCCTCGGCTGGCGGATAGCCGCGCCGGTCCAGGAAATCCGCGTGCTCGCCCACAACGATGGCATCATCCACCACGATCCCGAGACAGATGATCAGGGCAAAGACCGAAACCATGTTGAGGGTCAGCCCGAATGCATACATGAGGCCGATGGTTGCGGCCATGGCCACCGGGATGCCCGCCGCCACCCAGAAGGCCGTGCGCGAGGACAGGAACAGGAACAGGAAGGCCAGCACAAGACCGAGGCCGAACAGGCCGTTCTCGATCAGGATGTTCATCCGGTCTATGATGTTCTGCGACCGTGTTCTGGTCAGTTTCACCACCACACCGTCGGGAAGGGTCTTTTGAAACGCCGCCGTCAGCCGCTCAACCTCGCGCTGGATCGAAATCGTATCCCCTTGCGCGCTGCGGTCCACCCGCAAGAGCACTGCAGGCATGCCCTTGTGAGAATAGGCCCGGCCGCTTTCCACACCTTCAGTCACAATATCGGCCACGGAGCGCAGCTGCAGTTTTTCCCCCTGGCTCGGCGCTTTCAGCACAATCGCGCCAAGTTCCTGTTCGCTTCTGCGGGTCTGGCCCGTGCGCAGCCGGGCTCCGCTGCCGCTTACATCCCCGGCCGGGGTCGTTTCCATTTCCGCCGACACCACATCGGCAATCTCGCGCAAGGTCAGATCATGCTTCACCAGCATGGTCTCGCCCACATTGACGCGGATGATCGGATTGGACAGGCCCCGGATCGAGACCCGCGTCACTCCATCCCGGAACAGGATCGTCTGCAAGTCCTCGGCAAACCGGGCCAGCTGATCGATATCAACCGGACCAAAAAGGACGATATCCGTTACCCTGTCCCGGTAGACACTGCGGCTGACCACCGGCTCCTCAATGCCGTCCGGCAGGCTTGAGCGGGCCTGATCGACGGCGGCTTTCACCTCGTCGGTGGCCTGGCCCATATCCCAGCCGTCCTCAAATTCCAGATTGATGGTGGCGCTGCCCTCCCGGGAAACGGACGTGGCCTCATCCACACCGTTGATCGCCAGCATCTGCGGCCCGAGGATTTCCACCACCGAGCGGTCCAGATCCTCCGGTCCCGCCCCCGGCCAGGAGACTTTGACATCCACCTCTTCGCGCACAAAATCCGGAAAGAACTGTGTTCTGATCTGCGTGCCTGCAGCGGCACCCGCCAGCAGCATGAGCACAAGCAGCAGATTCGCGGCCGTCCGGTGCCGCACCATGTAATCCAGAAAAGAGGCAAATCGCGGCCCGCCGGGCGAACGCATTCCACTTCACTCCTCTTGCAAGCTCCCGCAACCGGCCCAACTGCCGGGCAGTGCGGGCACGGGCTGGCCCCGCTCAACCCTTGCTGCCGGACCGCTGTTCCAGCCGCTCAACCAGCTCCTTCGGCACGCGCGGCGCACTCAACAGTGCCAGCAGGCGTGCCTTGCGGGCCTCCGGCAGGGCTGACTGGTTCAGCTGCGCGATGAGCGCCGCCCGCCGCTGCGGGTCCAGTGTCACCAGCTCTCCAGTCTCCTGATCCCCGGCCTCTTGTTCAGCGGTCCGTTTGCCTTCAGGCCTGTCTATGCCGGGCTGTCGCCCTGTGGCTTCGGCACTCTTGGAAGAACCGGCCGGATTTTGGGAATGGCCGCTGCGGCGCGGCGTCACCTTCAGCCCCTTGCCAAGCTGGGGAAGGCGCTCGCGCACATAATCCGAGCCAAAGGGCACATCCGCCAGCACCACATCATTGCCGGTGCGGCGCAGAACCGTGGCGCGGATTTCCTCAACCCGCTCCCCTTCCCCAATGATCAGCAGCCGCCCGTCCTCGGTGACCGCCGCCGCCGGGACAATGGCAACCCCGGACAATTCCGGTTCTTCAACCGCCACTTTCACAAAGTCGCCCGGGCGCAGAACCGTTCCGGTTTGCAGATCCAGTGCAGCAAAAAGGGTCCGTCCCGCTTCCCCATCCGTTACGATGGCCGCAGCCCGGTCGACCTGACCGGATACGTCCACGGACCGGTTGCCCAATTGGAGGGTCACGGTCACCGGCGCCTTGATCAAAGCCCCGTTTGCATCCAGAAGCCGCGAGAACTCCGACGTGGACAAAGAGAATTTCACTTCCAGCGCGGACGGATCAATCAGCAGCGCTAGGGTTTCGGAGGGGCTCACACGCCGTCCCAGGGTCGCATTCACCTCCGAGAGATAGCCGTAAAACGGCGCTGTCAGCGTGGTCTCGTCCAGCACCCGCCGGGAATCATCCAGGGCGAGCCTTGCCCGCCGGACACTCAGATCCATTCGCTCAATGCGTTTGCGCGCGGAAATGACCGATTGCAGCCGGTTGTTCAAGGCCTGCTCCAGGGAGGCCACCGCCAGTTCTTCGGTTTCCACCTGAACGGCGGTCGAATACCCTTTGTCGCGCAACTGCTGCTGCCGGTCGAGGGCCTGTCGCCGCAGGCCAAGCTGGCGCCGGGCCGCCTCAAGTTCCTGTTCAGCCACACCAATGGCTTCTTCGGCTTCCGCCTTTTGCGCTTCGGCATCCGAAAGCGCCGCTTCGGCGTCAAGCACCTGGAACTCCGCATTGGCCGGGTCAATGCGCAGCAGCAATTCCCCTTCAGCCACCGCCGCCCCGTCCCGGAACTTGGCTGCCACATCCACAAGGCGCCCTTCGGAACTGGCACGCAGCTGCAAGGTCCGCCAGCTTTCCACCTGGCCATAAGCAGTGGTGACAGGCTGAATGGATACAGGGGTCAGCTCGGCTACATTGACGGTGTAGCTGCGTTCGCGCGCGGGGCGCTGGCGTACGGTTTCTTCCGCAGTCAGCGCGTCATAGAACCGATAGGCGCCAAAACCGGCAAAGCCGATCATCACCGCCATCAATGCCAGACCGGCCAGTCCGCGCATCAAAAACCGCATACACCTCTCCCACTCAACCATACCCCGGCCGACCCCGGACGGGCTGACAGGTCATCTAGGGCACCGGGCGCTTATGTGAACGCACCAAGATGCCCGATGCCGTGACGCTGCTCCTTCGGTCAAGAACCGCCTGCGGCGGCCTGAACACCGGCTGATCTAGCACCAGAGCAATGATTTATCATGGAACCGGAGCAATTATCAGAAAAGGTTGTAAGCAGTTGTAACAAAAAACCGGCCCCAGAGGGGGCCGGTCTTTTTGAGATCAGATGGGGCGCTGATCAGAATTTGTAGCCGACACCAAAGCGGACTTGCTGGTTGCTGAAGTCGGACGTGACGCCCGTTCCATTCAGATTGAAGTCCTGATCGCCGAAATCCTGATAGGCATAGTCCAGACGGGCTGTGACATTGTTCGTGACCGCAGCTTCGCCGCCGACCCCCAGTGTCCAGCCAACGGCTGTCTTGCTGTCCTTGTCGCCATTGCCGGACACTTCCAGATCCGCAAGCGCCAGACCACCGGCACCATAGACCAGGTAACGGTTGAAGTTGTAACCGACACGGGCGCGGATATTTGAGTTCCAGTCCGACTTGGACTGCAGCGTCACACCGCCTCCGGATTTGGTTTCTTCCAAATCGGTGAGCGTAAAGTCGGCTTCCGCACCCAGAACCACATTCGGAGTGACCTGGAAATTGTAGCCCGTGTAGAGACCACCGGAGACACCATTTGCATCCGTGTCCAGAGACGCACCGGCTGTGCGGTTGTCGAATTTGCCGAAGGCCCAGCCGAGATTGCCACCAACATAAAGGCCGGTCCAGTCAATGCTCTGTTGAGCAGCCGGAACCGCCTCATATGCGGGAGCCGGGGCCGGCGCCTGTGGAAGATCCGCCGCCCACACCGACTCCGTTCCAACTGTCGCGGCAGTTGCCGCCAGGCCTGCAAGTGCAAGACGTTTCATCAAAGATACTCCAGATCCTCATTGTTCCTACTGAGCTGGCCAAACGGATTGGCCTGAAGAGAAGGACGGTTAAGCCGCGCCCTCACTCTCCCCCGTTCGCAGATATGGAAGCTCTTTGTGGCGGATCGGAAATGAGAATTAGGAGTTTTGGTGACAAAAGCGGGCAACTTTCTGTCCTGGTAAATTGGCTCTTAAGGCTTTTGCAATTTGCAACCCGACACATGCAAAGATGCTTGTCCCCGGGTTTCCCCAACCCAATCTATTGCGTATAAGGCGCGCAACTGACGTGCGCGCCCCCGCCAAACGTTGTACGAGCCGTCGCGAACCCCGAACCGGAACTCTTAGATGCTGTTTGACTATATTAGCCTCGCAGGCGGACTGGTTGTGCTTATTATTGCCGGCGACGTCCTGGTCAGGGGCTCCGTCGGCGTGGCCCAGCGTCTCGGGATTCCCAATCTGGTCATCGGCCTTACCATTGTTGCCTTCGGCACCTCGGCACCCGAACTGGTCATTTCCCTGAAAGCGGCCATGGACAATGCCGCCGGGATCGCAATCGGCAATGTGATCGGATCCAACATTGCCAATGTACTACTGGTGCTCGGCATGCCCGCCCTGATCGCCGCCACCCCGTGCGGGGAAGAGGGCGCAACCCGCAATGCTCTGTTCATGGTCGCGGTCACTGTGGTCTTCATTGCCATGTGTTTTTATCCCCCGATCGGCCTTGGCGACGGCCTCATGCTGCTGGCGCTGCTCGCGCTCTTTCTGGGGGCCTCCACCCTTGTCGCCCGGCGCCACCGGCGGGAACAGAAAAGCATCGCGGCGGCGGCAGCCGGTGCGGCCGTGGCCGACTTTGATTCGGACGACGATGAAGAGGACGCGCTGGACGATGTGGAAGACATTCCAGAATCCGTGTGGATCGCCCTGGTCTATATCGGCCTCGGGCTGGTCGGCCTGCCGCTCGGCGCCCATTTCACCATTTCAGGCGCCACTTCCATTGCAACGGACTGGGGTGTCAGCGACGCCGTGATTGGACTGACCATTATCGCGCTCGGCACGTCGTTGCCGGAACTGGCCACCACCGTTATGGCCGCCATCCGTCAGCAGGGCGCCGTTGCCATCGGCAATGTCATCGGATCAAACATCTTCAATCTTCTGGCCATTATCGGCATCACTGCGGTGGTGATCCCGATTGACGTAACGTCCGAGGTCTTGAAGCTGGATGTCTGGGTGATGCTGGCCTGCGCGGTTCTTCTCACCGTTCTCGCCGGTTGCCGCATCTGCCTCAACAGATTAGCAGGCCTTGCCATGACTGGCGCCTACGCGCTTTATATTGCCATTGTTTATCTGGTCGGCAATATCAGCTGACAGACTGGTGTCACCAGCCGGGATCAAACGCTTCAGAATAGCTGCCTGATGCACTAAATACCTGTCATGCAGGACACATCCGATTCTCCAGACGCGCCCAAAGCTGTTTCCCCTGAAAGCAACGGGGTTCCTGACAGCACCGGGACCCATGACAGCAAGGAAACGCCAAAGGCGAAGCTCAAGGGCGTTGAGGTGATTGCCAATGAGGTCAAGCGTCTGCCCAACGGGCCCGGCGTCTACCGGATGATGGACGAGGCCGGGGACGTGCTCTATGTGGGCAAGGCCCGGAGCCTGAAAAAACGGGTGACCAGCTACACCCGGCTTCAGGGTCAGTCCAACCGGATCATGCGCATGATCCTGTCGACTGCGGCCATGGAATTTGTCGTTACCCGCACAGAACCGGAAGCCCTGCTTCTGGAAGCCAACCTGATCAAACGGCTGCGCCCCCGGTTCAATGTACTGCTGCGCGACGACAAGTCGTTTCCCTATATTCTCGTCACCGGGGACCACGAGGCTGCCGCAATCGTCAAGCACCGGGGCGCCAGAAAGCGCAAGGGCGACTATTTCGGCCCGTTTGCTTCTGCCGGAGCGGTAGACCGGACCATCAACGCGCTGCAAAAGGCCTTCCTGATCCGGACCTGTTCGGACAGCTACTACGAGAACCGCTCCCGCCCTTGCCTGCAATACCAGATCAAACGCTGTGCAGGCCCCTGCACCGGAGAAATCGATCCGCAGGACTATGCCGGGCTTGTGTCGGAAGCCAAGGCGTTCCTGTCCGGACGCAGCCAGCTGATCAAGACCCAGCTGGCCGAACAGATGGAAAAGGCCTCTGCGGATCTGGAATTCGAACGCGCCGCAATCTACCGGGACAGGCTCGCCGCCCTGTCCCATGTTCAGTCCCACCAGGGCATCAACCCCCAGTCGGTCCAGGAGGCGGATGTCTTTGCGATCCACCAGGAGGGCGGCCAGACCTGCGTTCAGGTGTTCTTCTTCCGCACGGGCCAGAACTGGGGCAACCGGGCCTATTTTCCAAAGGCCGACAAATCACTTGAAGAAGCGGAGGTCCTGGAGAGCTTTCTGGCCCAGTTCTACGATGACAAGCCTGCCCCGAAACAGATCCTGCTGACCCATGCCCTTGCCGAACAGGACCTTCTGGCCGAAGCCTTGAGCGAACGCACCGGGCACAAGGTGGAGGTCGCCGTGCCCCGGCGCGGCGAAAAAAAGGATCTGGTGGCCCACGCCCTGACCAATGCCCGCGAGGCGCTTGGCCGCCGTCTTGCGGAGACTTCCAGCCAGGCCCGGCTGTTGAAAGGGGTTGCCGACGCCTTTGACCTGTCCTTCCCGCCCCGCCGGATCGAGGTCTACGACAACTCGCACATCATGGGCACCAATGCGGTTGGCGGCATGATCGTTGCCGGCCCGGAAGGCTTTACCAAAGGCCAGTACCGCAAGTTCAACATCAAGTCGGAAGATCTTGTGCCCGGCGATGACTACGGCATGATGCGCGAAGTGCTGACCCGGCGGTTTTCAAGGCTGCTGAAGGACCACGCACGGGAGGCCGCTCCCACCGCCAGCCCGGAGGCACCCGGAAGAGGGGAAGACACACCGGAGAACGCCTCCGCCCAGGACACGGCACCAGATCTTTCCACTGACATGCCCGCCTGGCCGGATCTGGTGCTGATCGATGGCGGCCTGGGCCAGTTGAGCGCGGCCAGGGAAACCCTTGAAGCCCTCGGCATCACCGACATACCACTGGTCGGCATTGCCAAGGGGCCGGACCGGGATGCGGGCCGGGAAAAATTCGTCATCCCCGGCAGGCAGTCCTTCATGCTGCCGGAGCGCGATCCGGTGCTCTATTTTGTCCAGCGCCTGCGTGATGAGGCCCACCGCTTTGCCATTGGCAGCCACCGGGCCCGGCGCAAGAAGGATATTGTCCGCAATCCTCTGGACGAGATCTCCGGAATTGGCCCCACACGCAAGAAAGCTCTCCTGCGCCATTTCGGCACCGCCAAAGCCGTGTCCAAGGCAGGCCTTGAGGATCTGGCCGCTGTTCCTGGTATTTCCGAAGCCATTGCCCGTCTGGTTTATGACCACTTCCATGAGTAAATTTTAGGCGTTAAGCGCCCCAAACCTGTTTGATGCCGACAGAATCCGGCATCTGTGTTAGGGACGGCTCCAACGTTTATGCCTTCCGGCGTCTCTTGAAAACGCCACAGTTCTCCTGATTGATCCCGCTATGTCTTCTTCCGCCCCTTCGCTCCGCCGGTCACTCCTTGCCCTTTTGGCCAGTCTTGTCTGCTGGGCAGCCCTGTTCGGCGCTGTTGTTTTCAGCGTTCTCGGCCTTGCCGCCTTTGTGGCGCCGGACAACTGGTTTGCGGACAATATGAGCTTCTTTCTGCGCCAGTTCCTCGGCCTTGGCCTTGCGGGCTGTGCCACAGGGCTTGCAGGGCTGTGGCTGCCACACCGCTTCCCAAGGCTTTACCGGGCCGCCTTTGCGCTCACCGTTCTGGTCTTTGCAGCTCTGGCCGGCCTGACAGGCCTGCGCACTCTTGACAACACAGCACGCCTGGAACCGGCCCGGGACGGCGGCAAGCCGATCAAGATCGTCTCGATGAATATTGAGCGCAAGTTCCTGGGCGACAAGGAAGTCACGTCCCTTCTGGAGCGGGAGAAGCCCGATATTGTCGTGATTCAGGAAGCCATGTGGTATCTGCAGAAACGGCGCTGGAACAAGCTTGATCTTGAGGTCGGCAGCGTCGGCAAGAACGGCTTTCCAGGTTACCTGAAGGTCGGAGCCTCGGAAGACCTGGTCATCTACTCCCGGTTTCCCATTCTCAAATCCGCATCACGCATCGTCAAAGGGAAACTGCATGCGGGCGCCAGCGTCATCCATGAGGCTGACCGGGAGCTGCTGCATGTGGTTCTCGACACGGGCTCCGACGCCCTGCATCTGATCGCAGTCCACCCGGACAGTCCGCGCAATCCGGTCCGCTGGGAAAACCGGCGGCTTTATCTGGAAGAAGCGGATATGCTGGTGCAGGACATTCAGGACCAGGGGGCCGATCCTCTGGTGATCATCGGCGACTGGAACACCGCCCCTTGGTCCAGCCGCTTTCAGGATCTTCTGGCCGGCAATAACCTGAAGACCGCCTATCCGGGCGGCTGGCCGCAGACTACCCGGTTCTTCTTCGACTACCGGCTGCACTGGATTCTGGGCGCCCCCGTCGACCAGTTTGCGGTCTCCCAAAACGTGACTGTGCAGAGTGTTGCCGTGGGCCCGGACATCGGGTCGGACCATGTGCCCCTGATTGTCGACCTGGACCTTCCCGCGCAAGGCAAGATTTAGAACATCGGGCGGCAAGCCCTGAAAAAACGGCCCCAGCTGTGGTTTACCGCGGAAAGTATTTGAGCATGGCGCGCGGATTGGGAAAACTGCCCCGGATGTGAAACCGATTCCCAAAGGCAGCGGGCGGCTCTTTGACCGCCGGCAAAAGCCCGACCACTTGAAAGGCACCTCAGCCGGGACCCATGCGAAAGCCGCCCCGGCTGACCCGGAACGCGCATATATGGCCAAACTCTATTTCAACTATTCCTCCATGAATGCCGGCAAGTCGACGGTGCTGCTGCAGGCCGCGTATAACTACAAGGAGCGGGGCATGACCACGCTCCTGCTCATTGCCGCCTTTGACGAGCGGGCCGGAAAGGGGCGGATCGCATCGCGGATCGGGCTGGCAGCGGATGCGGATATCTTTGCCAGCAGCGACGATATTCTGGAACATGTGAAGCGTGCCCATGCGGCCCGGAGTGTGGACGCTGTTTTCGTGGACGAAGCCCAGTTTCTGACCGAGCGCCAGGTCTGGCAGCTGGCGGATGTGTCTGATCAGCTGCGCATTCCGGTCATGTGTTTCGGCCTGCGCACGGATTTTCAGGGGAAGCTCTTTCCCGGCAGCGCCGCCCTTCTGGCCATTGCCGACAATCTGAAGGAAATCAAGACGATCTGCTGGTGCGGCCGCAAGGCGACCATGGTTGCCCGCCTCGACAGCGACGGCCGGATCGTTGAAGAAGGCGATCAGGTCGTGATCGGTGGCAACGAAACCTATGTGTCCCTGTGCCGTCATCATTGGCGGCAGCGGCAGCTCGGGTAACCGCCAGCCTCCTTGGGCTCCCCCGCGGCCCCATGCGGCTTTCTCTTCAGAGCAAATCACGGGTCAGTGGATTTGCGTGCCGCTGCCTGACATCAGGTATTTCAACGCAAACAACAAGACGGTTCGAATCCCCAGAAACGCGGTGCGCTCCTGCCAACCGCCCGGTTCCAAACATGTCTTTGCCCCTTGAAGCGGCCCGCACACGCCCGTAAAAGGGGGCAAATGCAATGGGAGTGGGCGGCAATGCTCGGCAAGATGTTCAAGACGCTGTTCGGGGCGTCCTCAGACAGCGCGGCCAAGGCCGCCTCAAAGACAACCACGGTTGAGCATGACGGCTTCCGGATCATCGCCGAGCCCATGTCCTCCGGCGGCCAGTGGCAAGTTGCCGGCCGGATCGAAAAGGATGTGGACGGGGAGACCAAGAGCCACCGTTTCATCCGCGCAGATGTGATGCCTGGAGAAACAGATGCGGCCAATGAAATGATCCGCAAAGCCAAAATGATGATTGACCAGCAGGGCGATACCCTGTTCGATTGAACGAGGGCCGGAACGTCCGGCAAGGCGGACGGCCCCGACCCCGTCTGCATATCCTACGGCAGCCTGCCCGGCCGGGCCCATTCCACGCTTGAAAGCCGACATGAAACGAAACGTTGCTCTGAGCCTGCCCAATCTCCTGACTTATGGGCGCATCCTGGCGGTTCCCGCTGTTGCCGCCTGTTTTTACTTTGAGGGCGCAACCCCGCGCTGGATCGCGCTCGGCCTGTTTGTGATCGCCGCCATTACAGACTTCTTTGACGGCTATCTGGCCCGGGCATGGCAGCAGCAATCCGCCCTCGGGCGAATGCTGGACCCCATTGCAGACAAACTGCTCGTCTCCGTCTGCCTGCTCATGCTGGCTGCAGATGGCACCATCGGCAACTGGTCGCTGGTGGCCGCCATCATCATCCTGTGCCGGGAAATCCTCGTGTCGGGCCTGCGGGAGTTCCTGGCCGAACTGCAGGTCAGCGTGCCTGTGACCAAGCTTGCCAAATGGAAGACCACCGTACAGCTGATCGCCATTGCCTTTCTGCTGGCTGGTCCCGCCGGAGACACAGTCTTTGCCTATACAACCCTTACCGGCCTGATCGCGCTCTGGCTCGCCGCAACTTTGACCCTATATACGGGCTACGACTATTTCCGGGCCGGGATCGGCCATCTTATCACCGAATAGGCCCGGTCTGCGGCACCGGCCCCCGGTGTCCAGCCACGGCCATGGCCTGAAGGACGCTTATGATTATCCGCTATTTCGCCTGGGTTCGTGAACGGGTTGGCCTTGAGGAAGAGCAGCTTGACCTTCCCGCCAACCTTCAGACCGTTGCCGACCTGATTGCCCATCTCAAAGGCCTGGATGCCTCCCATGAAGCCGCCTTTGAAGACGAAGAGGCCATCCGCGTGGCGCTGGACCAGGAACATGTGGAGCTGGATGCCCCGCTCGGCAGCGCCCGCGAGATCGCGTTCTTTCCGCCCATGACCGGCGGCTGAGCCATGACGGCTGGGGCTCCCGCACACGCCGGCTCGATCACGCCGCTCGTCCGTGTTCAGGCACAGGATTTCAGCGCTGAGGACGAAGCCCGGCGACTGACCGCAGGACGCAAGGATGTGGGCGCTCTGGTGACATTCACTGGGCTCTGCCGGGATGAGGCCGGAACGCTGGAAGCGCTGGAACTGGAACATTATCCGGGCATGGCCGAAGCGGAACTGGAGCGCATCGCGCAAGAGGCGGCGACCCGCTGGCCGCTGACCGGCCTGACCGTGCTGCACCGCTATGGCCGGATTCCGCCGGGCGAAAACATTGTGCTCGTGATAGCGGCCTCCGCCCACCGCCGGGCCGCCTTTGAGGCGGCCAATTTCCTGATGGATTTCCTGAAGACCCGCGCCCCGTTCTGGAAAAAGGAACATCTGGCCGGCGACGGCACAAGCAACTGGGTTGAGGCCAAGCAAAGCGATGACAAGGACGCCGCGCGCTGGACGTGAGCAGCACCACCAAGTATACTCCTGATCGTTGATTGCACCCAAGAAATTTGTGCATTCCTCCCAACAGTTGGCTTGCCCTTCCGCCACCCTGAACTGGTTCCGGCCCCGTGAAACACGAATTGAATTCTTCCGATGCTGCCGCTGACGGACAGCAGACGGTGTCCCCGTCCCAGGCTTCTGCAGAACCTGAAGTGCTGCGCGATCCGGGCATCCCCTTTGCCGAGTTTGTTACCATTATCGCCATGATCATGGCCCTGAATGCCATGGCCATCGATGTGATGCTGCCCGCGCTTCCGGCCATTGGCGAAGCTTTGAACATTGTTGAAGAGAACAATCGTCAGCTTGTGCTCCTGTCCTATCTTGCCGGATTCGGCGGTGCCCAATTCTTCTTTGGCCCGGTGACCGATGCCTTTGGCCGCCGCAGGGTTCTGGTTGGCGGTTTGGCCCTTTACAGCTTGGCCAGTGTGGCGGCGATCTTCGCCAATGACCTGGGCACCCTGCTTGCCTCCCGCACCCTGCAAGGGGTCGGCTGCGCGGCAGCCCGGGTCGCGGTTCTGTCCGTGGTCCGGGACTGTTACACCGGCCGGCGCATGGGCAAGGTGATGTCGCTGGTGATGATGGTATTCATGGCGGTGCCCGTGGTGGCCCCCTCCATCGGACAGGCCGTTCTGCTGGTGGCCGGCTGGCACTGGATCTTCGCCCTTCTCCTGGCTTCGGGTGTCATCATGATGGTCTGGTCTGCGGTCCGGATGCCGGAGACCCTGGCTTCGGAAAAGCGCCGCCCCATGGTTCTGCCGGCCATTCTCAGCGCCTATGCCACCGCCCTCACCCTGCGCGTCAGCCTGGGCTATACGGTCGGAATGGCCTTCATTTTTGGGGGCCTGTTCTCGTTTCTGGCCATGTCCCAGCAGATCTTTGTCGAGATCTACGGCCTTGGCACCTTGTTCCCGCTGGTCTTCGCGGCCATCGCGATAACCATGGCCGTCTCGTCTTTTACCAATGCGCAGCTTGTGGAGGCCCTCGGTATGCGCCGCCTGTCCCACGGCGCGACAGTCGTCTACACAGCCCTCGGGTTTCTCCTGTGGCTGTGTGCAGCCCTCGGACTGGACACGTTCTGGGTGTTTCTTGTGCTCGTGACCCTGACCATGACCAGCTTCGGCTTCATCGGCGCCAATTTCAACGCCATGGCCATGGAACCTCTCGGCGAGATTGCCGGCACCGCCTCTTCCGTGATCGGCACGGTCAGCACCCTGGGCGGTGCTATTCTCGGCTATATTATGGGCCAGTTCTTCAACGGCACAACCCAGCCTCTCAGCCTTGCCTTTTGCCTTTACGGCCTGTGCGCTATGGGCTGTATCCTGTTTGCCGAACGGGGACGGATGTTCCACGCGCTCCATGAGGACCCTGCCCGGCAAGCCTGAAAGACAAAAGGCGGCGCCCCTGATGGGAACACCGCCTTTGACTGCGCGTCTTGCTTTGCTCTTTCGGGAAAACCAGCTTGAAGCTCAGCCAGCAGCCGCCTTGAGTTCAGGCGCATTCGGGCGCACTGCAGCGTCATAATCTTCCATCAAGGTCTTGATGATGTCGCCCACCTGGAAAGAGGTCCCGGCAATCTCGGAGACCGGCGTGACTTCCGCAGCCGTTCCGGTGACGAAACACTGTTCAAAACCGGGCAATTCATCCGGCAGGATGGTCCGCTCGACCACCTCGATTCCCCGGTCGCGGGCCAGAGCGATCACCGTGCGCCGGGTGATGCCATCCAGAAAACAGTCCGGCACCGGCGTGTGGATCTTGCCCTCCTTGACGAAGAACACATTCGCCCCGGTGCATTCCGCCACCTGCCCCCGCCAGTCCAGCATCAGCGCATCCGCGTAGCCCTTGGCCTCGGCCGCATGTTTGGAAATGGTGCAGATCATGTAAAGACCCGCCGCCTTGGCTTTGTAGGGAGCGGTCTTGGGATCCGGACGGCGGTACTCCGCCATGTCCAGCCGGATGCCCTTCAGGCGCTCTTCCGGCTTGAAATAGCTCGGCCATTCCCAGGCGGCGATGGCCAGATGAATGGTGTTGCTCTGGGCGGAAATGCCCATCATCTCACTACCGCGCCAGGCCACCGGGCGGATATAGGCATCGCTGAGTTGCATGCGCTGAAGGGTGTCTTCCTTGGCCGCGTTGATCTCATCCGCGCTCCAGGGGATCTCGAAGCCCAAGGTCCGTGCAGATTCCAGCAGACGCTCTGTATGGTCCTCAGATTTGAAAATCTGGCCGCCATAGGCCCGTTCGCCTTCAAACACGCTGCTTCCGTAATGCAGTCCGTGGCTCAGCACATGAAGCTTCGCATCCGACCAGGGCACAAACACCCCGTCGTACCAGATATCACCACTGAGCTGATCAAAAGGCGTTCCTGCCATGTTTCATCTCCCGCCCGCTCACTGAGCGCTTATTGTTTTCTTGCAACAGACGCAAATAACGCCAAAGGCTTGCGTCAGTTTTGCTGCCGTATCTTTTGCACAGCACGCCAACTATCGGTATCCTGATGGCCGCCGAAACGGTGAACGGATTCGTTTAGCATCAGATGCTTAAAAAAGCATCTTTGAGACCGATCATTTCGTTCGCGGCTGCTGACAAGTAACAATCGACCAGAATTAAGTCAATATGGCTGACGTAAATTTCAAACCGGCCCCGCAGGACACTGACAGCCCGCCGGCCAGCCCGGACCGGACCGGTGACTGCACAGCCCTGCCCCATGACCTGATCGAGCTGCTGTTCTTCGCCTACAAGGATTTTACCGGCGATCCGGATGAAGTTCTGGCCGGGTTCGAATTCGGCCGGGCCCATCACCGCGTGCTGCATTTTGTCAGCCGCAATCCGGGCATCATGGTCACCGATCTTCTGGCCATCCTGCGCATTACCAAGCAGAGCCTTGGCCGGGTTCTCAAACAGCTCGTCGATGAAGGCATGATCGAGCAGCGCGCAGGTCTCAATGACCGCCGTCAACGGCTCCTCTACACCACGGACCGGGGTTTTGAACTGGCGGAAAGCCTGATCCGCCTGCAGCAAAAACGCCTTGAACGTGCCCTAATTGGCTTGCCAGATGGCAGCGAGGAAATCGTGCGGCAATTCCTGCTGCAGATGATTGATCCGGATGCGCGCGCGGACATTCTGAAGCTTGTCAGAAGCCCGTTCCCGCTCAAGGATTGAGCGCCATTCTCCTGCGCAACTGGCTCCGGACCAGTACGCAAAGGGGGCTGCGCAATAAAATGGGCGAGCTTCTTTGTGCGGTTAAAATACCGCTTGAGGCTCAAGCAGATAAGGACGTACCGGCCACCATGAAAGACCCCGTGCCCGACGACAATGCCAACCATATTCTTCTGGTCGATGACGACAAGCGTATCCGGGACCTTCTGTCCCGTCTCCTGAAAGAAAACGGGTATCGGGTCTCCTCAGCGGCCAATGCCGCCGAAGCCCGGACCTGCCTCTCAGGCCTGGAATTCGACCTGATCATTCTGGATGTGATGATGCCTGGGGAAACCGGCCTGGAACTGGCTGCGGACCTGCGCCGGGACAATACGGTGCCGATCCTGATGCTCACCGCCCGGTCCGAGGCCAATGACAGGATCGCCGGGCTGGAGGCGGGCGTGGACGACTATCTACCCAAACCTTTCGAGCCGCGGGAGCTTCTCTTGCGGATTGCCGCGATCCTGCGGCGCGGAAATGCCCAGCCCTCGACGGCAACAGAGGAGATCCGCTTCGGCCCATTTTCCTTCAATGCCTCCCGGGGAGAACTCAAGAACGGCGATGATCCGGTTCGCTTGACCGACCGGGAAAAGCAGATTCTGTCCATCTTTGCCGAACAGCCTGGAGCCACCGTACCGCGCCACAAGATTGTCGGCGGCGACAGTGGTCTTGGCGAGCGGACGGTGGATGTGCAGATCAACCGGCTGAGGCGCAAGATCGAGGCCGACCCCGGCAACCCCATCTATCTTCAGACCGTCCGGGGCATCGGCTACCGGCTGGCCTGCGACTGACCCGCAGGATATGCTCAAACCACCTCCTCTTTTGCGCAAACTTGTCCGGTCCACACCCATCCGGTTACTGCTGCGCGCCTATCGTGCCCTGTCCCGGTTCATGTACCGGATCATGCCCAAGGGGCTCTATACCCGGACCTTCCTGATCATCGTTGCGCCCATCGTGATCCTGCAATCCGTGCTGGTCTTTGTCTTCATGGAGCGCCATTACCAGCTCGTCTCCCGGCGCATGTCGGAGGCGGTGGTGCGGGAGATTGCGGCCATCGTCTATGTTCTGGAGGCCTATCCCCAGGATCCGGACTACGCCAAGATCGAGCAGATGGCGTCCCGGGCCCTTGGCATGTCGACCACCATTCTGCCGCTGGAACCCCTGCCGCCACCTGCCCCGAAACCCTTTTTTGATGTCATCGACAAAGAACTCAGCCTCGCCATCAGCAAGAAGATCGGCAAACCCTTCTGGATCGACACGGTGGGACGCTCACGTTTTGTGGAGATCCGCATCCAGCTGAAGGATTCCATCCTAAGGGTGTTTACGCGGCGCAGTCAGACCTTTGCCTCCAACTCCCATATTTTCCTGGTCTGGATGTTTTCCACCTCCCTGGTCCTGCTGATCATTGCGCTTTTGTTCCTGCGCAACCAGATCCGGCCGATCATCCGCCTTGCCGATGCCGCAGAGGCCTTCGGCAAAGGCCGCACGGTGGACAATTTCCGGGCGACCGGCGCCCGGGAAGTGCGCCGCGCCAGCAGGGCCTTCATCGACATGCGCAGGCGCATCGAGCGCCAGATCGAACAGCGCACCACGATGCTGGCCGGGGTCAGCCATGATCTGCGCACCATCCTGACCCGCATGCGCCTGCAGCTTGCCTTCCTGTCAGACACACCGGAGCGGGACGCCATGCGCAAGGATGTGGACGAGATGAGCCACATGCTGGAGGACTATCTGGCCTTTGCCAGCGGGGATGCGGATGAAGACACACAAACCGCCGACATGGCCCTGCTTCTGGAAGAGCTGGAAGAGGAAGCGGAGATCTCGGGCCACAATGTCAGCACAAGGTTCGAAGGCACATCAGAGGCCGAGGTCAAGCGCCTGTCCATGAAACGCTGCCTGTCGAACCTTGTCACCAATGGCTGCAAATACGGCAACCGGGTCGAGGTTGACGGCCGGATCGAGCGCGGCTGGCTGACAGTCTGTGTGGATGATGACGGCCCCGGCATTCCGGAAGAGGAACGCGAGATTGCATTCCGGGCATTTCACCGGCTGGATCTGGCCCGCAATCAGAACGAGACCGGCAGCGGTCTCGGCCTTGCAATTGCAAGGGACATTGCCCGGGCCCATGGCGGCGATCTTTATCTGGAAGAAAGCCCCATGGGGGGCCTAAGGGCCCGGCTGCGGGTGCCGGCTTAGGCAAATCGCACTTCATCGGATTTGCCTTTCGCTGGCCGACACCGGAGATCACAGCGCAAAGTCAAACAAATTGACCCCACCGGAACGCGGTGCACTCCTGCAATCAGCCGCGTTCTGCATGCTCAGAAAAGCCGCCCGCCGATGGGCACATCCTTGTCTGGGGCCATCAGAACAACCTCCCCGTCCGCGTCCGGCACCCCAAGGGTCAACACCTCGGACATGAGCGGCCCGATCTGGCGCGGCGGGAAGTTCACGACGGCCATCACAAGCTTGCCAACTAGCGTTTCCGGTGTGTAGTGCTTTGTGATCTGGGCGGAGGTTTTCTTGATGCCGAGATCCGGGCCGAAGTCGATCCGCATCTTGTAGGCGGGTTTCCGCGCTTCGGGAAAAACCTCTGCTTCCACAATGCGTCCAACCCGGACATCCACTTTCATAAAATCGTCAAAACTGATCTGCTCGCTCACGGTCTGTCCTCTTTCTTTGAGCCAAACCATGCCCGGACCGTCTTTGAGGTGCAAGGGAGAACCCGGACCAAACCGTTCCGTGGAGATTGCATAGGCCAGGATCAAGCGAGTTTGGCCCAGCCCATCATACCAAGCTCAGTTGATCATGCCCCATTTGACCGCGTTTGGTATTACGCAGGGGCTTCTTCGCCATAGTCGGTGTCGGACGTTTCCTCCTGCCTGTGCCTGCGGCGGCGGCGGCCTGAAGATGCCCGCTTCAGGAACGAGCGCACCCCGCCGGCCAGCCTGTCCAACCCATTCAGGCGCCGCATGAAGGCGGAGCCCTTGTCCAGCTCCTTGTCCAGCTTTGCCATGGTGCGCGGCATGCCTTCATCCGCTTCGTCCAGCCAAACCTCGACGACCCTCGCAAAGGCAATGGCAAGCCCCTGGGAGGCCGCCGCCGCCTTCAGGCCGGACAGCTGCATGCCAGCAGCCATCAGCATCCATTTCTGGGAGCGCACTTCCAGGCGGTTGAACTCCAGCGACAGGGCTGGGTCCCGGCGCGCCGCCCGGTGCAGGGCCCGCACGGCGTCTTTGTGGCCAGCCAGCGCATCTATACGGGTCATCAACACATCAAACAGCCGGTCCCGGGGCGGCTGGTCGTCCATATCCTGATCAAAGTCTTCCAGAACCTTGGTGTCGATCAGATCCGTGAAGGCCATCACAAGGTCGAGCTTGGAGGCAAAGGCAGCACGCATGTCGGCCAGCTTGACCTGAGCCGTGTCAGCCACCAGCGGCAGCGACACGTCCTCATAGGGGTGGTCTTTGAGAAGATCCAGAAAGGTTTGAAAAATCTTCTGTTTGGTCTTTGCGGTTACCATGGGCTGCCTTCCTATGACTTTGTCCCTGAACATAGGAGACAAGACGGCGCGCGGAAAGGGTGACGCTGCGCCGCAGCCCGGCAAAGACTGTGCACTCCGGCGGCATTTTCCGTGCACATCATAAATTAGGCCACTCCCAGACGGCCAGAGAGGCCAGCCGGGAGGAACGCCAGTCAAAGAAGGACCTACTCCTCCGCTAGTTCCCGCGCCCGTTTCACGGCAGCAGCAACGGCTTGGGTCATGACCGGTTGAAGTCCGTCCGGATGCATCAGAACATCGAGCGCTGCGGCCGTTGTGCCATTCGGGCTGGTGACGTTCTGCCTGAGGATGGCCGGATTTTCTCCGGACTGATACATCAGTTCGCCCGCCCCACAAATTGTGGCAACCGCCAGCTCATGGGCAATCTCGCCAGGAAGCCCGGCGGCCTTGCCCGCCTCGCTCAAGGCTTCAGTGAGATAAAACACATAGGCCGGCCCGGACCCGCTGACACCGGTGACAAGATCAATCTGGTCTTCGCTGTCGAGCCAGACCACCTTGCCAACGGCCGACAGCAGTTTGGTTACGTCCTGCTTCTGCGCCTCAGAGACATTTTCCGTCGGGTAGACCGCCGTGATGCCACGCTTGACCATGGCAGGCGTGTTGGGCATGCACCGGCACACCGGAACGTCCCCAAAGGCCGACACAAAGGTGGACACAGGCGTTCCGGCTGCCACCGACATGACCAGCGTGTCCTCCAGCACCGCACTGGCCAGGCTAGGCAGCACCGCCTCCATCATCTGCGGTTTGACTGCCAACAGCAGCGTTCCTGCTTTCAGATCATCCGGGAGGGACGTCACATGGCGGACACCATGGGCTTTCAACAGCGTGTCCATCTCATCGGACAGGCCAGGATCACAGATGACGACGGCGGCCGGGTCAATCCCATCCGCCATCCATCCCGACAGCATCGCTCCTCCCATTTTGCCGGCTCCGACAAGAACAAAAGGACGGTCTTTGGAAAAACTCATGCTTCCCCTGCGGTTTCAAACAAGGCCGAATTCATAGCCTCTGTGGCGGAGTGACCCGCCCAGACGACGAACTGGAAGGCTTGATAGAAACGCTCGCAGTTTTCAAGTGCATTTGTCAGCATGGCTTCAATCTGGGCTGAAGACGCTTCCGCCCCCCCGCTCAAAAGCAGAGACTGGCGGAACATGATGACGTTCTCTTTGTGCCAGAGATCAAAATGCCCCATCCAGAGCTGTTCATTGATCAGGGCAAGAAGGCGCACGATTTCGGTCTTGCGCGGCTCCGTCACTTTCAGATCAAAAGCACAGGCCAGATGCAGCGCCTCGACATCTTCCATCCAGGAGAAGGAGACATGATAGTCGCACCAGCTTCCTCCGAGGGAGATGGTGATCTCGTCCTCGTCCGAGCGTTCGAAAGCCCAGTCGTTCAAGGCAGCTACGGTCTCTATGGTGTCGACGGGATTGCCAGGTCGCTCGAATTCGATCTCGATGAGGCTCATGATGCCTTCTCCCCTTTCGAGCCGGGGCCGAATACCCGATCAGGATAACCGGGTGGGCCGCCGGGATAAGTCCCATGCCGGAGGAGCAAAACGTCCTATGCTGGCTCTTCAAGGTCGCGAACCGGTTCCGTCTTGCTCCGACGAATCCCTGTTAACTTCGAGTATAGGATCAGGAATGTTTTAAGGGATACACATCACTTCGAACAAAAAAGCCAAAACTTGTGGACGACTCGGCCTGTTTTTTCAGCATTCAGCTTAAAAACTTTGCGTTTCCGCCGCGTTTGCCCGTCTTATTTCTGTCATCAACAATCAACAGTTTCCTGTCACACCGCCGTAACAGAACCAGTTTCAAGCCTCTCCGTCCGCAGCAGGAGCCCCCGCTTCCAGCTTTTCAAGCCTTGATTCGAGCTCTTCAATCCGGTCCAGAGCCCGCACGGCCATCTCCTTTACGGCCTCATGCTCTTCCCGGGACACCATGTCCATATCGGACAGGAAGCGTTCGGCCTGCGCCCGGAAGGCGGTTTCCACTTCGCGCCGGGCGCCCTGTGCCACACCGGCGGCATCGGTCATCAGCTTGGCGAAATCATCAAGAAGGCGGTTCGGGCCCTGGGTCATGCAACCCTCCTGTGCGCAAAAGGTTTGTGTTGTGTCAGAGGTATGGGGGAATGGCCGCAACTTCAAGAGCCAATTCCGCCGCAGGCACCGAAGGTCCGCACGCCTGACCCGCGCCGCGCTTGACGGACGCAGCAAGATGGCGCAAGCGTTGCGCCGACCGTTTCCGGCCAGGCTGATCAAGCGGGCCGATTGCAAAGGACCTGCCGTGCCGACTGTTTTTGTTCTGCCCTATCCGGCCATTGATCCCGTCCTCATCGAATTCGGGCCTTTTGCGCTGCGTTGGTATGCGCTGGCCTATATCGCCGGCATCCTGCTGGCCTGGCGCTACATGCGCGCCCTGGTGCTGAACGACAGGCTTTGGGCCGGCGTCAAACGGCCGACCCCGCTCGATCTCGACGACTTTGTTCTGTGGGGAACGCTTGGCATTATCCTGGGTGGGCGGATCGGCTATGTCTTGTTTTACAATCCCGCCTATTACCTGGCCAATCCGCTGGAAGCCTTCGCGGTCTGGAGCGGCGGCATGTCCTTCCATGGCGGTTTTACCGGAACAGTGATTGCCATGCTGCTGTTTGCCTGGCGGCGGGGCTTGTCGGTCTGGACCCTGTTTGACCTGGCCGGCTGCGCTGCCCCCATCGGGCTTTTTTTCGGCCGTATCGCCAACTTCATCAATGGTGAGCTATGGGGCCGCCCGGCCGATGTGCCCTGGGCCATGGTGTTTCCGGGCGCCGGACCGGATCCCCGCCACCCCAGCCAGCTCTATGAGGCCGCTCTTGAAGGGGTTTTTCTGTTTCTGGTGCTGCGCCTTTTGAGCGCCCGGTTTAAATTGCTGCAAAAGCCGGGGTTCATGGCCGGAGCCTTTGCCTGCGGCTATGGAATTGGCCGGTCGGTTGCCGAGCTCTACCGGGTCCCGGACGCCCAGATCGGCTATCTGGCCGGTTTTCTCACCATGGGCATGCTCCTGTCCCTGCCAATGATTCTGGCCGGTCTGGCCGCCATGATCTGGGCCGCCCGCAAGCCTTCCGGGGACCGCACCTCTTGACCGCCCTTGGCGACAGGATCAAGACCCAGATCCGGGCGGATGGACCCATGTCCGTTGCCCGGTTCATGGCGCTCTGCCTGGGAGATCCCAGGTCCGGCTATTACACGGCACGTGAGCCGTTCGGCCGGGCAGGCGATTTCATCACTGCCCCGGAGGTGAGCCAGATGTTTGGCGAGCTGGTCGGCGCAGCCTGCCTGTCCGCCTATGCCAGCATGGGAACCCCGGACACGGTGCGTCTGGTGGAACTGGGCCCGGGCCGGGGCACGCTGATGGCGGACCTCCTGCGGGTCGCAAAGCTCCGGCCGGGCTTTTTGAATGCCGCAACGCTTCACCTTGTGGAAACCAGCCCGCGCCTGCGCGCGCAGCAGCACACGGCACTGGCCAGCGCCCCCCTGCGCCCCGAATTTCATGACACTCTCGACACGCTTCCCGGCGGGCCGGTCCTGCTGGTGGCCAATGAATTTTTCGATGCCCTGCCGATCCATCAGTTCCTCAGGACACAAGACGGCTGGCACGAACGGGTGATCGGCCTCTCCGCCGATGGAGACCTGGCCTTTGGCACCGGCCCGGCCCGTCTTGCCGATGAGCAGATCCCGGCGGCGGCCGCAGACAGTCCGCAAGGCACCATCCTGGAAACCCAGCCGGCGGCCAACGCGATTGCCCAGTCCCTGGGCCAACGGCTGGCCGACCAGGGCGGCGCCGCGCTGATCATCGATTATGGCTATGTGAAAACCGCACCGGGCGACACATTGCAGGCCCTTTTCCGCCATGCTTTTGATGACATTCTTGCCCATCCTGGGGAGGCTGATCTGACGGCCCATGTGAATTTCGAAGGCTTGGCGCAAGCAGCTGAGTGCGGAGGCGCGACGGCGCACCCGCCGCTGACCCAAGCCGATTTTCTGCTGCGCTCCGGGCTTCTGGAACGGGCCGGGCAGCTTGGCGCCGGAAAGTCCCACCAGGAACAGGAGGCCATCCGCGATGCTGTGGAACGCCTTGCCGCCCCCGATCAGATGGGAGAGCTTTTCAAGGTGCTGGCCATCAGTGGCGGGCCTGAGGCTTTCCCTCCGTTTGACAGCACCCCATGATGCCTTCAAGGATCTCAGCCAAGAGACCCGATTCCCCCAAGCCCGCAGCCTGTCGGGGCTTCACTCAGGACCGGTTGACATGATCGAAGCAGAAGGATTGAAACTGGACGGCCTCCGGCACGGCTTCTTTACCCGGGAAGGCGGCGTGTCAGGCGGGATCTACAAAAGCCTGAACATCGGCCTGGGCTCGGGTGACCAGCGCACCAAGGTCCTTGAGAACCGGAGCCGGGTTGCCGGCGCCCTTGGCGTGACCGCCGACTGTCTCGTCTCCCCCCACCAGATCCACTCACCCGATGTCATCATTGTGGAACGGCCCTGGCAAGACGGGGATGACCGGCAGGCGGATGCCCTGGTCACGAACACGCCGGGGCTGGCCATCGGCGTTGCGACGGCTGATTGCGGCCCGGTCCTGTTCGCCGACCCGGAAGCCAGGGTCATCGGCGCCGCCCATTCGGGCTGGAAGGGTGCGATTTCAGGGGTTCTGCAAAATACGGTTGCTGCCATGACCAGCCTTGGCGCGACCCCGCAAAACATCATCGCGGTTCTGGGACCGACCATCTCGCAATCCGCCTATGAAGTTGGCCCGGAGTTCCACATCCGCTTTCTGGAAGTGTTCGAGGGCCATGGGCGCTACTTCAAGCCGTCCGGGCGGGACGGCCATTTCCTGTTCGATCTGCCGGCTTTCATCACCGGCTGTCTGCACGACCTTGACCTTGCCAGCGTCGAGAACCTGAACCTGTGCACCTATGCTCACGAAACCAGGTTCTTTTCCTACCGGCGCACAACCCACCGCAAGGAACCGGACTATGGCCGCCAGATCAGCGCCATCAGCCTGGAAACCGCCCCTTGAACACTGCCCCTTTTCCCATCCGTGAGGACACCCATGGCCCTGCATTTTTCCGATGCCGAATTCGAGACCCGCTTTGACCGGCTGAAAGCCGCCATGGACGCGGAAAAACTGGATGCGATGCTGCTGTTCGCCCAGGAAAGCATGTACTGGCTGACCGGCTACGACACGTTCGGTTTCTGCTTTTTCCAATGCCTTGTGGTCACACGGGACGGGCGCAAAGTGCTGCTGACCCGGTCCGCCGACCAGCGGCAGGCCCGGCACACCTCCAACATCTCCGACATCCGCATCTGGATCGACCGGGGCGCCGCCAGCCCCGTCGGCCAGCTCAAGGATATGCTGTTCGACATGGACCTGCTCGGCAGCCGGATTGGCATCGAATATGACACCCATGGCATGACGGGAAAAACGGCGCTCCAGCTCAATGCCGAACTCACCAGCTTTGCCGATATCGGCGATGCCTCGCAGCTGATCCCGGACCTGCGGGCCATCAAGAGCGCCGAGGAGATCACCTATGTGCGCAGGGCGGCAGACCTGGCGGATCAGGCCTACCACGCCGCCATGGACGAAATCCGTCCCGGTGCAGATGAAGGCCGGATTCTGGCCGCCATGCAGGGCGCGATTTTCGAAGGCGGCGGCGATTATCCCGGCAATGAATTCATAATCGGCTCCGGCCATGACGCCCTGCTGTGCCGCTACAAGGCAGGACGGCGGATCCTGTCCGCGCAGGACCAGATCACCCTGGAATGGGCCGGCAGCTACCGGCACTATCACGCTGCGGTAATGCGCACCGTTGTCGTCGGCACCCCGACCGACCGGCACCAGGAAATGTATGTTGCGGCCCGCGAAGCCCTGGCGGCTGTTGAAACCCAGCTTGTACCGGGCAAGACCTTCGGCGACATTTTCGATGCCCATGCGGAGCGCGTGGATGCCCACGGCCTGATGCAGCACCGGCTGAATGCCTGCGGCTATTCGCTCGGAGCGCGGTTTACCCCGAGCTGGATGGACGCGCCGATGGCCTACCGCGCCAATCCGGCCGAGGTGAAACCCAATATGGTCATCTTCATGCATATGATCTTGATGGATTCGACCACTGACACCGCCATGACGCTCGGTCAGACCTACCTGACCGGTGATGGCGCCCCGGAATGCCTGTCAAAGCTGCCTCTCGACCTGCCGGTCAAGTCAGGCTAAACCAAGATCACTTCTGCGCTCCGACGGCCTGATTTCGCAAGGCTGACGGGGACGCGGCCGACCAGATACCGACGAAGAGAGCCCGATCCTTTCATGCTCGCATACACCAGCAAGACATTTTTTCCGGTCCTGCGCCCTTTGGCAGGCCTTGTTCTTCTCGGGGCTCTTGCCGCCTGTCAGTCCTCCCCCCAGCCGCCCGCACCCGTGTCCGGGCAGGTGTCCACCCCGTCCATTGCCGCGCCCCAGACCGCGGAAGACGGAGTGACCTTTGCATTTGAACCCTTTACCGGGGCGCCCGGCAATATCGCCGACCAATTGTCCGAAATGATCGGACGTGAAGCCCGTTCCAGGAACATCCAGCTGGTCCGCCGGGTTGGTGCCACGGCCACCTACCGGGTCAACGGCTATCTGGCGGCCACCGGGCAGCCTTCAAACGGCACCCTTTTCTATGTCTTTGATGTTGTTGACGCCAATGGCCGCCGCGTGAAACGAATCTCCGGCACCGAAGAGACAGGCGGCGCGTCCGGCGATCCCTGGCAAGCGGTCGGCAACGGCACCTTGTCCCGCATTGCCGCACGCTCCTTGATTGAATTGGAGGCTTGGCTCAACCGTCAATGATATATTTGCCGGTTAAATACCGGCCCGCGTCATGAAAATTCAAAAAAACAGCCGCACAGAGCCTATCTCCTGTTGTGGTCCGGTTGCTTGATTGTTACAACGCCGCCGCCTGCTGGGGGTTGCACGCGACTCTCCGCTTCCGGCACTCGACACGACCTAGGCCTTTTCCGCGTGTTTGCAGCGCCTCTTGCCTGCACACCGGCGTCGCACCAGAAGGGACTTGCGGCTCATGAAGATCGTCGCGGGCAATTCCAACCGAGCCCTGGCTGAGGAAATTTCCAATTATCTGGATGTTCCACTGGCCAAATGCCAGGTCCGGCGGTTCGCCGACCAGGAAATCTTCGTAGAGATTCAGGAGAACGTGCGCGGCGAAGATGTTTTCGTTGTGCAGCCGACCAGCTATCCGGCAAACGACCACCTGATGGAACTGCTGATCATAATCGACGCGTTGCGGCGGTCTTCCGCCCGCCGCATCACGGCCGTCATCCCCTATTTCGGCTATGCCCGCCAAGACCGGCGTGCCTCCGGCCGGACCCCGATTTCCGCCAAACTGGTAGCCAATCTGATCACCGAGGCCGGAGCCGACCGAATCCTGACGCTCGACCTTCATGCCGGTCAGATTCAGGGTTTTTTCGACATTCCGACGGACAATCTGTTCGCCGCCCCGGTCATGACCCGCGACATCAAGGAACGCTATGCGACCGACAATGTGATGGTTGTCTCCCCGGATGTGGGCGGTGTGGTTCGGGCAAGGGCCCTGGCCAAGCGGATCGACGCCCCCCTCTCCATTGTCGACAAACGCCGTGACAAGCCTGGAGAATCGGAAGTCATGAACATCATCGGGGATGTGAACGGCTTCGACTGTATTCTGGTTGATGACATTGTCGACAGCGGCGGCACTCTCTGCAATGCCGCCGAGGCGCTGCTGGCTAAAGGCGCTGAATCGGTGACAGCCTATATCACCCACGGCGTTCTGTCCGGCGGGGCCGTGGCCCGGGTCACCTCTTCCAAGCTGAAGGAACTCGTGATCACGAATTCCATCGAGCCGACCGCAGCAATCACCGCCGCAACCAACATCCGCGCAATTTCCATCGCCCCGCTGATGGGCGAGGCGATCAACCGCACAGCTCTGGAAAAATCGGTTTCGAGCCTGTTCAACTGATCCTGGCATGGTCTCATGGAAACGCCGGAGCTTCCGGCGTTTCCAGATCCCTTGCAGCGCGGCGCACAGCTCTTGCCCGCCGGTTCCTGGACAACTCCTGTCCAGATTTTTCCCAATTGTTCAAAAAACCGCACCCGAGACCCCATGCCCATCTTGTGGGCATGCGTATTATGTGATCAAATTTTGATGCATAACTTGTTCCAGGGGACTCAGATGCTCAATTCAAAACCGTTTTCCGGGCTCCGCAGGGCCCTGCTGTCGGCCGCACTGGCTGTCACAGTCACCACAGGCCTGTCGCTGACACCGGCCACCGCAGAGCCGCTCAAGGTCGCAGCCATCTACACCGTTCCGGTCGAACAGCAATGGGTCAGCCGGATCGACAAGGCGCTCAAAACCGCCCAGGAGCGCGGCGACATCACCTACACCTTCTCTGAAAATGTCGCCAATACCGACTATGAACGGGTGATGCGCGAATATGCCGAACAGGGCATGGACCTGATTGTCGGCGAAGCCTTTGCCGTGGAGCGCGCGGCCCGCAAGGTGGCCGCCGAATATCCTGACACCGCTTTCCTGATGGGCTCATCATTCGGACCGGCCAAGCCGAATTTTTCCGTCTTTGACAACTGGATTCACGAGCCGAGCTATCTCTCCGGCATGATTGCCGGGGCCAGCACCAAGTCCAATGTGATCGGCATGGTCGGCGGCTACGCGATCCCGGAAGTCAACCGGCTGATGAATGCGTTCATGGACGGGGCCACCGCCGTCAATCCGGATGTGAAGTTCCTCGTGACCTTCATCAACTCCTGGTACGACCCGCCCAAGGCCAAGGAAGCCGCCTTTGCCATGATCGACAAGGGCGCCGACATTCTCTACGCGGAACGGTTCGGCGTCTCTGATGCGGCCAAGGAAAAAGGCATTCTGGCCATCGGCAACGTCATCGACACCTCCGCCGACTATCCAGGCACCATCCTGTCCTCCGCATTGTGGCACATGGAGCCGACCATTGACCGGGCCATAGCCGCCGTTCAGGACAAGTCCTTCGAACCGGCCGATTTCGGTCCTTTCAGCTTCATGTCCTATGGCGGCGGCAGCTTTGTTGTCGATGAGACCCTGGCTCCGGCAGACGCGGTGTCCGCAGCGAAGACCAAGGAGCAGGAAATCCTGGATGGCCTTTTCCGCGTCAACGTGAATGACAGCGAACCGAAGTCGACCATGTAAATTCGGGCCCGGCCCGGCACTCCGGCGGCTGACCCTCTCAGCCGCCGGACCGTTTTTTTCCGCCGCCTCAAGCGGCGCTCCGAACCTTTCTGGAGGTCCGCATGACGGGACCCGACACAACCGGCGCCCAAGCGGATGCGGGTGCCCCTCACAAAACGTCCCACGCCCAAGCGAACTCCCGCGGCGATGCGGAGACCGTTCTGAAGCTGGACGGCATCACAAAACGTTTCGGCGCCCTAACGGCCAATGGCGATGTGACCCTAACCCTGAAGCGCGGAGAGATCCTGGCACTCCTGGGGGAAAACGGCGCCGGCAAAACCACCTTGATGAACATACTCTTCGGCCATTACGTGGCCGATGAAGGCCGGGTTCTGGTCGCCCCCGGTGCCGGTGGCCTGAGCGAACTTGAGCCGGGCTCGCCCCATGCTGCGCTGGCAGCCGGGATCGGCATGGTGCACCAGCATTTCACGCTTGCCGAAAACCTCAGCGCCCTCGACAATATTCTTCTGGGCACGGAGCGCCTGTCCGCCCTCACCTCCGCCCGATCCCCTGCCCGCCGCAAGCTGGAAAACCTGATGACCCGCTCGGGCCTCGCCGTGCCGCTGGACGCCCGGATCTCCGAGCTTTCCGTTGGCGAGAAACAGAGGGTGGAAATCCTCAAAGCCCTTTACCGGGAGGCCAAGGTGCTGGTTCTGGACGAACCCACAGCTGTCTTGACGCCTCAAGAATCGGACACCCTGTTCCAGACCCTGACCAAGCTGGCCGCAGATGGCCTTGGTATCATTTTCATCTCACACAAGCTCGCCGAGGTGATGGCCTCCTCCCACCGCGTCGCGGTTCTGCGCGGCGGCCGGAAAGTGGCCGACCTACCCACCGCCGAGTGCGACCTCAGAAAACTGGCCGAACTCATGGTGGGCCACGCAATCGTGGAAACTGTGCGCGAGCCCGGCGCCCCCGGGGCGCCGCTGCTTGTGCTCGACAAGGTGTGTGCCGGGAGCGGCCGCGATGCGCTGCAAGCGATAGATCTGAACCTTCATGCTGGCGAAATTCTCGGTATTGCCGGGGTCTCCGGCAACGGCCAGACCACTTTGGCACGGGTGCTGTCAGGACTGGAACCGGTCACCTCCGGCACGATGACACTGGACGGCACCTCAAGGACCGGAGCCAATGCCCGTACGATGATCGACTGTGGCCTCGCCCGCATTCCCGAAGACCGCCACCATGACGGCATTGTCGGCGCCATGAGCGTGTCGGAGAACCTGGCGATTGAAGCCTTGCGCAAGCCGGAGACCCAGCGCTTTGGCCTGTTGCGCTTTGCCACCATGCGCGCCCGCGCCCGGCGCCTGATCGAGGCCTATGACATCCGCTGTCAGGGGGAAGACAGCCCCGCCCGGCTACTGTCCGGCGGCAATATCCAGAAAATCGTGCTGGCGCGGACCCTGGACCGGGACCCCCTGGTGGTTTTGGCCGCCCAGCCTTCCCGGGGCCTCGATGTCGGCGCGACCTCCGATGTCCACAAACGCCTTCTGGCCGCCCGCAAACGCGGCGCCGGGATCCTGCTGATTTCTGAAGATCTCGACGAACTCATGCGCCTGTCAGACCGTATCGCCGTCATTCACCGGGGCCGCCTCTCCCCGGCAGACACCACCGAAACCCTGGACCGCGGCACGCTCGGGCTGCGCATGGCCGGGCAGAATGGAAGGGACGCCGCATGATCCGGTTCGAACCCAGAGGCCCGGTTCCCGTCTCCCGCATGCTGCTGGTCTCGCTTGCCGCTGCTCTGGCCGCGCTGGTGCTGGCCGCCATTCCAATGGCCTTTGCGGGCCTCTCAGTGGTTAGTGCCTATGGCCTGATGGTCACTGGCGCCTTCGGCTCGCTCTTTGCTTTCACCGAGATGCTGACCCGGGCCACCCCGCTGATCCTGACCGGCCTTGCCGCAGCCGTCGCCTTCCGGGCCAGATTGTGGAATATCGGTGCTGAGGGCCAGCTCTATGCCGGGGCCCTGGCCGCTGTCGCAGTTGGCACTGGTCTGGTATCCGGCCCGTCCTATGTGCTGATCCCGCTCGTTGTTCTGGCCGGGGCTCTGGCGGGCGGGCTGGTGATGCTCGGCCCGACACTTTTGAAAACCCGGCTCGGCGTTGATGAGGTCGTCACGACGCTGCTGCTGAACTTTGTGATCCTTCTATTTGTGCAGATGATGCTGGAAGGTCCCATGAAAGACCCGATGGGCATGGGCTGGCCGCAATCGGAACCGATCCTGGATCAGGCGGCGCTGCCCAAACTCATGGACCGCATGCGCATTCATGCCGGACTGCTGATTGCGCTGGCCGCATCGCTCGGTGTCTATTTTCTACTCAAACGCACGGTTTGGGGCTTTGAAATCCGGGCCGTCGGCGAGAATGCACCTGCCGCACGCCATGCGGGCCTACCCGTCACGGCCACCTTCATCCGTGTGGGGCTCCTGTCCGGGGCGCTTGCCGGACTGGCCGGTGTCGGCGAGGTCGCAGGGCTCAAAGGGTATCTTACGGCAGATCTGTCCCCCGGCTTCGGCTATTCAGGCATTGTGGTCGCCATGCTGGCGGGTCTGTCCCCCATCGGAGTGGTGTTCGCCGCCCTCTTCATTGCCAGCATTTTTGTCGGCGCCGATTCCATGTCCCGCGCCACGGGCGTCTCCAACTATCTAGCAGACCTGATCGTCGCCATGGCGCTCCTGTGTGTGCTCGTCTCCGGCCTGTTCTTGAGGTTCAAGATCCGCATTGTCGGAGCGCCCGGAGCAAAAGGAGCTGCCCAATGACCGAGATCCTCGACATTCTCCTGTCCGCGAATTTCTGGGCGGCAGCCCTGCGCATTGCCACACCGCTGATCTTCGGCGTTATCGGCGCCCTGATCTGCGAACGTGCCGGGGTGCTTAATCTTGGCATTGAGGGCATTTTCACCGCCGGCGCCATGGCGGGCTGGATGGCAGTCTGGCTCGGCGCCGGGCTGTGGGGCGGCGTTCTGGTGGCCGCCTGCGCCGGTGGGCTGTTCGGTCTGATCCATGCGATCCTGACCGTACCGCTTGGCCTGTCCCAGCATGTGTCCGGCATCGGCGTAACGCTGCTTGCCACATCGGCGAGCTATTTCATCTACCGCACGGCCCTGCCGGATGTGTCCTCCCCGCCCCGGATCGAGGCTTTCCAGCCGCTGGACATTCCCGTTCTAAGCGATCTGCCCTTTCTCGGCCCGGCCCTGTTCCAGCAAACGCCCCTCACCTTTCTGGCCCTCGCCCTGGTGCTGGCCGCCGCCTATGTGCTCTACCGCACGCCCCTTGGCCTCGCCATTCAGGCGGTTGGCGACAATCCGGCTGCCGTGGCCTCCCAGGGCCTGTCCGTCTATGCCCTCCGCATGGGCGCGGTGGTGGCGGGATCCGCGATCATGGCTCTGGGTGGCGCATTCCTGACCATGTCCGCCTTTGACGCGTTCTTTTTCGGCATGGTCAATGGCCGGGGCTGGATCTGCATCGCCCTGACGGTGTTTGCCTCCTGGCGGCCGGGCAAGGCTCTGATTGGCGCGATCCTTTTCGGGGCCTTCGACGCCTTTCAGGTCCGTCTCCAGACCGAGATCGGCAGCGTTATCCCCGGGCAGGTGTTCCTGATGATGCCCTATCTTCTGTCCATCGCGGCCCTTATTGTCGTTGCCCGCCGGGCGGACTATCCGCGCGCGCTGCTGGTGCCCTATTTCAAGGGACAGCGCTAGAGGAATTCCACCCAAGGAGAACACCGGCCTTGCGCTGGAACTTGCATGAAAACAACCCGTTGCAACATGTCTCTGTCCAGGCTCGCACCGGACTTATCCAACCCTCCGGCTTTGGAGCTGTTTAGAAAGAGGGCTTTATGAGCTTTGATCTGATTGTCAAAAACGCAACTCTGCCCGATGGCCGGACCGGCATCGACATTGCCTGCCGGAACGGTCGGATCGAGGCCGCCGAGGCCGGAATTACGGCCGAAGCCGGGACACGGATCGACGCTGGCGGCCAACTGGTGTCACCGCCCTTTGTCGATAGCCATTTCCACATGGATGCAACGCTTTCCCTTGGCCTGCCGCGCATGAACACAAGCGGCACCCTGCTGGAGGGCATAGCCCTTTGGGGCGAGCTGAAGGACATCCTGACGGTCGAGGCGGTCGTGGAGCGGGCGCTGAGATATTGCGACCTGGCTGTTTCCCAGGGGCTTCTCGCCATCCGCAGCCATGTGGATGTCTGTGACGACCGGTTGACCGGCGTCAAGGGCCTTCTGGAAGTGCGTGACCAGGTCAAGGACTATATCGACCTGCAACTGGTCGCCTTCCCCCAGGATGGGCTCTACCGTTCGCCGAACGCGGAAAAGAACCTTCTGACCGCCCTCGATATGGGTGTCGATATTGTCGGCGGCATTCCCCATTTCGAGCGCACCATGGAAGACGGGGCCCGGTCGGTCGCCAGGCTGTGCGAAATTGCCGCCGAACGCGGCCTCAGGGTCGACATGCATTGCGACGAGACGGACGATCCTATGTCGCGCCACATCGAGACCCTTGCCTATCACACCCGGCGTCTCGGCCTGGAGGACCGCGTGGCCGGCTCGCACCTGACCTCCATGCATTCCATGGACAATTACTATGTGTCCAAACTGCTGCCGCTGATTGCCGAAGCCGGCATTCATGCCATTGCCAACCCCTTGATCAACATCACGCTGCAAGGGCGCCACGACACCTATCCCAAGCGCCGGGGCCAGACCCGGGTACCGGAACTGCGCGCCTATGGCATCAATGTCGCTTTTGGCCACGATTGCATGATGGACCCCTGGTATTCTATGGGCTCCGGCGACATGCTGGACGTCGCCTCCATGGGCCTTCACGTGGCGCAAATGACTAGCCGCGCCGAGATCCGCTACTGCTATGACTGCGTGACGGCCAACCCGGCAAAGGCCATGGGGCTGGAGGGCTATGGCCTCGCAAAAGGCTGCAAGGCCGACTTCGTTTTGCTGCAGGCCCGCAATACGATCGAAGCCATCCGCCTGAAAGCCACGCGGCTGAGCGTCGTCAAGGCGGGCAAGGTGATCGCAAAGGCGCCTCCCAGGCAGACCCGGCTGGCCCTGGAGGGAAGGCCTGCGAGCGTCGATCCCAGCAGCTACGCCCCCAACGAAGGCTGACACCTGCCATCAACCGGGCGCAAAAAAGGGCAGCGGCTGAACCGCTGCCCTTATATTCCGGTATCTTCTGATCCCTTGCCGTCAGGCGCTGGCCACAGCGTTCAGGAACCGGTCGACACGTTCCCGCAATTCCGTGGTCCGCTCATTCACATCCGTCGAAGCATCAAGGACCTGAGTGGCCGAGGAGCTGGTGACCCGCGCTTTTTCAGAGATTGAAACAATCGTCTGTGCCACGCTTTGCGTGCCCCTGGCCGCTTCCTGAACATTGCCGGAAATCTCGTTTGTTGCCGCGCCCTGCTGTTCGACCGCCGCGGCGATGGTTCCGGTATATTGATCCACTTGGCTCATGGTTTCGGTGATACCGGCAATCGCGTTCACCGCCTCTTTGGTGGCTGACTGAACCTCAGAGATCTGACTTTCGATCTCTTCGGTCGCCTTGGCGGTCTGTGTCGCCAGCTCCTTGACTTCCGAAGCCACAACCGCGAACCCGCGTCCGGCTTCTCCGGCCCTGGCCGCCTCAATGGTTGCGTTCAAGGCCAGCAGGTTGGTCTGCTCGGCAATGGCGGAAATCATGCTGACCACATCACCGATCTGCTGGGCCGCTTCCGCCAGCCCTTCGATCTTGGCATTGGTCTGCTGCGCCGCTTCGCTGCCGCTGCGCACGATCTCCGTGGTCGCATCCACCTGCCGCCGGATCTCATGGATCGAGGCAGACAGTTCTTCAGACGCCGACGCCACAGTCTGAACATTGGTGGAGGCGGTGCCGGAGGCATCGGATGCACTGGTCGCTTCGCCCGCCGTCTCATCCGCAACGCTGTTGAGATCCTGCGCAGCTTCCCGCATCTGTTCGCTGTTCGAATAGACCGCATCCAGCATCTGGGTGACTTCCTGCCGGAAGTCGGCAATCAACGCAGTGACGGCTTCGGCTTGCTGCTCCTGCGTCAAAGCGGCTTCCCGCTGCTCCTGTTCCAGCCGCTCCCGCTCCACCGCATTGTCGCGGAACACACTGACAGAGGCTGCCATTTCGGTGATCTCATCCTTGCCGGACTGCTCTTCAAGCTCGACACTGGTATCACCACTGGCAAGCACATTCATGACCTGGCTCAAGGTCGAAATCCGCCCGGACAGGTTCCGCGCCATCAGCAGGCCGAACAGGCAGGCGACAATGGCGCACACAATCGCAATGAAAAAGATCCAGAACCGCAAGGAGGCGAGCGGCGCCAGCACCTCTGCGGCATCCTGAACCACCACCATGACATATTGGTTGCCAAGCGCGGCGAGCGGCACGATGGCCGCGAACACATCACGGCCCTTGAAATCCGCAAGGCGCGTGAAGGTTTTGCTGCCTCCGAGGGCCGCCGTGACTTCCGGCCCTGTATATTGATCGCTCAGGAGCTCAGAGGTGTCCGCCGTGCGCAAACTGTCATTTTGAACCAGTCCTTTCTGGTTGATCAGAAAGCTGTCTCCGGTCTCTCCAAGGCCTGCAAACTTGCCAAGCAATGTCGTGATCTGGTCCGTAGGGGCTTCATAAACCACCATGCCGATGGTCTTTTTCCCGACCAGGATCGGCGCTGCGAGAAAGCCTGTCGGCTGGCCGTTCTTGGCCGCATAGGGCACCGGATCATAAGACAGGACTGTTGCGTCCTGACCGGCCACAATCTTGTCATAGGCCAGTCCGAGCGGCGTTTGCTGCCAGGTAGCTTCTTTCAGATTGACCCCGAAGTCCCCCATCTTCCGGGCCGTATAGATGACGTCCCCGTCCAGATTCACCAGGAGCAGGTCGGGAAGGCCATTGGCATCTGCAAAGTCGCGCAGAGGTGTGTGATGTTTCGCATGGGCCTTGTCATAAGGCTTGCGGCCCGCTTTCACGAGCTGATCCCGCTCCGCTTCGGGATGCGGGTTGTCGGTGACATAGATCTTCGTCAGCGTTGCTGACGCCTTGTCCTTGTATTTCTTCCAGGCTGAGTCGAACGCGCTGTAGGCTGCCCGCAGCGTCTTGCCCTGGCCATGTCCTTCAAGCGTTTTCAGTTTACCTTGATAAAAATCGATCAGGCTGTCCCTGCGGCTTTCCGCAAGCGCCATCAGCCGTTGTTCCGCCTGCCCGCGAACAGTGTTCGCCCCGGACACATAACTGGCAACCCCCACGCCAGCTGAACACAAAAGCGCTATGCCAAGCACAAGCGCAGGAAGTTTCGCCGCAACTTTCACAGCCGTCTCCTGATGAGACCAACGGATGTTCAACCGGATCCGGTTGACCACCATCTCGTTGATCAAGTTCAAAATGGTAGACAATTTTCGGTGCGCATGACCGCACCACGCGTCAGAGCGGGAAGGCGCGCCTCCTTCCCGCCCGGGCGCTCTCAGAGGTTTTCGACGTTTACACCGAACGTGACCGCCCCGATAGCTTCCCCGCTGTCCGGGTCAACAACCGGAACACTGACCTGGCTTTGCAAGGTCTGGCTGCTCTCATCTTCTTCCAGGTCGCTCACATGAACCGAGCCTTTGCCGACAGAATAGGTTTTCTGCCACTTGGCTTCATCGCCCTGCCAGTAGTCGGAAGTTACGTCACTCTGGCCCACATTCAGCCCCTTGCCATCCATGACAAAGATTTCCGTGAACAGACCGTCGCTGCCTTCCTGAATGTCAGCAAGGTAAACCGAAAGTGGCTTTTCCAGAATGGCATCGATCATCGGCTGATCGACCGCTTCTGCTTCCGCGCGCCACGCCTTGTCCAGCTCGTCGATCTTCGCCTGATCATAAGAGCCGGTTTCACCATTTTGTGCTTTCACAGCAGCAACCACTTCTGCAGAAGAAGCGATTTCGGCAATGCGCTCTGATGCAAGTGTCTTCAGCTCGGCTTCAAACTCATTTGCTGATGCTGCACCGGCAAACAAGAGAACCGCTGCAGTAGTGTAAAAAAAGCGTTTCATTCCTTACTCCCAAGTTTCTCCTCGACAACAGTGGACAAATCCAATTAAAATTATATGTATAAGAAAATAATTAAGTGATATATCTATATTTTTTTGCATGCATAGATTGAAAATATTGTTATTTTTTACAACAGAAATCAAATTTATACTTCTATTAATCAGAAATTCCGCATTGCAATAGGACAGTCCCTAGCCAAAATTTGTTGCATGACGCCTCGATTTTGCGGTATTTCGAATTCAGCTGCGAAGGCAAATGCTTGGCGCTCTTAGGCCTGCACGGCACAGAAGAAGCACAAGGGCCTGTCCGGCACATTTTCCGCCGCCCGCTCCCGGATAGGCAAGGACACCTAAATTGACCGCAACCGCCCACATTCTTGATCTTTATCGAGGCACACCGGAACACCGCTGGGCGGACAAGGCTCCGTCAGCAATCCGCAAGAGCCGCGTTCCGGGGACGGTGGCTCTGTCCCGGGAAGGATTGGAAGGCGACCGTCAAGCTGATCTTGAAGTTCATGGCGGCCCGGACAAAGCTCTGCACTTATATGCTTCGGAGCATTATGAAGACTGGCGCAAGGCCTTTCCCGGTTTTGCGGACATCTTCCAGCCAGGCGGTTTCGGGGAGAACCTGTCGCTCAGCGGAGCAACGGAAGGCAGCTTTTGTATTGGCGACATCCTGGCAGCCGGCCCGGTCCGCCTGCAGATTTCCCAGGGGCGACAGCCTTGCTGGAAACTCAACCTGCACACCGGCAATCCGGCCATGGCGGCCGCGTTTCAAAAAACCGGCAAAACCGGCTGGTATGTCCGCATCCTTGAAACCGGTCGGCTCCAGGCCGGAGACACACTGGAACTTGTCGAGCGCCCCTGCCCCTGCTGGCCTCTTGACGAGGTAATCCTGGCGAGGTTCAATCCCAAACTGGATGTTGCAACCGCAAAGGCCCTTGCCGGTCTCGATGTACTGGCAGAACCCTGGCGTGCTTCCTTTGCCAAGAAGGCCAGGCTCTGACAGGCCACCGCCCGCTGACAGATATCCCCCCTCGCCCCACCCCGCACAGTCAAAAACGGGCGGACGCTTGCATCCCCGGGGCTTTTCAGGTATACGCGCGCTCGCGCCTGCACCCCTGGAGGAGGCGCTTCTGGACCGATCCCGGACACTTTGCATCGCTTTAAGACGCTGGTTCGCCGGTCCGTTACCATACACTCAAGGAGTTTTGCCATGGCTGCCAGCTATGAGCTGAAGGCGTCGGCACGGGACCGGGTGGGCAAGGGGGCCGCACGGGCACTGCGTCGCGAAGGCCTTCTTCCTGCCGTGATCTACGGCGACAAGAAACCCGCTTTGCCGATCACCATTCCGGTGAAGGAAACCACCATCACCCTGCATAAGGGCGGCTTCCTGACCCATATCGGCGTGATCGATGTCGACGGTGAAAAACACCAGGTCATCGCCAAGGACTTCCAGCTGCACCCGGTGCGCGATGATGTCCTGCATGTCGATTTCCTGCGCGTTGCCAAAGGCGCGACGCTCACCCTCGAAGTTCCGGTGCACTTCCTCAACGAAGAAACCTGCCCGGGCATCAAGAAGGGCGGCGTTCTGAACGTTGTGCGCCACACGGTTGAAATGACCGTTCCGGCCGACAACATCCCGGAAGCTCTCGAGCTTGACCTTGCGAAGGCACAGCCGGGCGACAGCCTGCACATTTCCGCTGTGAAACTGCCGGAAGGCTGCCAGCCGACGATCACGGACCGCGACTTCACCATCGCGACCATCGCGGCCCCGGCCGGCATGAAGGACACCGACGACGAAGCGTCCGAAGACGGCGAAGAAGCAGCCAGCGAATAAGCTCTGCTGTTTCCGACACTCTGATTGGAGGCGGCCGACGCCTCCAGTCCCGAGCAGCCGGTTCCGGCTGCTTTTTCATATCCGGTGGTGAGAAGAAGGGTGTGCCATGAAACTGATCGTCGGCCTTGGAAACCCGGGCGCGAAATACGAAGGCAACCGGCATAATATCGGCTTCATGGCCGTCGATGAGATCCACCGGCGCCATTCCTCCTTCCAGCCCTGGCGGGCCCGGTTTCAGGGTCAGGTTTCCGAAGGCCGGCTGGGCAGCGGGAAAGTGCTGCTGCTCAAACCCTCCACCTATATGAACGAGTCCGGCCGCGCGGTCGGCGAAGCGCAGCGGTTCTACAAGCTGGAGCCGGAAGACATTATCGTTCTCTATGACGAACTGGACCTGCCGCCTGCCAAATTCCGCATGAAAAAGGGCGGCGGCCATGGCGGCCACAATGGCCTGCGCTCCATGACCGACCATATCGGCGCAGACTACCGCCGCCTGCGTCTTGGCATCGGCCATCCTGGGGACAAGAAGGTCGTCGCAAATTATGTGCTCGGCGACTTTGCCAAGGCAGACCGGGACTGGCTGGACCCGCTGCTCACCCAGATTGCGGACCATGCGGAGCTTCTGGCCGATGGCAAGGACAGCCAGTTCGCCAACAAACTGACTCTGGCCCTGGATCCGGGCAAAGCGCAGCGCAAGGACAAGCCCCCTGCCCACAAGGACAGGCAAGCTGTGGCGAAAGCAGACAAACCGGCCTCCAAGCCCAAGGGTCAAAGCCATATCCGCCAGGCCCGGCAATCGAAAACAGCCAAACTGCCCAAATCCGGCCCCATGGCCGATATGCTCAAAAAGCTTCTGGGCGGTGACTAAAGCCTGACGTGTTCATGTGATTTCAAACCAGTGTGTGTTGAGCATTGAAGTCTTTGATTTCAGGCCGAGAAAGGCACATCCTGAACGACACAATCTGCTCAGAGGCGCAAGCGCCAGCGGAGCTCCGCCTCAACCAAAACACAATCTAGGCACGAATAATTAGCCTGGCTCGCGTCATAAAATCGTCATCCCGTGGCGTCACGGTTGGACCGTCTCCCTCTTTCTCTGGAGAGAAAACTGATGCGCTTTTTTCTTTTTTCCTTCTTTGTTTCAATGTCTTTCACCTATCCAGCCGCTGCATTTGTCAAGCTGGAGGGCTATTTCATCGCCGAAGACACCTGCGAGGCCTATCAAAGCAAGAACCGGCAGACCAACCCCGGCAGCATCACCACCGTGCCACACAGGGCCTATCCGATGCTCGGCATCAATAAGGAGGGCGGGGATTATTTCCAGGTGCTGATCGAAGACGCTCCGGTCACCACATCCCGCTGGGTCTCCACCGCCTGTGGCCTGCACGCAGTCGCAGCCGGCACTGGAGAGGGACGACAGCCTCCTCCGACGGACGACCTTGTCGAGCAGGACGGGCCGGAATCGGTCGACAATCTTCTCACCTTGAGCTGGCAGCCCGCCTTTTGTGAAATACGCTCTGGCAAGACCGAATGCCGGAACCTGAACAACGGCCTTCTGCCCCACACAACCGGCCAGCTGTCCATCCACGGCCTGTGGCCCCAGCCCAGGAACAAAGCCTATTGCGGTGTGCCGGACAGCGTGAAACAGCTGGACACGCCGGACAGCTGGCAGCAATTGCCTGCGCCGGAGATCGACACGGAGACCGCCGACGCACTCAGCGCCGCCATGCCCGGGACCGCCAGCTTTCTGCATCACCATGAGTGGATCAAACACGGCACCTGCTATCTCGGTGAGGGCGGCGCCGACGAATATTATGATGACACGCTCTATCTCACCCGGCTGGTGAACGAGTCGGATGTGGGCGATCTCTTCTTCAACAATGTGGGGGAGGAAATCACCGGCGAGGAGATCCGGGCCGCTTTTGATGCGTCTTTTGGCGCAGGAACCGGCGAACGGGTTGAAATCAAGTGCAGCCGCGATGGCAACCGCACGCTTGTCAACGAGATCTGGATCAGCCTGAAAGGCAAGATCACGCCCCAGTCCGAACTAGGTGATTTGCTGATGGCCGCGACCCCGAAAAAGATGGGCTGCAAGCGCGGCATTGTTGATCCTGCCGGGCTGCAATAGCCAGCCCGGCCTCCAAGGCCCCGGCCCGGTCAGGCGGCGGCAGGCGTGACGCCGTCAAGACAGCGGCTGAACGTTGATGATCTCTACACGCCGGTTGCGGCCACTGGCCGGATTGTAAGGGTCCACCGGTCGGCTTTCGCCATAGCCGACCGGGAACAGCTGCTGCGGCGCAATCCCGTAAAAGGCGGCCAGGAAATCGGCCACGGTCCGTGCCCGCCGCAAGGACAGGTCGAGATTATACTGGGCCGAGCCCCTCAGATCCGTGTGACCTGCAACCTGGAACCGCATGTTCCTGAGCCGCGGATCCTGTAGCGCGACGCCGAGCGCCTGAAGGGTCAGGATACCGTCATTGGTCAGGGATGCGGAATCAAATTCAAAATTGACCGTCAGATTGATCCGGGGCAACTCCACTTCCGGCGGCAATTCGCCCTCGACGCTGATCCCCCGGTAAGGATGAGGCTCTGGCTCTTTGCGGCGGAAGGACCGGACAGCCGGTTCTGCGGATTTGGGCAGCAGGGCTTCGACAATCTGCTCGCTGGTGACAGTCTGCGCCGCCAGCTCTGAAGAGGTGGAAACAACTGCCAGTCCTCCCGCCACCAGAAGGGTGCAAAGCCAGCCCCTCAGGCTTGACGGCAAGGCCGCTGTCCTGATCTTCCCCGTCAAGAGTTTGCCCATAAGTCTCCCCTTTGCCCGGATCATTCTTCAATCGTCACATGCAAGACCGCCGCCGACATGTCCCTGGGCAGGCTCTGCCTGTCCGGCTGCTCGGCCATTCCGGCCCTCAAAGCCGTCAGGAAAACGCGGTCATCGGCGCCACCGTCTGCGCCTTGCGCACCGGCGGGCAGTTGAAACTGGCCGCCATTTAGGTCTTCAAGGTCTTCCAGCTGGCGGAGCGGACTGCGCGCCGCAATCACCACAATTGCTTCGGTTCCGGCCGGCGGACTGACGGTAAACTTGCGCCGGCCCTGGCGCCCGTCCCCGTAAAGAAACGCTTCACCGGCCCTGGCCTGCTCCCGGAGCGGCCCCCGCCTTGGCAACAGATTAACCACCGTGCCATCGGCCTGCAGATAGACGATATAGAGGAAGGACGCATAGCCGGGCGCCGTCACCCGGAAGGCCAGCGAATCCCCATAGCGCAGGCGTGTATTGCCACCCAGCATGCGGATCTCCGGCCGGGACGGCGCCGCCAGCAGCGGGTCGAGGGTTTTCAGAACCTCACAGACCGGCCAGGGGCGTATGTCGATTTCACTGGTGATGCGCGCATCAAGCTTTTCTGTCAGAGCCGCCAGTGCCGCCGGACTGCTGACAAATCCGGCCAGCAGCGGCACCCCTCCGGCCGCAGTACCCTTCACATAGACCTTGCTGCAGGTGTCTCCGGGCACGGCCACATCGCTCTCCCGGCCGGTCCGCCCCATGCCCGGCACGGGCCTTGGCGGCTGGAACCGGGTGCGCATCACATAGGCATTGCGCATGTCCTGCCTTGCCGCCTGATAGCTGATCCAGCCGCGGCCGTCCCCGGCCCAGAACGGGCCCCAGGAATTCTGCACCAGAAAGGCCTGGCGGCGTTCGTCATAGCCGATAAAGACCATCTGGTGATTGCCGACACTCGGACCATGCGGCGCCAGTGAGCCCTGATAGATTTCACCCGACTGCAAATATTGCAGTCCGGACCCGCTCTGGCCGGACGCGGTTGACCCGGCCGCGTAGAGTTCGAACCCCGCCGTGACCGGATGGCCCGCCGCAAGTTGCTGCTTGATGGCATCCAGATGCCTGCTGGTTGCGCGGCGTTTGTAAAGCAGCACCTCATAAAGCGCATCGAAGCGGTTGATGCGGAAGCGTCCGGCCATGGGCTGCGCCTGTTCCGCCGCCCCGGTACACATGGCCTGTTCGGGTACGGTCTGCCGGTCCGGCACGCTGGCATTCACAAAATACTTTAAAGCGTGAAACGGATGACTACCGCTGTTTTCACAGCGGTCCGCCCTGTTGCGGATGCGCGAATGCAGAAAAGCCGGGCTCGGCGTGTGATTGACATGGCCAGGCGCGCTGCCGCTTTCCAGCGCCGCATAATAGCCTCTGAGCGCATAGCCAATGGCATAGGACACGCAGCTGCCATGGATCTGCTGCAAAGGCGGCGGCATCAAAGGCGACAGATCAATCGCATCGGGAATATAGGCCCGGGTGACCTGACGGGTGCTGAGCCCGCCCAGCAAAGCCGGATCGATGCTGTCGAGACCGTAGAGTCCGGTCAGCTCGCTTGGGTCGAAGTCCTGCGCGGCCCCTCTTTCTATCGTCGCAAACAGGATTATCAAAGGCAGCAGGAACAGCGCTTTTTTCATCTGCCCCGCGCTCCGGAAAGATTTCAAGGCAGATTGCAGACCCCGTTCACGCCCCATGCCATCCTCAAATTGTCTAAACACATCTTCTCAAGCAACCTGACCATAGTGCACGATTTTCCGCAGAAATACAGATGCAACCTGCCGTGGCAGCTCTCACAAGCAGGCGCCGATGCCCAAGGCCATCTCAACAAGAGTTTCGCTGCACCAAACCTTGACCTTGGTCCCGGCCTCGGGCATGTAGCGCCAACAGTTTCAGATACAAACCGAAAGCGAACGCCCATGGGTTTCCAGTGCGGTATTGTCGGCCTGCCGAATGTCGGCAAGTCCACGCTCTTCAACGCGCTCACCAAGACGGCTGCGGCACAGGCCGCCAACTATCCGTTCTGCACCATTGAACCGAATACCGGTGAAGTCGCTGTTCCCGATCCGCGCCTTTACGCCATCCGGGACGTGGCCCAGTCCAAGGAAGTCATTCCGACCCGGATCACCTTTGTTGACATTGCCGGACTGGTACGCGGCGCCTCCAAGGGCGAAGGCCTCGGCAACCAGTTCCTGGCCAATATCCGCGAAGTCGACGCGATTGCCCATGTGCTGCGCTGCTTTGAAGATGACGATATCACCCATGTGGACGGGGCCATTGACCCGCTGGCCGATGCGGAAACCGTCGAGACCGAGCTGATGGTCGCCGACATGGAAAGCCTGGAGCGCCGGATTGCGCCCTTGAAGAAAAAGGCCACCGGCGGCGACAAGGAAGCCAAGGTGCTGCTGCCGATCATGGAAGCCGCCCTGGCCCTTCTGCAGGACGGCAAACCGGCGCGAATGCTGGAGGTGGCCGACGCGGAAGAAGCCAAGCTTCTCAAGGGCCTCAATCTCCTGACCTCCAAACCCGTCCTTTATGTCTGCAACGTGGATGAAGCCTCGGCTGCCGACGGCAATGCCCTGTCGGCCAAGGTGGCCGAACGGGCCAAGGCGGAAGGCGCGGTCGCCGCGGTCATTTCCGCAGCCATCGAAGCGGAAATCTCCCAGCTCGACAAGGAAGAGCAGGACGAGTTTCTGGAGACCATCGGCCTGGAAGAACCCGGCCTCGACCGGATGATCCGTGCCGGCTATGACCTTCTGGGCCTGATCACCTATTTCACCGCCGGTCCGAAGGAAACCCGTGCCTGGACAATCACTGACGGCACCAAGGCGCCAGGCGCAGCCGGGGTGATCCACACGGATTTCGAACGGGGCTTCATCCGGGCCCAGACGATTGCCTATGACGATTATGTGTCCCTGGGCGGTGAAACTGGAGCCAAGGAAGCTGGCAAGGCTCGCGATGAAGGCAAGGAGTATGTGGTCAAAGATGGCGACGTGCTGCTGTTCAAGTTCAACACATGACCTACGTCATCCCGCAGCCGAAAACCCCCGCCCTTCCGGTCTCCGGCACTGAAGATCTTTTTCCCGTGCGCCGGGTCTATTGCATTGGCCGCAATTACGCGGCTCATGCGGTGGAAATGGGCCATGACCCGGACCGGGAGCCGCCGTTCTTCTTCCAGAAGAACCCGGACAATCTGGACGCTTCAGGCATCTTCCCCTATCCGCCTCAAACAGCGGATGTGCACCATGAGGTGGAACTGGCGGTCGCCTTGAAATCCGGCGGGACAGATATTTCAGTCACTACGGCGCTTGACCATGTCTTTGGCTACGGAACGGCTCTCGACATGACCCGCCGCGACCTTCAGGCAACGGCCAAAAAGATGGGGCGCCCATGGGAAATCGCGAAGGCCTTCGAAGCCTCCGCCCCGATCTCCCCGCTGGTGCCTGTGGCCAGCTGCGGCCACCTGGACAGCGGCAAGGTCACGCTGAGCGTCAATGAGACCCTGCGCCAGCAAGGCGACCTCAACCAGATGATCTGGAAGGTCCCGGAAATGATCGCATATCTCTCCAGCTATTTCGCGCTGGCCGCAGGCGACGTCATCCTGACCGGCACACCTGCCGGGGTTGGCCCCGTGCAGCGCGGCGACACAATGGTGGCCCGTGTGGCCGGACTGCCGCCGCTCACCGTGACAATTGCCTGACAGCTCCTCTCATCCCTTTTGAACACAGCCAAGTCCCCGAAGCGCGCCCTTCGGGGCTTGCTTGACCTGACAGGCCAGTTGATCGCCATCAGCTTGCCTTGAGATCAAACCTTGGCCATGGTCCCCTGGGACGGCGGTGTTTGTTCCACCGCCCGGACCTGGAGCTTTTCAAACCGTGACTTTTGACCAGATTGCCTTGTTTATTCTGTTCGGGATCGTTTTTGCCCTTCTCGTCTGGGGCCGGATCCGGTTCGACCTTGTGGCCTTTGCGGCCCTGATCTTCGGGGCCTTGCTGGGCCTTGTGCCTTCGGATGAAATTTTTTCCGGCTTCGGCCACCCGGCGGTCATCATCATTGCGCTGGTGCTGATCGTCTCCAAGGGGCTGATGAATTCGGGCGCCGTGGAATTGATTGCCAGCCGGCTTCTATCCGCCTCGCGGGGCCTGCCGGGACATATCTCGCTGATGTCGGTTGCCGGCGCCGGGCTGTCGGGCATCATCAACAATGTGGCCGCGCTGGCCCTGCTCATGCCGCTGGATCTGGAAGCGGCCCGGAAAGCGGAAAGGTCCCCGGGCCTCTCCCTGATGCCACTGTCCTTCGCCACAATTCTTGGCGGCATGATCACCCTGATCGGTACGCCGCCCAATATCGTGATTGCGCAATACCGCTCAGACGCGCTTGGCAGCCCCTTCACCATGTTCGATTTTGCGCCCGTCGGGCTGACGGTTGCCATCTTCGGGATTGCCTTTGTTGCCCTGTTCGGCTGGCGCCTCCTGCCCGCCCATTTCCGCAGCAAACCGAAACAGGAAGGCTTTGCGGAAAGCCTTTATTCTGCGGAACTGAAAGTCGGCAAGGTCAATCCGGACATGCCGGTCACGGTCGGCGATCTTTATCCCGTTGCCGATGAAAAGGATGTCACGATTATCGGCCTCATCCGAAACGGCCGCCGGATCAGGGGGTTTGCCCGGCGCGAACCGGTCAAGGCGGATGATTTTCTGGTGGTGGAAGGCGACCCCAAGGCCATTGAAAGCTTCATGGGCGCCGCCAAACTGGACTTCGCCGGATCAGAGCAGCACAAGGGCAAGCTCGGCGGCTCCGCCCTGTCCCTGGCCGAGGCCATTGTCCCCGACAGCGCCCGCATCAGCGGCACCTCTGCCTTCAACCTGCGTCTTCTCTACGGCCACGGGGTCACCCTGCTCGGCATTTCCCGGCAGGGGCGGCGCATCCAGAAACGGGTGCGCCACGAGACTATCCGCCCCGGCGATGTGCTGCTTCTGATCGGCACCGACGAGCGTCTGGAAAACGCCTTTTCCTGGCTGGGCGTGCTGCCGCTGGAAGGGCGCCAGACCGGCATGATCCAGCGCAACAAGGCCTGGCTTGCCATTGCAGGGTTTGTGCTGGCGATTGTTGCCGCCGTTGCGGGCCTTGCCTATCTGCCGGTCGCGCTCGCCGCCTGTGTGATCCTGTATGCGGCGGCTGGCCTTGTCAGCGGCTCAGAAGTCTACAGCGCTGTGGAATGGAAAGTGATCGTGTTGCTCGGCTCGCTCATCCCCCTCGGCAAGGCCTTTGAGACCTCCGGCAATGCCCAGGTGATTGCGGACGGGATCGTCGCAGGAACGTCCGGCGCACCGGCCTGGGTCACGCTCGCAGTCCTGATGATTGTGACCATGACGCTCTCCGACTTTCTGAACAACGTGGCCACCTGCCTGATCGCCGCGCCCATCTCGGTCCAGATCGCCGAACGGCTCGGGGTCAGTTCCGATCCCTTCCTGATGGCCGTCGCCGTTGCCGCCTCCTGCGCCTTTCTCACCCCGATCGGCCACAAGAACAACACCATCATCATGGGCCCGGGCGGCTACCGCTTCGGTGATTACTGGCGCATGGGCCTGCCGCTGGAGCTGCTGGTGCTCGTGGTCGCCCTTCCGGCCATTCTCGTCTTCTGGCCCCTGTGAAGACCGACCGGAAGCCAAAGACAACCGCCGAAAACAAAAGGATGAAAGATAATTTCATATAAAACGTCTGAATGAAGAAAAACAACAAAATAGCTCCTCTTCACTCATACAAAACGACATAAGAATACGGATTTAGTAAGCACCTTTCACGACCCTCCTGCTAGGCTTGACCGCAAGACAACAGGAGAACCACCAATGTCCTTGCTGACAAGATTTGAACGCTACCCGCTCACCTTTGGCCCAACCCACATTGAACATCTTCCAAGGCTGACGGAAGCCCTTGGCGGCAAGGTGGATATCTACGCCAAACGGGAAGACTGCAATTCCGGCCTTGCCTTTGGCGGCAACAAGCTGCGCAAGCTGGAATATATTGTGCCGGATGCGATTGCCTCAGGCGCCGACACACTGGTGTCCATCGGCGGGGTCCAGTCCAATCACACGCGCATGGTGGCGGCCACCGCCGCCAAGATCGGCATGAAATGTGTCGTGATCCAGGAAAAATGGGTTCCTCACTATGATGCGGTTTATGACCGGGTCGGCAATATTCTGCTCACGCGGCTGATGGGCGCCGACAGCCGTCTGGTGGAGGACGGGTTTGATATCGGTATCCGCAAAAGCTGGGAAGATGCGATCAAGTCGGTGGAAGAGGCTGGCGGCAAGCCCTATCCGATCCCGGCCGGGGCCTCGGTCCATAAATATGGCGCGCTTGGCTATATCGGCTTTGCCGAAGAAGTGGCGCAACAGGAAGAAGAACTGGGCTTCACGTTTGACTATATCGTTGTGTGCGTCGTGACCGGTTCAACACAGGCCGGCATGATTGTCGGCTTTGCAGCCCAGGACAGGGCGGACCGGGTGATCGGCATCGATGCCTCTGGCACCCTGGATCAGACCCGTGCCCAGGTGCGCTCCATCGTGGACAATACGGCCGAACTGGTCGGACTTGGCCGGGCTGTACGCGAGGACGAGATCCATATCAATCCGGACTATGCCTACCCGGCCTATGGGGTGCCGTCGGAAGAAACCAATGACGCGATCCGCCTCGCCGCCAAGACCGAAGCCATGATGACCGACCCGGTCTATGAGGGCAAATCCATGCAGGGCATGATCGATCTCACCCGCAAGGGCTTTTTCCCGGAAGGGTCAAAGGTTCTCTATGCCCATCTGGGCGGCGCACCGGCCCTGAACGGCTACAGCTATTATTACAAGGACGGCTAATACATAGCGTCATTCCGGCAGCCACTCTCCTAAGCCTATGATGCGGGGTCGTAGCACACGCCAATCTAGCTTAACGGCCCAGAAATCGCCGCGCCTTGTGCTTGAAGCACCTTCAACCTGCCGAAGCTGCGATACCAGTCTCTTCCGGCTTTGGCCGTTTGATCGCATCTCTGGTCCTCCATTTTGCGGGACAATATATCCAAGTTGGTGGACCATTCGATGGGGACTTCTCCATCATCAATGTTGCGCAAAACCCATCCATTGAAGCCCTCAAAGGTGTAATTAACTTTCAAATCTTCCGTGCTGACTCTGGCGCATCTTCATCCAGAAAATCGTAGGATTGCATTGCCAGAACTGCATACTCTGAAATCTGCGACGTCATTCTTTCCATCCTTTGGCAACCGGATCACCCGACGTTGCGGAGATAATTTTGTTTTGAAATACGAGAAACTCGTCGAGTTCCCGCACATAGACTGGCGCGTATGTGGGCAAGAAGCGCGCATAAAGGCGCTCACCCGCGATTTCGTAGCGAAAAGAAGGTGTCGGTTCACTCGAATGATCGATCTTGAAAGGCTCATCGGCTTCGATACGATTTCGCTGTATCAGCAGAAATTCGCACCCCATGAAGCCTTGGCGCTGCAGGTCAACGTACGTCCCTTGATCAGTGCTGATTGCCGGATTGATCGCATCGAATGTTTCAAACCGGTCGATACCGACACCAGGCTCAGGTTCAACAGGAACAAGGCCTGGTGTGTCTCTGATACCGTCCAGCATGTCGGTAAATGCCCCCCAATTGGGCACGGCAATTCGGTAAGCACGCCCATCGCTCGGCAGGCTTGCAACCCACTCTTCAAGCCCGGGCACTTGGGACCACTCCGACCGTGGCACCCGCCACGCGGCGAAGCATTCCGGGTAGACACCACCGCTAAATTGCTTTCGAAATCGCTTTTTGTAGAGAGATGTTTCTTCCGCCAGTCTCCTGTCTTCCGGGCGGAAGAAAGGCGTTAGATCCGGGCTTGCCGCTGCTGCCCGTTTTTCAGAGGATTTAAATTCAACCTCTCCAACAATTTCCGGCGGATAAGCGCGCAAGAATTCCACACGGCTATCAATGCCCGACAACGCCCGCCCGCTGACGTAGTATTCCATTTTGTCAAACGTCTGATCGTCACTTACCCAAAGGACGGGTAGCATCGAACTGGGGGGGAGATACTCATTCTGGTCCGTGAAGGGAGGATCCAATACACGCGCCTGATTCTTAGCATCTTCTTCACGCTCCTCGGATGTCGCCGATGCCCATCGGCAGGCGCTGATGACCGGAACGTAGACGGCTTCATCGGACCCAGGCACATAGGCACCAACAATAGGAGGACTTAAATAGGTCCTACCAGTTTTGACACCTGGAGCATAACTGGAACCGGTCACCAGTGTTCCCGTACACTTGATCACCCGCTCAACCCGAACGGGTTTGCCGTCAACCTTCAAATCCACTATGTACCGATAGTAAGCTGGATAACGCGGGTCAGATTCGACGCAACCCGACAGCGTCAAAATCATCAATGCCGACAAGACACAGAACCAAGCCTGCAGACTCGTGCACTTGAGACCACCTTTCAATATTTTTTTCATATTGCCTGAACACAACATGCCACCACTCATTCTGACAGGCTCAGAATGAGATACTGGACAAGAAACAGTCTTCAACATCAGTTATTTGTTCTCTCTAGCTCAACGGCTCGCAGAGTTCTTCGCTTCCAAAATTTCAAGCGCGTCGAAAGCTTTGCTCAAGAGGTGATGGCGGGGCACCATCAAGTGGTCCAGTTTAATCGTTAGTGCATCGTGGGTCTCCGGTCCATCGGAACGATGCTTTCCGGCGCAGGCGGGCGGTAGCCCGGAGCGCTATGCGGTCTGAGAGTGTGTAGTGGACGCGCTATTGTTCGATCAGGATTTGTGCCTCCGGTAGGTTGTAGAATATCTCACCGTTGAGCAACTCATCACGGAACCGGGCGAGCAGGAAGCCCTCTTTTCCAACCGCAAGATACGCGAGGTCCTGGGGTTCAAGGAAAACCACAACTGGCGCTCCTATGTGACGCCCTGCCCCCTCTTGTCCAGATGGCCGGAGGCCAGGCTCTGGCCACCCTATTTTTCCCGTGCTACGTCCCCCTGCAGAACCTTTTCACAGCAGCAAGCTGCCGCCTCCCGATCCTCTCCCTGGCGGCGGCTTTGCCGGGAGCCTCTTTCTTTTCATGACCACACCCACCCATTTTGAAGACTTCGCTGCCGGGCAGTCGTTTGATCTTGGATCCATCGAGGTGAGCCGGGACGATGTCATTACCTTTGCTTCAGAGTTCGATCCCCAGCCCTTTCACCTGGACGAAGAGGCCGGCAAGGCCTCGCTGCTGGGCGGTCTTGCCGCCTCCGGCTGGCATACCGGCAGCCTGATCATGCGCCTTCTGGCGGTCAACCTGTTCAACAAGAGCACGGGAAGAGGCTCGCCCGGCATTACCAGCCTGAAATGGCGTCAGCCGGTTTTCCCCGGTGACACGCTGTCAGCCCGCGTGGAGATCACCGGCACCAAGCTGCTGCGCTCCAAACCGGATCTCGGCCTGGTTTTCCTGCGCGTATCGGCCGCCAATCAAAACGGCGCTGAGGTGATTGAATGGGAGAACCCGGTTCTCTTTGAACGGCGGGAGCCCGGCGCATGATTGAGTTTTTCAACGACATCGCCGCCGGGCAGGTCACTGAGCTTGGCAGTTACACCTTCACGGCAGAGGAGATCATCCGCTTTGCCGAAAAATATGATCCCCAGCCCTTTCATCTGAGCGAAGACGCCGCTGCGCAAACCCATTTCGGACGGCTCTGCGCCTCCGGCTGGCACACGGCATCGATCTTCATGAAGCTGCAGGTGGCCAAGACGGCGGCTCTTCGGACTGAGGCGGAAGCTGCGGGCAAACCGGCCGCGAGGATCGGCCCCTCTCCCGGCTTTGAAGACCTGAAATGGCTCAAGCCGGTCTTCGCCGGAGACACGCTCACCTATTGGCGCACGGTGACCGGCAAGACCGAAAGCCGCAGCCGGCCGGACTGGGGCCTTGTCCACGCAGACATGACCGCCCGCAATCAGGACGGTGTTCTGGTGTTTTCCTTCAAGGCGACTGTGTTTGTGGAGCGGCGGCCGGACGCAGCGTAGCGCGCTGTCAAGCCAGATGGCAACGCGACGAAAGCATCTCAAAGCGCCCTCGCAAACAGAACTTCGTCGCGGATCTCAATGCCGTAATCGCCGCGCAGGGGAATTTCCGGCCTTTTCTCCCGCTCCGCATCAATCACACCTTGTGCGACCCGCTCCATGCGGAAGCCCCGGCGCTGGTAGAAGCGGAAAGCGTCGAGATTGTCGTTGGAGGTCCGGACCGTCAGACGGGGCACGCCTTTTGAGCGGGCCTCGCTCACAACCGCGTCCAGAAGCTGGCTGCCAACGCCGCCCCAGCGGTTGAGGGAATCGAGCGTGAGGATTTCCCATTCCCCGTCCCGCTGAATCAGGGTCACCAGCCCGACAAGCACCTCGCCATCAAAAGCGACGTAGCCCGGCAGGCGCGAGGCGTCAATCAGCTCGCCATCCAGCAGCATTTCCGGGCCCGCCCAACGCTCCCGCAACAGCTGATAGACGTCAGCATGATCCTTGTCTTCCGTTGCACGAATGATCGCGGGCATGGTTTGCTCCTAGCGGTGAAACAACCGGGTTTTCAGGGGGCTGCGCGCCTGCCAGCCTGCCCGTTCCAGCTCCGGATCCACATGATCTTCTTCCGGATAGCCAACGCATAGATAAGCCACGAGCCGCCAGCTGCCGTCAACCTGCAGGATTTCACGAACTTCGACCGGATCCAGGATCGACACCCAGCCAACCCCGATCCCTTCAGCCCGCGCTGCCAGCCAGAAGGTATGGATCATACTCACCGTGGAATAGGCCAGCGTCTCGGGCATGGTCGCCCGGCCAAGGCCACTGCCCTGCTCCGGCTGCTCCTCACAGAAAACCGCCAGATGCACCGGAGCGTCTTTCAGACCGGCCAGTTTCAGCGCCCGGTAATGCCGGGCTCTTTCCGGTTCATAGGCGTCTGCCGCTTTCTGATTTTCCGCTTCGAACTGGGCCGTGATCCGTTTGCGCGTGTCATGACTGTCGACCATCACGATCCGCCAGGGCTGGCTGTTGCCAACAGATGGAGCCAGATCGGCCAGCTGCAGCAGATGCTGCAGTTTGCCCTCCGCCAGCGGCTCGCTGCGGAACCGGCGCACATCGCGCCGCCATTTTAAAAGGGTTTCAAAGTCCTGCTGGAACCGGCTGGAAAACCTTGGGGGGCTCTCCCCGCTCTGGTCGCCGCCGTTCATAAACGCTCAGTGCCCCGGAAATTCCACCAGGGTGCGCACCGGCACATTCAGCTCTTCCAGCTTCTTGCGCCCGCCAAGATCCGGCAAGTCAACAATGAAGCAGGCCGCCTCGATATTCGCGCCCATGGATTTGAGCAGCTTGCAGGCCGCTTCCGCCGTGCCGCCAGTCGCAATCAGATCATCCACCAGGATCACCCGGTCGCCCGGCTTGATCGCATCCTTGTGCATTTCCATTTCGTCCAGACCATATTCCAAGGAATAGGCAATCCGCACGGTCTCATGGGGCAGCTTGCCCTTCTTGCGGATGGGCACGAACCCGGCCGAAAGCTGATGGGCCACCGCCCCGCCCAGAATGAAGCCCCGCGCCTCGATCCCGGCAATCTGGTCGACCTTGGAGCCCGCCCAGGGCTGCACAAGCGCATCGACCGCCCGGCGGAAAGCCCGCGCATTGCCGAGCAGCGTGGTGATATCCCGGAACAGAATACCCTCTTTGGGATAGTCCTTGATCGTGCGGATCGCATTGATCAATTCATCCTGGATTGTCTGGTCACTCATCGAGACGTCTTTCTTCAAACTGTTCGGTTCGGCACATGCCCCAACGGACGCTTATATCAAGTTTGCGCGCCCGGTCGAAGCGATTTCAGCCGGGTTTTGATGGATCAGAACGGCCGGGGCGGTTCCGGTCAGGAGGTCTTGGTCAGCACCCGTCCGGCCACCGCATCCAGCTTGGCCACCAGCTCCGGGTCCCGTTTATCCGGCGCCGTCATCAGAGCATATTCCAGAGCGGTGTCAGATCCGGCCGGGCAGGCCTGATGCTCTCTGGGCAGATCCCGCGCCACCCGGCCCACCAGCCGCTGCGCATTTTCAGCGTTGTCATGCAGCACCTTGATGATGGCCTGGATATCCACTTCCCCATGATCCGGATGCCAGCTGTCATAGTCGGTCACCATGGCGACGGTGGCGTAACAGATCTCCGCCTCCCGGGCGAGCTTGGCTTCGGGCATGTTGGTCATGCCGATCACGTCACAGCCCCAGGACCGGTAGAGCTGGCTTTCGGCAAGCGAAGAGAATTGCGGGCCTTCCATCGCCAGATAGGTGCCGCCTTTGGAACAGGCCAGGCCTTCGGCCTCTGCAGCCGCCGCAACAGCGTCCACCAGTTTCGGGCTGACCGGCACGGCCATGGAGACATGGGCCACACAGCCCGTACCGAAGAAGCTCTTCTCCCGGGCAATGGTGCGGTCAATGAACTGGTCCACCAGCACAAAGGTGCCCGGCGCGTGCTCTTCTTTCAAGGACCCGCAGGCGGACACGGACAAAAGGTCGGTGACACCGCAGCGCTTCATCACGTCAATATTGGCGCGGTAATTGATTGTCGTTGGGGAATAGACATGACCCCGGCCGTGGCGGGGCAGGAAGACGACCTTCAACCCGTCAATCTGGCCGATCCGCACATGGTCGGACGGCGTGCCCCAGGGGCTTTTCACTTCAACCCATTCGGACTGTTCCAGTCCGGGCAGATCGTAAATGCCGGACCCACCGATAATGCCAAGCACTGCGTCAGCCATTCTTCATCTCCTGCGAGAAACCCATCCGGCTCGCTGAGTATCAAGCGGCTCCGCCGTTGAACAGGGCAAAAACGAAAAAAGGCGGGCTCTCTGCCCGCCTTTCTGAAGCTCCTGGGTCCTGCCAGCCTTAATGCGCCACGTTGCGCCAAAGCTGTTTCTTGGTGAAATACAAGAGCCCGGCAAAGACAATCAGGAACACCATCACCCGGAAGCCGATCTTCTTGCGCTGCTCCAGATGGGGTTCTGCCGCCCACATCATGAACGCGGCCACATCCTTGGCGTACTGGTCCACCGTCATGGGCGTGCCGTCGGTATATTCCACCGCCTCATCATAAAGCGGCGGAGCCATGGAAATGAAATGACCGGCCAGGAAGGAGTGGTTGTAGTACTGCCCGTCGGGCACTTCAACGCCTTCCGGCGGGTCCACATAGCCCGTCATCAGCGAGTAGATATAATCCGGCCCGTTCTCCTGATACTGGGTGAAGATGTCGAACACAAAGCCCGGGAACCCGCGCTGGGCCGCACGCGCTTTTGCCAGCAGGGAGAAGTCCGGCGGATAGGCGCCGTTATTGGCAGCACGCGCCGCCTGCTCGTTCGGAAACGGCGACGGAAAGCGGTCGGCCAGAATGGCAGGACGCTCAAACATGTCGCCGTAGTCATCCGGTCCGTCGATCACGGTGTATTCCGCCGCAATCGCCTTGGCCTGGTCTTCCGTGAACCCCGGCCCGCCCTCTTGCGCCAGATTGCGGAAGGCAACGAATTTCAGCCCGTGACAGGCTGAACAATTCTCGCGGTAGATCTTGAAGCCGCGTTGCAACTGCCCCCGGTCATAGAAACCGAAGGGGCCTGAAAAAGACCATCTCTGATAGTCGATCTCAACCTTTCCGCCAGCAGCCAGGGCCGGGGACGCGATAGCAAGAGCGGCAACAGCTGCAAGGGAACGAACCATTTTGATCATGGTGCTCATGTCTCAATTAACTCCTGATCCGGTTCGCGTTACTTCGTTTCCGGTGCGGCGGGCGCACCGGCTGGGGTGCCGGAGCCGCCCTTCAACACCGCTTCTGAAATCGACGCCGGGAGCGGCCGCGGCTTCTCAAGGAAACCGAGCATCGGCAGGATGATCAGGAAGTGGGCGAAATAATAGGCGGTGAAGATCCGGGAGAAGATCACATACCAGCCTTCCGCCGGCATCGCACCGAGATAGCCCAACGCCACACAATTGGCTGCAAAGATCCAGAAGAACTGCTTGAACAGCGGCCGGTAAGTCCCGGAACGGACCTTGGACGTGTCGAGCCAGGGCAGCACAAACAGGATCGCAATGGCGCCGAACATCAACACAACACCGCCCAGCTTGTCGGGCACCGCCCGCAGGATCGCGTAGAAGGGCAGGAAGTACCATTCCGGCACGATATGGGATGGCGTCACCAGCGGGTTTGCTTCGATATAATTGTCCGCATGGCCAAGATAGTTCGGCAAATAGAAGGCGAACCACGAGAAGAAGATCATGAACACGATAATCGCGAACAGATCCTTGATCGTGTAATAGGGGTGGAACGGCAGCGTGTCCTGTTTGGTCTTCGGCTGCACCCCGGTCGGATTGTTGTTGCCCGTTGTGTGGAACGCCCACACATGCAGGATCACCACGCCGAATATCATGAATGGCAGCAGATAGTGCAGGGAGAAGAACCGGTTCAGCGTCGGATTGTCGACCGCGAACCCGCCCCAGAGCCAGGTCTTGATGGCTTCACCGACAAGCGGGATGGCCGAGAACAGGTTGGTGATCACGGTCGCGCCCCAGAAGGACATCTGACCCCAGGGCAGCACGTAGCCCATGAAGGCGGTGCCCATCATGATCAGGAAGATGATCACACCCAGTATCCACGAGATTTCCCGCGGGGCCTTGTAGGAGCCGTAGTAAAGCCCCCGGAAAATGTGAATATAGACGGCGATGAAGAACATCGACGCGCCGTTGGCATGCAGGTAGCGCAGCATCCAGCCGAAATTCACATCGCGCATGATGTGTTCGACGCTGCTGAAAGCGGCTTCCGTGCTGGGTGTATAGTGCATTACCAGCACGATGCCGGTGAGGATCTGGGCGATCAGCACGAAGAAAAGAATGCCCCCGAAGGTCCACCAGTAGTTCAGGTTTTTCGGGGTCGGGAAGTCCACAAAGGATCCACGCACGAGCGAAATGACCGGCAGGCGGCTTTCAAGCCACTTGGCTGCAGCGCTCTGCGGGACGTAGTTTGAATGTCCAGCCATGACTGTCTCCTGGAAAGATGTGCCGTTAACCGATCTTGATCGTCGAGTCGCTGACGAACTCGAGCGGCGGAATCAGCAGATTTTCGGGAGCCGGGCCCTTACGGATGCGGCCGGCAGTGTCATAGTGGGACCCGTGGCAGGGACAGAACCAGCCACCGAAATCGCCGGAATCGCCAATGGGAACGCAGCCAAGATGGGTGCAGATGCCCACCTGAACGAGCCAGTTTTCCTTGTCTTTCACACCCCGGTTCGGGTCCGTTGCCTCGGCATCGGGCGGCAGATTGGAGTTCCGGGCCAGCTTGTCCGGCAGATCGGCCAGCGGCACCTCTTTGGCCTCTGTAATTTCCGTTTCGGTCCGATTGCGGATAAAGACCGGTTTTCCGCGCCATTTGACCGTAATTGACTGCCCTTCTTCAACAGCAGACACATCCACCTCAATCGAAGCCAGTGCCAGCGCCGATGCATCCGGGTTCATCTGATCGATAAAGGGCCAAGCCAGTGCCCCTGCACCAACCACGCCCATTGCCCCAGTCGCGATATAGAGAAAATCACGGCGGTTCGGTTCTACCGCATCCGTGTTATGTTCCAAGGTCGCGTCCCCTCTCCATTTTACCTGTGCCGAAAGCCCGCCTCATATCCGGTCCTTCGCTCCTTCCAAAGGATAGCCGGAATGACTGCGGGCTCAACGGTTGCCGGGTGCGGCAAGTTTCCGCACCATACAAGCGGAGGCGATTGTGCACCCTTCGAAACGCTTGTCCAGATAAACTGACGCAAGGGTATACATATGTCGCAGGTGGAACAAACGCCCTGCGGCATTTTTGGACCAGTTTTGAAAGGAGATGCAAGACCGGAAAAGGACGTAGTCCCGCCTTGCATCCTTGAGGGAATTCTCCGGGTCGACGGCAGCCGGCCGACTTTGCCCGTCACGGGCAGACGTCAACATTTTCAAAGCGTTGGCCAACCGGGTGAAGCCATTCTAATCATGGCATATTCTGGCGCGCTCGATGCTCACCCGCATGCGGGTGAGCATCTCTCAGCCGATCTTTTCAACGAGCCCTCAGGCCGCCTGGACGGGCGCTAGAAACCCGCCGGACTGATGCTGCCAGAGCTGGGCATAAAGACCGCTCTGCTCCAGCAACTCCTGATGGGTGCCTTCCTCGATGATTCGGCCCTTGTCCATGACGATCAGCCGGTCCATGGCCGCAATGGTCGACAGGCGATGGGCAATCGCAATCACGGTCTTGCCTTTCATCAGGTCGAACAGGCTTTCCTGGATCGCGATCTCCACTTCCGAATCGAGCGCAGACGTCGCCTCGTCCAGCGCCAGGATCGGCGCATCCTTCAAAAGGACACGGGCAATGGCAATGCGCTGGCGCTGTCCGCCGGAGAGTTTAACCCCGCGTTCCCCGACATGGGCGTCCAGCCCCTTGCGCCCTTCCATGTCGGTCAGACCATCCACGAAGGTATGCGCATGGGCCTTTTCAAGGGCGGCTGCCACCTCCTCGCGCGTCGCATCCGGTTTGCCATAGGCGACGTTTTCAAAGATCGAGCGGTGCAGAAGCGACGTGTCCTGGGTGACCACACCAACATTGGCCCGGATGTCATCCTGCTGCACTCTGGAAATGTCCTGGCCGTCAATCGTAACCTTGCCGCCTTCCAGGTCGTAAAAGCGCAGGAGCAGATTGACGAGCGTGGACTTGCCCGCCCCGGAGCGGCCGATCAAGCCGATCTTTTCCCCCGGCTGGATGGTGAGGCTGAGATCTTCCAGCACTCCAGCTTTCTTGCCATAGTGGAAGTGGATCTTGTCGAAGCGGATTTCGCCTTTGTCGACCACAAGGGGCTTAGCCCCCGGAACGTCCATCACTTCCCGTTCGCGGGAAATGGTGGTGATGCCATCCTGAACCGTGCCGATATTTTCAAACAGGCCGGCAAGTTCCCATAAGATCCAGTGAGACATGCCCTGAAGCCTCAGAACAAAGGCGACCGCGATGGTGACATCTCCAATCGAGACCGTACCGGTCTGCCACAACATCACGGCGAGCGTGCCGATCGCAGTCAGCAAAAGCATGTTGATGAACACCAGCACGATGTTCAGCCCCGTCACCAGACGCATCTGAAGAAAAACGGTCTTCAGAAACCCCATCATCGAGCCTCTGGCATAGGCCTCTTCACGGTCCGCATGGGAAAACAGCTTCACCGTTGTGATGTTGGTATAGGCATCCACAACGTGACCGGTCATCAAGGAACGGGCATCGGCCTGCGCCTTGGAGACATCCCGCAGCTTCGGAATGAAGAAGCGGATGGTCAGCAGATAGGCCGCAATCCAGACCAGGAACGGCAGGCCCAGCCACAAATTGGCATCGGCCACCACAAAGACCGCCGCAACGAAATAGACGGCCACATAGACCAGAATATCGGCAATGCGCGAAATCACCTCGCGCACGCCGAGCGCCGTCTGCATCAGCTTGGTCGCAATCCGCCCCGCAAAGTCGTTCTGATAGAAGGAAACGCTTTGGCGCAGCAGATAACGATGCACCCGCCAGCGGATGGACATGGGATAATTGCCCATCAGACCCTGGTGGAAAAACAGCTGCCAAACCACTTCCAGCCCAGGCCTTAGCACCAGCAGCACAACCAGCATGAACAGCAGCGTGGCCCAGTTCTCATTCAGGAACGTAGCCGGGTCCGACTTTTCCAGCCAGGTGACCAGATCGCCCAAGAAGGTGAAGATATAGACCTCTGCGAGGGCAACCAGCGTGCCAAACAGCGACACACAGGCCAGGATGGGCCAGACCGGTTTGGTATAGTACCAGCAGAAAGCCCAGAACCCTTTGGGCGGAACGTCAAGCTCTGTCTTTTCAAAAGGATCAACGAGCTTTTCGAAACGATCAAACATGACTACCTCTCAGAGCCGATCAAGCGCAACATAGCCAGATGCAGGAGGACATCCTGCTTGCTATCGGAAGACGGCCTCGGACGGATTGTGGGGCCGGCAGCCATGTAGCGGGCGCCGGCAATGAAACTTGTAAAGGCAAGCGCGACAATAGACGAGCCCCAGAAGAGAGCGCCAATCTGGCGGACAAATTCGGCAGCCGGAACCTGCGTCCCGGCAATGTCCAGGGCCTCGATCCGGCTGAGATTGAACGCCAGAACAGGCACAAAAAGAAGGGCGGCCATCAGAAAGGTCACGCCTGAAAAAACGGCCACGACTGTGGCAGAACGCCGAAGACGGGCAGGAAAGGTCCTGTCCTGTTGAGGGGCCGGTGGCACCTCGATATCCTGACGGTCTGCGAGCACAGACAGGTCCTGCGAAGAACACGGAAACATCGCAATGACTCCGAAACGGGAACTGAATCACTGGTGACGGCGGACACGCGTCATTGCGCGTGCAGCTGAGACGAACGGCTTGAGCCGGTCACCGCAAGGCTATGGGAAAGTCAGAAATGGACCTGCGCTCAGCGCTGCAGGTGAGAGCCCATCAGGACACCTGGACGGGCAGACATGATATGGATCGTGCTGTGATCTGTCATCTAAACCCCTCCTGGTTGCGCGACCGGGCGGCCGCTGGGACAAAGTCTGTCTAGGTGAAACACCAGACTGCGGTGTTGGTAACCGCTTTTGACTTGCTTGAAAAGAGGCAACGTGAGGAGGCCGGACATGAAAATCACAACTGTTGCCCTGTCGCCACACACCCCCATTTGGAATCCGCGCTTAGAGCCGTAGTTCCTGCCCTGCGCGGGCCTGGAGGAAAATTTCTGCTTCCCGTGGCGATACGCGGCCTGAGATGATCCCACCCTGAACAAAAGCGCAGCCCAGGTCTTTGAGGATCTCAAGCTGCTCTTTTCGATCGACACCAACCGCTGCCACTTTCAAACCGAACTTCTCTGCAACATCTATGATAGAGCGGGCGAGATATTGTTTCTTGACCTGTGTTTCCAGATCTTCGGTCAACCAGGAGCTGATTTTCAGACTGCTGGCCCGGATCCGGACGATCTGCCCGGCCCCGCCGCCCTGGCCGCTGCCAACCCCGTCCAGGGCAATCCGGCAGCCAAGGTCTTCCAGACTGTCAATCGCTTCCAGCATCCGCCCGTCTTCATCAAAGCGGATGAGCTGCTGCTCCAGATCAATCGTAAGATCGTGAAGCGCAATTTGAACCTCGTCACACAGCCTGCGCAAACGATCCTTGAACCCTGCCGCCACCAGAGAGGCTTCACTCAGATTGACGGACATGGCAAGTGACTGGCCAACTGCATCCCGCAAGCGCTTGACCGCCTGCAAGCCCTGCTCCAGCGCAAAAGCTTCAATCTGGGCAACCCGTTTGAAGTCCTCTTCAAGGGACAGAAAGCGGACCGGGTCCACAAGCCCCTCCGAGGGGTGCAGCCAGTGCGCGAACACTTCAAAGCCTGTGACACGCTGTTCATCAAGCCCGAAATACGGCTCCATGAGGAGCGAGAGACTACCTGTCTCCAGATCCTGATCCAGCTGCGCCCATGCTCATGCGCCGGTGCCGGTGCGCGGCCCCAAGGGCATCCGTATACCAGGCAAACCGGCCCCGCCCTGCCCGTTTGGCCGCATAAAGCGCCATGTCAGCCCGGTTGATGAGTTCCGTCACGCCGATCTTGGCCGCCGCGGCCAGAACGAGCCCCATACTGCCAGCCACCCGGATTTTGTGGGTATCAATCAGAGCCGGTTCGTGAAGCTTTGTCAGGATCTCGTGGCCAAGCTCTTCCATCTCCTTAGAACCTTCGGGCTGTGAGACCGTAACGAGAAACTCATCCCCGCCAATACGCGCCACCAGTCCCTTGTCACCGACAACCGACTGCAGGATGCCTGCGACATGGCAGAGCACGGCATCCCCCGTGCTGTGGCCATGCCCGTCATTCACATCCTTGAAATTGTCCATGTCAAAGAGAATAACGCCGACATTCCCACCCGTGTCCGCCGCTGCCGCAAGACGGGCCTGAAGAACCTCTTTTATCTTCGCCCGGCTCGCCAGTCCGGTCAGGTCATCATGTTCGGCCTGATGCTTGAGCCGCTTGCGCGCCTCCTCCAGCTCGGACACCCGGCCCACCTCCTGGGTCACATCCTGGCAGATCAGAATCATCCGGGTGGTTTCCGGCGTATCCCCGGCAACCTGCGCGAAGGTCAGCTGGTTCCAGAAATATTCGCCATTCTTCCGGCGGTTCAGGATCAGCTCCTTGAAGCCGGGCTCGAATGTCCTGAGATCGTAGCGGAAATTTTTGAGTTCTTCAGGATCAAGCTGCCTGTCTGGAGGCAGCAGCAATTCCTGCGGGCGCCGCCCAAGCAACTCCTCAGCTGAATAGCCTGTAATCCGGCTGTAGGCCGGATTGGACCACTGTATCCGGCCGCAGATGTCCTGCATGATCAGACCTTCATGCACATGTTCAACAACCGTTTTCAGAATAGCCGCATCATCCCTTGAAGCAGCCTTTGCCCGCCTCTCGGCACTTCCCTTACGAAAATGCCCAACAAGAACTCCGCAGCAGAAGAGTATTCCTCCCACCACAAAGGCAAGGAAAAAAGGCAACCAAGGCCAATTATAAGAAAAATCTTGCATGCTTCTTCGTCAATAAAGCGTCCACCCATAGACATGGTAGCAGCAGACGTTAAATAAACAATAAAACTGAGATTAGGAAAACCAATTACCGTTAGAATTGCAACGTATTTATCAGAATATAACTTTAAGGTATGGGGTCATAAAACTGTATTTTCGCCCAACCTGAAACAATGAGATCGAAAAAGCTTTCCTTGAAGCGCCAAGCCGGACGACATCAAAGACAAAGACGTTTCAAAACGTTCAGCGGACCAAGGTACGAGCCCATATGAACGCGGCAACCCTGATACCACCGTCACCAAACAAGACCCTACCGGATGGTTTTTTCCGGTTCGCCGGCAAGGAAAGGCGGGTAGACCGGCCTAGACCTGCGGCACGCTCCTCGCCGAAGGCTCTCATGTCACGGTCGAATAGGGTCCAGGTTGTTGAGGTTTGCAGCAGCGGCAAGTCCATCAAGAGGTGACGAAAGAAAGCGCCCTTGCCTGGCCAGCGCGAATGCAAAACAGGGGCCCGAAGAGCCCCTGAATGCGTTTCGTTTCCATAGAACAGTCCCTGACCCGTGCTGTCAGGCTGCACGGACACTTTGCAGGAATTGGCGGACCTGGGATTGGAGAGAATTGGACAGGCTGCCGAGTTCGGCGGAGGCCCCGAGCATTTCGTCGGTCGCCGAGCGGCTGGTCTCCATGACCTCGCTTAACGTACCGACATTGCTGGCAACCTGGCTGGAACTGGCATGGGCGGCATTGGCGCTGTGGCTGATTTCCTGCGTTGCGCTCGTCTGCTCTTCCACCCGGTCCCGGATCTTCGAAGAAATCTCGCTCACCTTACCGATGGTTTCGGCAATGGAGCGGATCGCCACTTCGGACAATTCGGCAACATTTTGCACCGATGCCACCTGCGCGGAAATGTCATCGGTTGCCTTGGTGGTCTGTTCCGCGAGCGCCTTGACTTCATTGGCCACAACCGCAAAGCCGCGCCCGGCCTCTCCGGCCCTGGCCGCCTCGATGGTGGCATTCAGGGCCAGAAGATTGGTCTGGCTGGCAATCTGGCTGATCAGTTCAACAATTTCGCCGATGGCCCGGCCGGTCTCCGACAGCTGGCCAACGATCTCATCCGTTTTGCGGGCCTCTTCCACGGCCACGCGGGCAATTTCGGTGGCCTCATCAACATCCTCGCGCACCCGGATCAGCGATCCGGTCAGCTGCTCCGCAGAGGCGGTCACTGTTTCAACGGATTCATTGGCGTTTTCAGTTGCCTGGTGAACTTCACTCACCGCATGCAGGGACGAGCCAACCGCCTCATTGAGCTGGCCGGAATTGCGTTCCACGCTGCCCGCTGCTTCTGTCAGGGCGGATACAACACCGATCACTGACTTTTCAAAGTCGTCAGCCACGTCCTGCATCAAGGCCTTGCGCTCTTCACTCAAGGCTTCCTGATGGGCCAGTTCCTGACGCGCCTGCTCGGACGCCCGATGCGCAAGGTTTTCCCGGAAGGCTGTCACCGAGCGGGCAATCTCCCCGATCTCGTCTCCCCGTTCATTGCCCTTGATTTCAATCTCAAGGCTTCCTTCAGACAGCTGGTCGAGACCGTCCTGAAGCCGGGCCAGAGGCCGTGCAATGCCTATGGCAAGAACGAGAGCCATTCCCAGAAAGGCGACGCCCACGGGAGACACCGTCAGACCGATGGAGATCATCTGGTCGAAGATCAGCTGATCGATATTGCCCGCGATGTTGCCGCTTAAAAACGCCTGCGCGCCCGCGTCGGTGCCGATTTTTTCCAGCAAGGCCTGCCGGAACGAATAAAAGGCAAATGCTGTCCCCGCCATCATGATGGCAGAGGCCATCAGTACCATGGCAACAAAACGGCCCTTGATCGAAAGTGTCACTACGCAACCCCGAAGCGATTCCCAAACTCCCGTGCCCTGGACAAACGTCAACAGAGCCCTTACGCCGTTAAGGATACCTTCAAGCCCGTAAAAAATCTGTAACTGCATCGGGACAGAATTTAAATTTAAGATTGTATTCCAAGCTTCTACGCAAATTCACGCAACCTGAAATACAACCTTCCCCTTCGTTTGCAGAGGCTTGCACCTACCCTAATCCGTTCTCAGGACACAAGACGGGTGAGCGTATACCCCATGCCTGCGGAGAATGCCGACAGGGCTGTGCCCCAGCCCACATCGACAATGGCCACGATCACCGGCCAGTTTCTCAGCGTTGCGTAATTGGTGACATCGTAGGTGGCATAGGTGAAAAACCCGAACATCGCACCGTAGAGCACAGCGGTCACAACACTTTCCGACCTGAGGGCCGGTGCAACAGCAAAAACGACGATGCCGACCACGTAGATAATATAAAAGGCCCCTGCGGCCGCCATGTTGGGTTTGTCCATCAGAAGATGCCCGATCCGGTCGAAATAGAACCGGGTTGCCACCTGTGACAACCAAACATAGTCAACCGCAAGAAAAACAATCGCGGTTGCGACATAGGCGGTGGAATATTGTATCATGAGATCCTCAACTGACTGACAGACCTGATACGCTTGCGCTCTTGCCCCGGATCAGCAAAGACAGCGCTGCGTGCGGTGTTTAACACTCAACCGGCGAGAGCTGCGGTCTTGAGGAACCCGCCGGACTGCCTGTGCCAGAGCTGGGCATAAAGCCCGTCCGTTTCTGTCAGAAGATCCGCATGGGCGCCTTGCTGCACGATGCGGCCCTTGTCCATCACCACGAGACGGTCCATGGCCGCGATGGTCGACAGGCGGTGGGCAATGGCAATCACGGTCTTGCCGGACATCAGCCCTTCAAGGTTCTCCTGAATCGCGGCCTCCACTTCTGAATCGAGCGCTGAGGTCGCCTCATCGAGCACCAGGATCGGCGCGTCTTTCAAAAGCACCCTTGCGATGGCAATACGCTGACGCTGCCCGCCTGAAAGCTTGACCCCTCTTTCGCCCACATAGGCGTCAAAGCCCTTGCGGCCCTTGCGGTCCTCCAGGGTCTGAATGAAGTCAAAGGAATGGGATTTGCGCGCGGCCTCGATCAAAGCCTCTTCCCCGGCATCCGGACGGCCATAGAGAATGTTCTCACGGATGGACCGGTGCAGCAGAGACGTATCCTGGGTCACCATGCCGATGGACCGGCGCAGGGTTTCCTGGCTGACATCGCGCAGATCCTGGCCATCCAGACGGATGCCGCCCGCCTCCACGTCGTAAAAGCGCAACAGCAGACTGACCAGCGTGGTCTTGCCTGCCCCGGACGGCCCCACCAGCCCGACACGTTCGCCCGGCGCAATCTCCAGATTGAGATCTTCCAGAACCCCGCCTTCCCGGCCGTAGTGAAACCGGACATGATCGAACACAATCCGGCCGCCGGAGACGCTCAAATCCTGCGCCTGCGGCTTGTCTGCCAGGGTGATGGGCTTGACGATGGTCTCCACACTGTCCTGAAGCGTCCCGAAGTTCCGGAACAACCCGTTGAGCTGGTTGAACAGACGGTTCAAAAGAACATTGAGCCGCAGAACAAGACTGAGGGCAAAGGCCACATGGCCCGTGCTGATCCCCCCTTCCTGCCAGACGAACAGCGCGGTGGCGGCAATCGCAACGATCATGATCCCATTGATGAGGCTCATGGTGATGCGCACGGTGGACAGCAGCCTGGTGAACACCTGGATCTTTTCAATCAGGGCTTCGAACGCACCCCGGGCGGCCCGGTTCTCCTCAAGCGCAGATCCGAACAGCTTGACCGACTGAATGTTTGTATAGGTGTCGACCAGACGGCCGGAGACACCGGAATAGGCATGGGAAAAGGATTTTGCTGCCGCGCGGACCCGGGGCACAAACTGCCAGGCAGTGACGGCAAACAGCCCCAGCCAAAGCCCGACCAAAAGCCCCAGGCGCCAATCGAGATCGCCCACAAGGATCAGCGTCGACAGGGCATAGACCACGATATACCAGGCCACCTGCAGCAGATTGACCATGAAGTCGCCCGCAGCCAGGCCCGATTGCAGCACCTTCTGGGACAGCCGTCCGGCCAAATCATCATGAAAATAGCTCAGGCTTTGTTTCATGACGCGCTGATGGCCCTGCCAGCGCACGAGCTGAAAGAAGCTCGGCACGATGGTTTGCTCCTCCATCAGCGCCCCCAGAGCATTGACAAGCGTGCGCACAAACAGCACAACCACGGCCATCCACAGCAGCGTCCAGCCATGGGTTGCAAAGAAGGCCTCCCGGTTCCCGTCTTTCAATAGATCGACCAGGCTGCCGAGGAAGCTGGCAATGGCCACTTCCACCAGCGCCATCGCCCCGCCAACCACAAGCAACAGCGCAAATGGCCAGCGGACCTGACCAACGAAATAAACAAGATAGGCCAGAGCGCCCGTGGGCAGATCCCGGGCGGGCGGTGCTCTGAAGGGATCGATCCAGGACTCGAACAGGCGGAAGATTGGGGACACGAAGCGTCTCCATGAGTGGTATGGAAAGAATGGCGAGGTGAGTCTTCGCCACATCCTACGCGTTTACGTGCGGCTTGGCTCACGCAATTTGCCTCCACACGTGTCTTGAGGGTTCCCAAAGCCCCTTCTGTGGCCAAAGGGCCACCCTTTCGAGAGGACCGCCATGCCGGACATTGCCCTTTACCAGCCTGATATCCCGCAAAACACCGGAACGATCCTGCGCCTGGCCGCCTGTCTCAACGTGCGGGTCCATCTGATCGAACCGGCCGGGTTTCCGATCTCGGATACGGCGCTGAAGCGGGCCGGAATGGACTATCTGGAAAGGGCAGCCATGACCCGGCACATCTCCTTTGACGCGTTTGAGGACTGGCGCAGCACCCATCGCGGCAGGCTCATCCTGATGACAACCAAGTCCAGCTCGCCCTATACCGGCTTCCGGTTTCAGGCTGACGATATTCTGCTCTTCGGCCGGGAAAGCACCGGCGCTCCCGGGAATGTGCATGACCTTGCCGATGCCCGGCTGACCATTCCGCTTGCCGACGGCATGCGCTCCTTGAATGTCGCGGTGTCGGCCGGCATGGCACTGGGCGAAGCCTTGCGGCAAACCGGGACATTTCCTAAAAGCGCTTCTTGAAGGCTGCCAACTGCGCATCAACCCCAAACAGCGAGGCCAGTTCCATGAACGCCCCTTCCCCGGAAAACCGCGGGGGTCCGATCCCCGACCAAATCGAGGACAAAAAGACGCGCGCACCCGTTTGGTTCGAGAGTCTGCGCGACCGGATCTGTCAGGCGTTTGAGGATCTGGAAGACGAGATTGCCTCCGTGTCCGGCCCGATGTCAGATCAGCCCGCCGGACGGTTCGAGCGCACCCCCTGGGAGCGGACGGACAGCAGCGGTGCCAAGGGTGGCGGGGGCGTCATGTCGATGATGCATGGCCGCGTCTTTGAAAAGGTCGGGGTTCATGTTTCCACCGTGCATGGTGAATTCTCACCGGAATTCCGCGGCCAGATCCCCGGCGCCAACGAAGACCCGCGCTTCTGGGCCTCCGGCATCAGCCTGATTGCCCATTTGCACAATCCCCATGTACCGGCCGTGCATATGAACACGCGCATGGTGGTCACCACCCGCCAGTGGTTTGGCGGCGGTGCGGATCTGACCCCGGTGCTGGAGGCACGGCGGACCCAGGACGATCCGGACACGGTGGCCTTTCACAAGGCCATGCAAACCGCCTGCAATGCCCATGAAGTGGCCGATTACGAAGCCTACAAAGCATGGTGCGACGAGTATTTCTTTCTAAAACACCGCAATGAAGCGCGCGGCATAGGCGGAATATTCTACGACTACCTGAACAGCGGCAACTGGGACACCGACTTCGCCTTCACCCAGGCGGTCGGGGAAGCCTTCCTGTCCATCTATCCTGAGCTGGTCCGGCGCAATTTTGAAAAGACCTGGACAGAAGGAGAGCGCGAAGAACAATTGATCCGGCGCGGGCGCTATGTGGAATACAATCTGCTCTATGACAGGGGCACGATTTTCGGGCTGAAGACCGGCGGCAATGTCGCCTCGATCCTGTCATCCATGCCACCTGTTGTGAAGTGGCCGTAAGGCGGGGACAGGTCAGGCGGCCGGTGCCGCCCGGGTGACTGCGCCGAAATCCCGTCCGAACAGCATTTCGTCCAGCTTCTCAACCATAGCCTGATCCAGCTTGGGGCCCATCTCCTTGAGCATGGCAACAGCCGTGCGGGCCGGGAAGCTTTTCTTGTAGGACCGCTCTTCAGTCAGGGCAACATAGATATCGCAGATGGTCATAAGCCGGACTTTGGGCACGAGCTGATCGCCTGAAAGACCGCGCGGATAGCCCGAGCCATCCAGCATTTCATGATGCTGGACCGCCATACGCTTGATATCGGCCGAAATCTCCGGCCTTGTTTTCAGGATTTCCTGACCAAATGCAGGGTGCTTGTCGACCAAGTCCCGTTCTTGCTGCGTGAGCTTGCCTGCCTTGTCGAGGATTGTCAGGGGAATGCGGGTCTTGCCAATATCATGGACCAGCCCGCCGGCAATGAGTTCCTTGCAGTCTGCGTCACCCCAACCCAGGTGCTTGGCCAGCATTCCGGCCAGCCCGGCCACCTGAAGGGAGTGGCAATACGTGCCGCTGTGGTGGGTCGCAACGGTGCTCAGCCAGCAAGACAGGCCATCCGTCTTCAGCGCGGTCAGCATTTCTTCCGCGCTTTCATTCATCAGTTCGGTGCAGATCCTGGTGCCTTCGACAGCCGAAAAACATAAGGAATCCAGAAACGTGCTGCCTTTCATATAGGCCACTTTCGTGCACTCGGGGCAACACTTGGGCAAAGCTTTCAGCACATCGCCGTCGATAAGATCTTTCACCTGTTTCAGCAACAGGGAAAACGGGACTTCACGGTCCATCCGCTCCGTGCGCCCCAGCGCCCCGGCCTGTATCATTTCCCGGCGGTTCTTGGGCGCCGCAATGCAAATGACGGGAATGGCTGCGATGCAATCCCAAGACGCTTTGAGAGCGGTCAGCCCCGCATCCGTTGATCCAGATAGTTCGATGATCGCGACCTTCGCGCACCCAACCGTGGACGGGGACACTTTGTCCATCGCAACCAGGCGGGTAGCAAAGAAAAACGGGAGTTTCCGTAAGGGAGACTCCATCGGCAACGAACCGTCAGAAATCAGAACTATTTCCATCTACCGACACATCCACATTCCCCAACGACAGGGATTTAAATATTCCTAAACTTACCAAACGGAAATTTCGTCGATCTTGAAATCAATGACTTAAAAAAGCCCTAAGATTCCATCTGAGATTTTGCCAGCAAATGGCTTTTGCTTAACGAAAAGCCGCTGTCCTGCCATGCGCCCTCAAGCTCTTTCAATAGCGCACCCAACTTAGGGCCCGGAGCATGCCCCTGGGCAATGAGATCCGCTCCTTTCAAGGGAAATTCCGGAACGTCCTGCGCCCGGAGCCCGGAAAGGGCCGTCTTAAACGTGTCCAGGTCCGCCACATTGGCGGCTATGCCTTTCGCCCAGGCAGCCAACAGCCCATCCACCCCGGCTTGCCGTCCGAACTGATAAACCATGGCCGCCGCGCCGGGCAAATCACCGGATTGAAGATACTGCTTCTTGGCCGCCCAGGCCCTTTGCATCCGCTTGCCTTGCGCATTGGAAAGCCGGAGCCGCTCACAAATCCGGTCCAGATCCTCATGAACAAAGCCACTCAGCACCACCAGTCCCAGCTCGGGGTCGCGGGTTTCAGGAGCGATGGCATCCAATCGGCGCAAGGCTGCATAGTCTTCCACAAGCGCTATGCCGCCGGTCGCAATCTCCCAAAGACCCGCCTCATTCATGCACCGGACCGCCATGGGTGCCAAGGGGGCCTGTAACAGACGCCGGATCTCATGCCCGATCCGCTCAGCCGACAGGTGCCTCAAGCCGTCCCGCTGGCGCAAGCAAGCGCCCAGCCCGTCCGGATCCAGGTCACCGGACCCGTAGGCCGCATGAATGCGGAAGAACCGCAAAATTCTCAAATAGTCTTCCCGAAGACGGTCGTCCGGATTTCCGATGAAACGCACCCGCCCGTCCAGGCAATCCTGAAGCCCCCCGAGCGGGTCGTGCAGGCATCCGCTGCGATCCACATAAAGGGCATTCATGGTGAAGTCCCGGCGCCATGCATCCTTGGACCAGTCCCGCCCGAACACCACCCGGGCCTGACGCCCGAACGTCTCCACATCCTCGCGCAAGGTTGTGACTTCGTAAGGATAGCCATCGCTGATGACCGTAACCGTGCCATGATCCAGGCCGGTCCCGATCGGCTTCAACCCAGCCGCTTCCGCGCGCCGCATCACCTCGTCAGGAGGCGCGGTTGTGGCAATATCGATGTCGGGAACAGGATGGCCCAGCAAGGTGTTCCGCACAGCGCCGCCAACCGCCCGCGCTGCATCACCCTTTTGCTCCAGGGCGGAAAAGACAGCCTGAATACCGGATGTTGCAAGCCAGTCCGCCGCCCGGAGCCTGTCTTGAGCTGCTGCCGTCATGGCCTATTCGAACCCTCCCGGCACAAAGACACCGTCTTTCATCTGCGTTGGCCGGTAATTCGTGCCTTCCGGGCCCCGGTTCAGCGTGGACATGACAACGAAGCCGGCGATCACCAACCCAAGACCGCTGACGGTCAGCCAGGCCAGCGGCCCTTTTGCCCAGCGCTCCGGATGCCCGCTGCGCTTGGTGAGCCAGAGCCACAGGGCGTAACAGAAGAACGGCAGCAGAAAGAGAATGAGATGAGTAAGCGCAACACGCAGCATCAGCGATAGACCGTTTCATAAAAGGACCGGATGATCCCGGCAGTGACACCCCAGATATGGTATTCCCCAAAGGGCATTGCATAAAAATAGCGCGGCTTGCCCTCCCACTCCCGGCTTTGCTTCAGATGGTTGGCCGGATCCATCAAAAACCGGAAGGGCACTTCGAACACATCGGCCACCTCTTCCGGATTGGGGTGATAGTCAGCAACCTGATGCACCACCCCAACCACCGGAACGACCCGGTAGCCGGACCCGGTGAGGTAGGGTGGCAAAGTCCCCAGCGGCTCGACCTGGGCGGGCGGGAGCCCGATTTCCTCTTCCGCTTCCCGCAGAGCCGCCTCGACAGGCCCCTTGTCCGTTGGATCGATCTTTCCGCCTGGAAACGCGACCTGCCCCGCATGGGAGCTGAGATGCACGGTCCGCTGGGTCAGCACCACGCAGGGACCGCTGTCCCTTTGCACCAGACCAATCAGAACGGCAGCGTCCCGGGGCGGCCCGTCCCATTTTGCGTAAGGGCCAAGGTCCGGGTTGAGCACATGATCCCCGGTCTCCGGCGCAGCTCGGTCCGCCTGGATCTCCCCCAGCCGGGTCCGGAGCCGGGTGACCCAGTCCTGGTCATGTCCGGTCTCGACGAAAGATGAGACAGTCATTCAGCCCGCACGTCCTTTAGCCCTTCAAACCAGGTCATGCCCATGAAGGCATACCCATTCATATGTACCCATCCCGCCGGATCCGCCCCACCGGCCTCATGCCAGACACTCAGGCGCAATTGGGTAGAAGCTGCCTTTGCTCCAAATGCCCATTTGCGTCCCTTCCGGACCGGACCGGTCCACGATCAGATCGGCAAGCTGATACATGAGCGCCCGTGTGAACAGCGCCTCCAGCCTGCCTCTGACGAGAACATAGGGTTTCAAACCGCCACTGTCCGGTTCTTTTTCGAACCGAAGCGGGTGGTCCGCGCCGACGACCACCAAGTCTCCAACATTGGTCCGAAGCGTCAGCTCCTGGGCCTCCCCCTCTCCGGCCACAGCCATTTCCACGGCCAGAAACGGCGCGTCCTCAACCGTAATGCCGATCTTTTCGACCGGTGTGACCAGATAATGCCGGTCATCCGCATCCCTGCGCAGAACGGAGGCAAAGAGTTTCACCAGGGCCTGACGGCCGATGGGCGAGCCCAGATAGAACCAGGTCCCGTCACGGGCAATCCTGATGTCCAGATCCCCGCAAAACGGTGGGTTCCATTTCTCTACCGGCGGCGGTTTCCTGTCCCCGCCCCCGGCCCGGCTGATCAGGGCTTTCAGCCCCTCCGGCATGATGTCCTTGCTAGGCGCGTGTGCCTCGGCCATGACTTTCAACGTCCTTTTCCACCGCCCGGAACCTTCGAAATTCTACCTAGACCGGGCTCAAGCTGCGTGCCGGGGGCCCGCATGTCCTGCGCGCAGTCCCGGTCTTTTTCCCAACGCGTGGAAAGAATCTTGGACCTTTCCACTGTATGCCGCACAATAGCGCCTTATCTACTGACTTATATGGTGTCAGACTGAACGAGTCGTAGCAAAAACAGACAAGGTCCCAAACAGACCGGCCGGACAGGTTCCAGGACAAGACGGGAAAGGTGATTAATGAGCGTTGTTTCCCCCTCCAGCCCGAGCGAGGAAGATCTCGCAGCCGTTGCGGAAAACGCGGAACGCGCCGTCGCCCGGATTCAGGATGCCAGGGCGGATATCGCCCGGATCATCTTTGGTCAGGAAACGGTGGTTGAACAGACCCTGGTCACTATTCTGGCAGGTGGCCACGGCCTGCTGGTCGGGGTGCCCGGACTTGCAAAGACCAAGCTGGTTGAAACTCTCGGCACGGTTCTGGGGCTGGACGCCCGCCGCATCCAGTTCACTCCCGATCTGATGCCCTCAGACATTCTCGGCGCGGAAGTCATGGAGCAGAGCGCCGAGGGCGGCCGCTCGTTCCGCTTCATTCCCGGCCCGGTCTTTTCCCAGCTGCTCATGGCCGACGAGATTAACCGCGCCAGCCCGCGTACCCAGTCCGCGCTGCTGCAGGCCATGCAGGAATATCACGTGACGGTTGCGGGCCACCCCCATGACCTGCCCCGCCCGTTCCACGTGCTGGCCACCCAGAACCCGCTGGAGCAGGAAGGCACCTATCCGCTGCCCGAAGCCCAGCTGGACAGGTTCCTGATGCAGATCGACGTGCATTATCCGGATCTGGACGCCGAGCGGCGCATTCTGCTGGAGACCACCGGTGCAGATCAGGCCGAAGCCCAGGTCGCCATGCGCGCCGAAGAACTGATGGACTATCAGCAGCTGGTCCGGCGCATGCCCGTCGGAGAATCGGTGGTTGAAGCGATATTGAAACTGGTGCGCTCCGCCCGGCCAGGAGACCCGGCCACAACAAATGACGTCACCAGCCTGATTGCCTGGGGTCCGGGCCCCCGCGCCAGTCAGGCGCTGATGCTGACCGTGCGCGCCCGAGCCCTGGTGGATGGGCGGCTTGCCCCTTCCATCGATGATGTGCTTGCCCTTGCCGAGCCGATTTTGCAGCACCGCATGGCGCTGACATTCGCGGCCCGGGCCGATGGGCACACGGTGAGAGACGTCATTCAGCGCGTCAAAGAGACAATCGCCTGACCCAAGGTCTTTTGCAGGAGCGCGCGTCTATGGTTTCCCGCAGCCCACAGACTGGCATTGATCAGGCGTCCTGGCCAAATGTGATCGGCGAGGCCCGGTCCGTCGCCGACGCCCTGCCGGATCTGCTGGTGGAAGCAAGCCATGTGGCGGGTTCCATCATTGCCGGTTGGCATGGTCGCCGCCGGGCGGGGCCAGGGGAAAGCTTCTGGCAGTTCCGTCCCTTCAACATGGGTGAACCGGCCAAACGCATCGACTGGCGCCGTTCGGCCCGGGACGATCATCTTTACGTGCGCGAGCGCGAATGGGAGGCGGCCCACACCGTGTGGCTCTGGGCGGATCTGTCCTCGTCCATGGTGTTCCGCTCAAAGCTTTCCGAGGTCAGCAAGAGAGACCGGTCCATCGTCTTGATGCTTGCGCTGGCCGACATGCTGGCCGAGACCGGGGAACGTGTGGGATTGCCAGGCCTGACCCGAGCCTTCTCCGACCGCAGGGCCGCCGAGCGTGTTGCCGATGCCCTGACCCACCTGTCCCGGCCCATTGCCTTGCCGGACACGACCGCCGTCAACCGGTTTGCAGATATCGTTCTGATCTCGGACTTTCTGGACCCGCTTGAAGATATCGCCGCCTGGGTCGCCCGGGTGGCAGGCACCGGCGCCCGCGGTCATCTGGTTCAAGTGCTTGACCCGATTGAGGAAACATTTCCCTTTGACGGACGGGTAGAATTCACGGACCCGGAACGGGGCCTGCGCCTGACCGCCGGGCGCGCAGAACAATGGCGCGAGGACTACAAAACCCGCCTGGAAGCCCACCGGGCCGAAGTCCGGGACATAGCCCGCCGCGCGGGCTGGACCTTCATCTTGCACCATACGGACCGGCCAGCCTCCGAGCCGCTGCTGGTCCTGCACAGTGCACTGTCCGGTGCCCAGGATGTCCTGACCAGGGGAGGCATGTGAGCTGATGTTTGCCGGCCTGACCTTTACAGCCCCCTGGATCCTGACAGCGCTCGCCCTGCTGCCCGTGATCTGGTGGCTGCTGCGCCTCACCCCGCCCCGCCCGAGGGAGGTGGCCTTTCCGCCCACCCGTCTGCTGCTGGATATCGACCAGCATGAGGAAACCCCGCAGCGCAGCCCGTGGTGGCTGACCCTTCTGCGTCTTCTTCTGGCCGCCCTTTTGATCATCGCCCTGGCCGGTCCCATCTGGCGCACCGCCGATACGGTGGAAACCGGCAAAGGGGTTCTGTGGGTTCTGATCGACAATGGCTGGACCTCCGCAAAGGGCTGGGACAGTCAGGTCGCGGCCGCCGAGCATCTTTTGACCACAGCGGAACAGGAAGGCCAGCCGGTCCTTTTTGCGGCCACCGCCGACGGCCCCTCCCAGAATTTTGCACCGGAATCCGCTGCAGCTGCGCTTGAGAAATTGCGTGCGCTCGAGCCCCGCCCCTTCCCGCCTGTGCGCAGCGAATTAAGTCTCGGACTGCGCAAAGCGGCCCAGGCGGCGCCCCCCGGTGCAGTGGTCTGGCTGTCCGACGACACGCAGACACGGGACAGTTTCCTGACCGATCTGGCCGCAGTCACAGGCAGCACACCCATCACTGTTCTCACCGGGCTGGATACGCCTCTGGGCTTGACGGGTCTTCAAAACGATGCCGATGCCCTGTCTGTGAAAGTGGTGCGCCACCCCGGCCAGGTCCGCTCCGCCGCCAGCGTGCGCGCACTTGATCTGAAAGGGCTTGTGCTGGGGGAAGTTCCGGCCGTGTTCGAGGCGGGCAGCACCGAGACAACCGCCCGGTTTGAGCTGCCAAGCGAATTGCGCAACGATATTGCAAGGGTTGAAATTGCCGGGGAAGCTGCCGCAGGCGCCGTGCAGCTGGTGGATGACAGCTGGCGGCGGCGGACGGTCGGGCTGATTTCCGGCCAGTCGGGCGATCTGGACCAGCCCCTTCTGTCCCCTGTCTATTATCTGGAACGGGCCCTTCTGCCCTTTTCCGACATCCGCCAGCCAAAGGATGGCGACATTGCACTCGCTGTTCCGGCCCTGATCGATCAGGGTATTTCGGTTCTGGTGCTGGCCGATGTCGGGCGCCTGCCGGACACCACCGCAGCCGAATTGAGGGATTGGGTGCAAAATGGTGGCACCCTGGTGCGCTTTGCCGGGCCCCGCACCGCCGGGGGCAGTGACGATCTGATCCCGGTCCAGCTGCGCTCCGGCGACCGCTCCCTTGGCGGCTCTCTGTCCTGGAAGCAGCCCCAGCATCTGGCGGACTTTCCCGACGATTCTCCGTTTTTCGGGTTGAAAGTACCCAAGGAAGTGACCGTCAACCGGCAAGTTCTGGCCGAACCGACCTCGACCCTCTCAGAACGCACCTGGGCGATGCTGGAGGACGGCACCCCTTTGGTCACGGCCGCTCCGCTGGGAGCCGGAAACCTCATCCTTTTCCATGTGACAGCCGATTCCACCTGGTCGAACCTGCCGCTGTCCGGTGTGTTCCTGAACATGCTCCGGCGCATTCTAGCCGTTTCCAATGTGGCTGCCGCCTCCGAGACCCCGGATGACAGCACCCCGGCGAAAAGTGTGCTGCCCCCCTTGCGCCTGCTTGACGGCTATGGCCGCTTCGGCGCACCGCCGGTGGAAGTGACACCGGTCAGCGCCGAGGTGTTCCGCGATGCCAGCGCCAACCGCAGAACCCCGCCGGGCCTTTACGGCACCGAGGACGGGTTCCGGGCCCTGAACCTGATGCAGTCGCAGGACACGCTCGCCCCCATCGATTTCACGGCCCTCGGACCGGCGGCAACCCTCGCCGCCTACCCCTCCTCCAACCCGATTGATCTGCGGGCCGTCTTCTTCACCGCCGCATTCCTGCTGCTGATCGCCGACGCAGTTGCCGTCTTCCTGCTGGCTGGGGGGCTCAGCCGCCTCAGCCCGCGTGGCCGCACCGCAAGTCTGGCGGCGCTTCTCACCCTGGCCCTGGCCGGGGCGCTGCTCCTGCCCCAGGACCGGGCATTCGCGCAATCCACATCCGATGACCTTCAGGCGCTGCAATCGACCTTGGAAACGCGGCTTGCCTATGTGCTGACCGGTAATCCGGAAATCGACGACGCCAGCGCTGCAGGACTGGCCGGTCTGACCCGGTTCCTGGCCGAACGCACGGCGCTGGAGCCCGGCTCGCCGGTAGCCATCGACATTGCCCGCGATGAGCTGGCCTTCTATTCCCTGCTCTATTGGCCAATTGATCCGGCGGCCGACAAACCCAACGCACAGACGATCGCCCGCATCGACACATTCATGCGCAATGGCGGCACGATCCTGTTCGACACCCGCGACCATCTCAATGCCGCGACTGGCGGGTTTGCCTCGACTCCGGCCACTTTGAAACTCCGAGAGATTCTGGAAGATCTGGACGTGCCCCCGCTTGAGCCTGTGCCGCCGGATCACGTCCTGACCAAGTCCTTTTATCTGCTGGATTCCTTCCCCGGACGCTATGCCACCAGTCCCTTGTGGGTGGAGAGCCTGGAAGAGGTTGCCGCACGCGGCGACCGCCCGGTGCGGGCAGGTGACGGGGTCAGTCCGCTCTTGATCACCGGCAATGATTTTGCCGCCGCCTGGGCCGTGACCGAAGATGGCGACTTTCTCTACCCGACCGTGCCCAACAGCCCGGTCCAGCGGGACTACGCCTTCCGATCCGGGGTCAACATCGTCATGTACAGTCTGACCGGCAACTACAAGGCCGATCAGGTGCATATTCCCGCCCTGCTGGAACGGCTGGGCCAATAGGAGCGCTGATGGTCTGGTCCCTTTCCTTCGATCCTCTCCTGCCCCTTTGGGCCCTGATTGCCGGAGGAGTGGCCGCTCTGCTGCTGGCCGGACTGTCAGGCTATCTCAATCTGCGCGGCTGGGCCTTGCGCGCCCTTACCATGGCGCTGCTGCTGTTTGCCCTGGCCAACCCCGCCATTGAGCGGGAGGACCGGGAGCCCCTGTCCAGCGTGGTGGCGCTGGTGGTCGACAAGAGCCAGAGCCAGCGGCTGGCTGACCGGGAAGCCACCACGGAGGCGGCAGCCGCCGAATTGCAAAGCCGCATCAGCGCACTTGGCGGGTTCGAATTGCGGGTTCTGGAATCGCGCAATTCCGGCTCCGGCAACGGTACGGAGATCTTTCAAACCCTGACAAATGGTTTGGCGGACGTGCCGCCCGAGCGGGTCGGTGGCGCCATCATCGTCACGGATGGCCAGATCCATGACATTCCCCAAAGCGCGGGCGCGCTCGGCTTCGATGCCCCCGTTCATGGCGTGATCACCGGAGCACCGGAGGAGCGCGACCGCCGGATCGCTTTGGAAACCGCTCCCCGGTTCGGGCTGGTCGGGTCCGAGCAAACCGTCAGTTTGAGCGTGATCGACCAGGGCCGGGGCACCGGCCCGGGCGATCAGGTGACGCTGACCGTGAAGCGGGATGGCGATGTGGTCAGCCAGCGCACGGCCCGTACCGGTGAGACCATCGATATTCCTGTCGAAATCTCCCATGGCGGCGATAATATCTTCGAATTCGAAGCCGCACCGCTGACCGGGGAACTGACCACACTCAACAACCGGGCTGTGGTCACCGTTGACGGCATCCGGGAGAATCTGAGGGTTCTGCTCGTCTCCGGATCGCCCCATTCGGGCGAGCGCACCTGGCGCAATCTGCTGAAATCCGACGCCTCCGTTGATTTGGTCCATTTCACCATTTTACGGCCGCCGGAAAAGCAGGATGGCACCCCGATCAACCAGCTGTCGCTGATCGCCTTCCCGACCCGCGAGCTGTTCTCGGTCAAGATCGATGAATTCGACCTGATCATCTTCGACCGCTATGTCCGTCGCGGTGTGCTGCCGATGCTCTATTTCGACAACATTGCCCGCTATGTGCGCGACGGTGGTGCGGTGCTTCTGGCCGGCGGCCCCGACTATGCAGAGGCCGGCAGCCTCTACCGCACTCCCCTGGCCCCGATTTTGCCGGCGAGCCCGACCGGCAGCATCCTGGAAGAACCCTTCCATGCCACCCTTGCGGAGATCGGCAAGCGGCATCCGGTGACCCGTGGCCTGCCCGGGTCCAAACAGGACCCGCCTGCCTGGAGCCGCTGGTTCCGGGCCGTCGGCACCCATCTGGATGCGGGCGAGCAGCTCATGTCCGGCCCGGGCGACACACCGCTGCTGGTTCTGAACCGGGAAGGCAAAGGCCGGGTTGCCATGCTGTTGTCCGATCACGTCTGGCTGTGGGCGCGCGGTTATGAGGGCGGTGGGCCCCATGTGCCGCTCTTGCGGCGGCTGGCCCATTGGCTGATGCAGGAGCCGGATCTGGAGGAAGAGGCGCTCAATGTGTCCATGCGCGGATCAGATCTGGTGATCGACCGGCAGACCCTGGGAGACAGCATTGGTGAGGTCACCGTGACGGCCCCATCCGGCGATCAGACCCAGATTGCCATGGGCGAGGAAGAGCCGGGCTTGTGGCGTGGCACTCTGCCGGCAAGGGAAACCGGGCTCTTTTCGGTATCGGATGGCACCTTGAGCGCGCTTATTCATGTGGGCCCGCAGAATCCAAGGGAATATACCGACGTCCTGTCGACCACCGAAGCGCTCGCCCCGATCAGCGAGGCCACCGGTGGCAGCACCCAGCGGCTGCGGGATGTGGGCGGGGACATGCATATCCCCCGGATCGTGTCACTGGCGCCCTCTGCCAGTTATTCCGGCAATGGCTGGATTGGACTGAAAGCGACAGAAGCCAGCGTGCTGAACGGCGTTGACCGCTACCCGCTGATGATCGGCCTGCTTGGCCTTGCCCTGCTTCTGGGCATGTTGTCCCTGACCTGGTACCGGGAAGGACGATAGGGGAAGAGGCCCGTAATACACGGGCGAGAGCCTCGTGCGATCAGTCGGCACGAGGCTCAAATGCCAAGCGCAATTCATCATGACCAATTGCGCTTGGCATCATACAGTTTCAACGGGCGGGCGCTCCCGCTCCTTGGCCTCGTTTCTTTTTTTCTTGTCCTGATCGTAGTGCCACTTAATGGCGAAGAACATTCCAACGCCCAAAACGATCATCTTGAACGGAAAAAAAACGATCGGAAAAAAGTCGACCCAATCGAGATCCATGGCAAGTGTCCAAACGGTTTTATATGACCCTGTTGAGCGTGCCGCGTGTCTTTACATCCAGTGCGGATCTCCTTTTGCGCTGACAGTCTTGATCGCAGACAGAAAAAGAAAGATCCGATGGACTGCGGCAAGCTCCATGTTCAGCAGCGCTACTTGAGAACGGCTTAAGACAACATCCGCCATATTGACGCAGGCCAAGACCCAGGACACCAAAGACACCTGCCCGCCTCCAGAGCGAGAGGACCTCCGCTGAAACGCGCGATGGTCTATGCCCCGCCCTGCACCGCCCCTTCGGGCATCTCGGCGCCATTCAGCAGTGCGACCAGAAGCCGGGCCGGATCGACGGGACCTGGCAGGGTGATGCGGCCGAAGGGAACCCGCTGGAAGCCGAACGGGCCGTAATAGGGTGCATCGCCCACGAGCAGGATAATCCGGTCACCTGCCGTTTCCGCTGCAGCCATGGCAGTGCGCATCAGCGCCTTGCCGATTCCCCGGTTCTTGAATTCCGGAGACACGGTCAAAGGTCCCAGCAGCAGCCCCTTGTGGCCGCCAATCCGGATCGGCGACAGGCGGATGGACCCGGCGATGTCCTGACCGACCAGACCGACAAAGGACAGGTCAGCCCGGTGCGGCACGCCTTCGCGGATGCGGAAGGCGGTGCGGGCGAACCGGCCTGGCCCGAAAGCCTCGGCCTGAAGGTGATCGATGGTGGCGGTGTCGGCAGCGTCTTCGAGCCGGATGACCCACGTGGTCTGTTTCATGTGGCTATTCCTTGACAAGCAGTTTTTTGGAAAAACGCGCCTGCCGAGAGCCGGAATGGAAGGGGTGGAACTCCGGGATCAGGTCAGCCGCGACGGAACAGACGAGAGCTTTCTCGTCGGTCGGTTCGTCGTCGGAGCATCAGACCTGCGGTCATTGATCCCAGTCTCGTTTCTAAGCCGGATGCGTCAAGTGCCCCGGCAGATCATGGATGAGGCAAAGCGGTTACCACGCACGCCGGTCCCGGTCCAGCGCTTTTTTTCGGCACTCTGGTCCGGCCGATTGTTCACCCTTGCCGAACACAGCATTCAATTGATTGATTTCAGCACCTGACGCACAAGATTTTCCCAAAGGAAACGCAAGGAGCATCTCATGGGATTGCTGGTCGACGGTGTCTGGAAAGACCAATGGTATGATACGTCATCAAGTGGCGGACGCTTTGTGCGCAAAGACTCTGCATTCCGCAACTGGGTGACAGCGGACGGATCTGCAGGCCCCAGCGGAAGGGCCGGGTTCAAGGCTGAGCCAGGCCGGTATCATCTGTTCGTCTCCTATGCCTGCCCCTGGGCACACAGGACCATGATCTTCCGCAGGCTGAAGGGCCTTGAAGATGCAGTCTCCCTTTCGGCCGTCGAACCTTTGATGCTGGAAAACGGCTGGGAATTTGCCGAGACCGATCCGCTGACCGGCGCAGACTATGCCTGGCATATCTACGTCAAGGCAGACCCCGGCTATACCGGGCGCACAACGGTGCCGATTCTCTGGGACAAAGAGCAGAACACCATCGTCAGCAACGAGTCGTCCGAAATCATCCGCATGTTCAATTCAGCCTTTGACGGCCTGACCGGATCGACGCTGGATTTTTATCCCGAGGACTTGCGCAGCAAGATCGACACCGTCAATGAGCGCATCTATCACGCGGTCAACAACGGCGTTTATAAATCCGGCTTTGCCACCACCCAGGAGGCCTATGAGGAGGCGGTGGCCGTGCTATTCCACACGCTGGACGATCTGGACAAGCTGCTAGGCACCTCGCGCTATCTCACAGGCGGCCGGCTGACGGAGGCCGACTGGCGCCTTTTCACCACGCTTGTGCGCTTTGATGCTGTTTATGTCGGCCATTTCAAATGCAATATCCGCCGGATTGCCGACTACCCGAACCTGTCCAACTATCTGCTGGAACTCTACCAGATGCCCGGCATTGCCGAGACCGTCGACATGGAGACGATCAAGCAGCACTACTATGGCTCCCACGGGACCATCAACCCGCACGGCGTCGTTCCGGTGGGGCCTGCTCTTGATTTCACGCAAGCCCACGACCGGAACCGGCTGCCCGCCGCCGCTAGAGGCTAGCGCCTCTGGCGATAAGTCAGCATGTCTTTGGTCTCAGCAGACAGGCACCTGTGTCACCAGTGCCCGCCTGAGGGGATATCACCCGCCTTGAACGCCTCAAGGCGGCGGGCGGTGGCCGGACTGAGCCGGTCCGGCAGGGCATCCAGCGGAAAAAAACCGGCTTCGGCAATTTCACGGTTTGGCAGCAGGAAACTGCTGCCCTTGCTCCATACGGTCAGGTGGAACAGGCCGACATGATCCCGGCCGGTGGCTTCCCGGTTAAGATAGATGCCCAGAAGCTGCGGCGGCGCCTCCGCCACCAGTCCGGCTTCCTCCGCCACTTCCCGGCTGGCTGCCGCTTCCAGCGTTTCCCCCCGGTCGACTGCACCGCCGGGCAGATACCAGCCGTCCAGATAGGTATGGCGCACCAGCAGAACCCGTCCCTGCCCGTCTTCCACAATAACCCGGACCCCGAGAATGTAGGGATTGCGCACAAGCACCGCTGTCTGGACGATCCGTTTGGTCCAGCGGCTTGGCAGCAATGACAGGATCTTCAACATGGCCCCAACTTGCACGCATAACAGGTGAAGCAACACTTAACGAACCCATGCGCTTCTTGCAGGGCAGATGCGCCACAATAACGCTCCTTCTTTAGGCCCGAATTGCCTATATGGGATGCAGATTGATGATTTCGAAGGCAGCTCATCTGCCTGACCCTCCCAAGGAGATGACCATGTTGAACGCACTTTTCGGCAAGCGCCGCCCCCGTCCGGCCCATTACAACTGGAAACCGGCTGTTGATCTGAGCAACCCGCGTGTTGCCGCGATCCTGACCACATTCCCCACCAACTAAGGGTCGGGCAAGGCCGCGACCGGAGCAAGAAAAATGTTCGGATTTGTGACTGTTGTGAACGCGACGCTGCGCGAAACCACGCGCTCCGCCAAAACGACCGGTGGCTCAGCCTCCCAACAGGCTGCGGTCAAGGCCGTCCGGGTCAACCCCAAACGCTGACCCCTTGAAAGTTCAGACGTGATTGTGATGCGCCGCGTTATTTCCTTGACGCGGCGCATTTTGGTTTGATGATGCGCCCCCATGTTCACCCTTGCGCATTTGTCCGACCCACATTTAGGCCCCCTGCCCGATCCCAAGCTGATCCAGCTCTTGTCCAAGCGGATCCTGGGCTATCTCAACTGGCAGCGGAACCGCTCGAAAGTGATGGGCGGCAATCATCTGGACCAGCTCGTCGAAGATCTGAAGTCCAGAGCGCCGGACCATATCGCCGTGACTGGCGACCTCGTCAACATTGCCCTGCCCCTGGAAATCTCCGGGGCCCGGACCTGGCTTGAGGAACTCGGGGCGCCGGACCATGTGTCCGTGGTGCCTGGCAATCACGATGCCTATGTGCCCGGCGCCGTGCGCAAGGCGAGCGCTGCCTGGCAGCCCTTCATGTGCGCAGATCCAGCGTCGCAGGTTTCAAGTAACTTAGGGGAGCAAAACGCCCCCGCCCCCTCCCGGACCGAGGCCGTCTTTCCCTATCTGCGCCAGCGGGATGGCCTTGCCCTGATCGGCGTCAATACGGGCCGGGCCAGCGCCCCCTGGTTTGCGACCGGCCGGGTCGGCAGCCAACAGGCCAAGGCCCTGCGCAGGCTGCTGGAGACAACCGGACAGGCTGGGCTGTTCCGGGTCGTGATGCTGCACCACCCGCCGTTCAAACACGCCACCAAATGGCACAAGCGCCTCTCCGATGCCTCCCGGGTGCGGGCCGTCGTCAAACGGGCCGGGGCAGAGCTGATCCTGCATGGCCACACCCACATCGACAGTTTTGAGGAAATTGAGGGACCGTACGGACCCGTCCCGGTCGTCGGTGTGCCTTCGGCTACCTGCGCGCCAGGCGGCCACAAACCGGCCGCCCGCTACAATCTGTTCAGGATTGAGCGCAACGGCAGCGGCTGGTCCTGCCGCATGGAAGAACACGGCTTCGAGGCGCCCGGTGGCTCCATCGCTCTGGTGAGAGCACGGGAGGTGCAGGTTCCGGCGGGCGGAGCCCTCCGGGGTGGCTGACAGTCGGCAAAAACCTCAGATCGGATTGGCAAACCAGGCAAAAGCGATCAGGCCAACCACACCGGCGGCAAGCCCAATGCCAAACCCGCCGGCAATGGCCAGCCAGGACGTCGTGCTTTCCTTGACCCGCACCACCTGGGAATCGAGCGCGACCTGACGCAGGCGCTGGTTCAGCCAGTCCCCTTCCAGGGCCTTTTCCCGCTCGATCACCCGCTCTGCAATATATTCGGTCAGGCAATCCGCCATATCGTCGATATTGGCGGTTTCCAGGATCACCACCCGGCCAAGCCGCGTGTCCTTCAAGAACCGGTAGGTCTTGCGGTCACCACCGACCGAAACATGACTGGTGACATCGATCCACAGGCGCGGTGTCGAGCCTGCAATGATCTGAAGGGAGAACTGATCATCATCTTCCGGGATCTCCCGGAACACGTCTTTGAGCTCGTCCGCCAGCATGTCCAGCCGGGCCCGTTCGGTGTCCTGCAGCTCGACCACCACATCCGAGCGCTCAACCTCGCCGAGCTGCACCTTGCGAATGGCATCGCGCAAAGAGCGCATGCGCGTATGGGGGACGACATTATCCTGCATTTCAGCCATGAGGCGCCTGACTCCAATCTTCTGGTCTTGCCGTTGACGAGAGTCTTAACCGAGTCTCTTGGGCGCGGAATGGCCCGCGAGGGGGAAACTCCAGCCTATCCACTGACAATGATCCCAAACTGGTTAACGGCCATTCTGGGGAGTTTAGGAGATTTTTAACCGTAACACCAGCGAGGCGGCACTGGTTCGCGCCCCGGCCGTGCGCTATGCAAGGATAGGTCGTATGGACGGCAGAGCAGTTTGATTTTGACCTGGTCCTGGAGGGCATGTCTTTGAAGGTGGATGGCAAGAAACACCGCGCGATCCGGCTTTGCGAAGAAGATGACAGTGTCGAGATCATCGACCAGACGAAGCTTCCCCACACATTCGAGATCGCAAAGTTGCAGGATCTGGAGGACGCCGCCCGGGCCATCCGCGCGCTGCAGGTGCGCGGTGCGCCCCTGATCGGGGCAACGGCGGTGTTCGGGGTTGCGCTTGCCATGCGGGCGGATCCGTCCGAAGAGGCTTTGCATGAAGCCTGTTCCGTGCTCCTGCAAACCCGTCCGGCCACGATCAACCTCAACTGGGCTCTGGACCGGGCCCGGCGCAGTCTTGTCCAGATCGAGCCGGAGCACCGGGCCAGAGCCGCCTTCGCGCTGGCCAATGTCATTTGCGATGAAGATATCGGCCTCAACATGGCCATCGGCATGTTCGGCATGGAACTGATTGCCGCCATTGCCCGTACCAAGCGCCCTGGAAAGCCGGTCAACATCCTGACCCATTGCAATGCAGGCTGGCTGTCCACCGTGGACTGGGGCACGGCAACCGCCCCGATCTACATGGCCCATGATGGCGGCCTGCCAGTTCATGTCTGGGTGGATGAAACGCGGCCGAGATACCAGGGTGCTTATCTGACTGCCTGGGAGCTGGGCCATCACGGCGTGCCCCACACCATCATCGTCGACAATGCCGGCGGCCATCTGATGCAACACGGGGAGGTTGATCTTGTGATCACCGGCGCAGAGCGGCTCACTGCCACCGGCGATGTCTGCAACAAGATCGGCACGTATCTGAAAGCCCTTGCCGCACGGGACAACAAGATCCCCTTCTATGTGGCGCTGCCCTCGCCAAGCATCGACTTTTCCCTGACCAATGGTCTGCGGGACCTGCCGATTGAAGAGCGGGAAGGCACGGAAATCACCCGGGTGACCGGCAAGACCGAAGCTGGCGGCATTGAGACCATATCCATCATGGCCGATGGCGCCCGGGTCAGCAATCCCGCGTTCGATGTGACCCCCGCGCGCCTGATCACCGGCCTCATCACCGAACGCGGGGTTCTGGAGCCAAGCCGGCAGGCCCTGACCCAGGCCTTTCCCGAAAGGGTGAAAATGAGCGCCTGACGGCACCGCCTTTCAAGCACAGGCCGCAGCCCGGTCCTCCGCCCACTCGATGCGTCAATCTTGATCAGCCTGCCTTGAGCACAGGTACATGGGGCGCCTTGTCTACGCCATGCAGACCCAGCCCCCTCGGATCATCGGCGATCTCGATGGCGCGCTTATAGGGTTTGAAACCGCAGGACATATAGAATTTCAACGCCTGAGGGCTGTCCGCCGTGCAGGTGTGCAACCACAGACGTTCAGTCTCCGGGCGCGACCAGGACATGGACACCGCCCGGGACATTAGCCAGCGGCCAATACCCCCGCCAATCGCCTCCGGCACCAGCCCGAAATAGGCTATTTCCGGTTCTTTCGGGTCGGCGAAGTCAAGTTCAAGTGTCCCGATCGGCGTGTTTGCGCGCACAGGCAGATAGTTCTCCCGCGCCGGTTCGTTCAAAAGAGTCGACAGTGCCACATCGTCATGGGTGAGACGGCCAAACCAGAGCCAGTCCTCCCCCACCTGACGGAACAATCTGCGATAGGCCTCAAGTTCCGGCTTGCTCCAGCGGACGAGCTCAAGATCGGTCCGGTCTGCAGCCAGGGGCTCCGCCGGGGCTTGGGTCATCTCCAGATAGGTGACCACAAAGGCCACCTTGCCCTCTGGCACATCCGTATAGCCGTTCAAATCAAGCACAGGCGCTGACACTGTTCCCTCCGAGATCTCTTGTAGGTGTCAACCGGAGTAAACCAGTTTGGGCACAAGACAAGCCGGAAACGTAAAGAGTGTTGATTTTGTTTCTCAAAAACGGTTTCCCCCGGCTAGCATACTGCAGCCGATTCATCACTTGTTAACCATGGTTTGAGACACTTTCCCCGTATTCAGGAAAGATGCGCACATGCCTAAAGTGGGAAATTACGTCCAGCGGGACTATCATAACAAATTCAAGTCCCAGCAGAAATCCACCTGGTCGGACTATAACAAGTCCTGGAACCAGCGCCGGGAAGCCGCCGCCCAAAAAATGGCGCAGCTGCGCACCATCGCCAACAATTTTTCGACAATCACGTCCGAAGCCTCCCAGTCCAACACGAATTTCCTGATGCAAAATCAGGGGCAAAGCGGGCCTTATGCCAGCAATACCGCCGTCATGGCACGGGTTAACGTGGTCGTCTGAGACACCCGCTTTTCTGAAGCGCTTCGTGGTGAAGCAAGGACAATCCTCTGTGTCATTTGGGTTGAACGCCCTGTTGTTGTCAGGCAACGAAAGACACATCCGGTAAGACGCAATTTGCCTGACGACACTCCTCCTAGACCGAGCCCACCGTCTTCAGCTTGATCCTGGGATGTACTTCCGCCTGGCTCATCACCGTTGTATGGGCGCGGAAACGTTCCACGATGGAGCGCACGAAGGAGCGGGTCTGGGGCGAGGTCAGAAGCACCGGCACCTCGCCCTGCTGGGCAGCGGCCTCAAAGGCATCGCGCACCTTGGCCACGAATTCCTGCAACCGGCTTGGCTGCATGGCCAGTTGGCGCTCGTCGCCTTCGCCCACAATCGATTCCAGGAACGCCTGCTCCCATTGCGGCGACAGGGCGATCAACGGCAGATAGCCACCCGGCGCCAGATTGGCTGCACAGATCTGACGGCCGAGTCGCGTGCGCACATGTTCGGCAATCGTGTCGGTGTTGCGGGTCATCCCGGCCGCCTCCGACACACCTTCCAGAATGGTGCCCAGATCGCGCACCGAAATGCGCTCGTCCAGAAGGGTCTGCAGCACCCGTTGCAGGCCCGAGACGGTGATTTGCGAAGGAACCAGATCTTCTACAAGCTTGGCCTGCTCGCCCTTCAGCTCCTTCAGAAGTTTTTGAACATCACCATAGGTCAGAAGTTCACTGATATTGGTCTTGATCGTTTCAGTCAGGTGGGTGGACAGCACAGTTGCCGGATCGACCACCGTATACCCACGAAGGGAGGCATCTTCCCGGTACTGGGCCTCCACCCAGGTTGCCGGCAGGCCGAAAGTCGGTTCCGTCGTATGGGTTCCTGGCAGTTTGACCTGCCCGCCCGCAGGGTCCATCACCATATAATGGTTGGGATAGAGAATGCCGCGCCCGGCCTCCACTTCCTTGACCTTGATGACATAGTCATTGGCGCCGAGCTGAATGTTGTCGAGGATGCGCACCGGCGGCATGATAACCCCCATGTCGCCGGCGACCTGACGGCGCAGCGCCTTGATCTGCTCTGTCAGAACATCCCCTTCCCCTTGTGCCTTGCCATTGATCAGGGGCAGCAGGGCATAGCCAAGCTCAATCCTCAATTCGTCCATCTTGAGTGCATCGGTGATCGGTGGCTCGGGCGGCGGTTTCGGCGCGGCCTCAACGGCTTTTTGATGGGCGACCTTGGCCGCTGCCTTCTTCTTGCGCGCCCCCACCTGAAAGGCAAGATACCCGGCAAGACCGGCCAGGCCCAGGAACGGGATCATCGGCATGCCCGGCAGCATTGCCAGGACCACCATGACCGCAGCCGACATGCCAAGCGCCTTCGGATAGCCGGTGAACTGGCTGGTCAAGGCCTTGTCGGCTGCGCCGTGCACACCGGCCTTGGAGACCAGAAGACCGGCCGCAGTCGAGACGATCAGCGCCGGGATCTGCGAGACCAGACCGTCCCCGATGGTCAGAAGCGTATAGTTGTTCGCCGCTTCCGAAAAACTCAGCTCCATCTGGGCGACACCGATAAAGATCCCGCCCAGAATGTTGATAAAGGTAATCAGGAGGCCCGCAATCGCATCGCCGCGCACGAATTTCGAGGCACCATCCATAGCCCCGAAAAACGAGCTTTCATCTTCCAGCGCCTTCCGGCGGGTCTTGGCTTCCGCCTCATCGATGAGACCGGCAGACAGATCCGCGTCAATGGCCATCTGCTTGCCCGGCATTGCATCCAGAGTGAAGCGGGCGGCGACTTCCGCGATCCGGCCTGACCCCTTGGTGATCACCACGAAATTCACGATCACCAGGATCGCAAACACAATGATCCCGATGACAAAATTGCCGCCCATCACCAGATTGCCAAAGGACTGGATGACATTGCCCGCCGCCGACGTGCCCTCATGGCCATTGGCCAGGATCAGCCGGGTGGATGAAATGTTCAGGCCTAGCCGCAACATAGTCGCGATCAGCAGCACCGTCGGGAAGGATGAGAATTCAAGCGGTTTTTGAATGAACAGGCCCGTCATCAGGATCATGACGGAAAAGATGATCGACACTGCCAGAAACGTGTCCAGCATAACCGGCGGCATCGGCAGGATCAGCAGCGTCAGGATCACCAGAACGCCGGTCGCCAGCCCGACATCCCCCTTGCGCAGGGTGTCGATCAGCTCCTGAAGGGAAGGCAAATTGGACGGTGCCGCATCGGACTGGGCCGCTGCCGCCGGTTGCTCCGGTCCTGATGCCGGGGCCGATCCCCCACCTTGTCCACCTGCTGCCGTGTCCGACATTCTCTATTCCGGTTTCTGACAGACGCCCGGACTCACCACATGCCGCGTCTGGATTGCACGATGTTTGATGATCAGGCTCTGGCCTCGCCCGGTCCCGGGACGCTGACTCCTTCATCGGTATACTGATTCAGCTTGTTCCGCAGCGTGCGGATGGAGATTCCCAGAATTTTCGCCGCATGGGTCCGGTTGCCCAGGCAATGGTCCAGCGTGTCCAGGATGAGATCCCGTTCCACATCCGCCACCGTGCGCCCGACAAAGGACCGGGTCACGGCTTCCGCTGTCTCTGCAGCCCGCTCCGCAGGGCCGCGCGAGCCGGTCAGCGGCGTGCCATCCGGCATGCGGATCGCCTCAACTCCGATTTCCGCGCCCGAGGCCAGAAGAATGGACCGGTGCATGGTGTTTTCCAGCTCGCGCACATTGCCCGGCCAGGGATTGGCCATCAGGGCCTGCCGGGCCTCTGCGGAGACCAGCCGCACCGGAACCCCATTGGCTTCCGAATAATGTTTGATGAAAAACTGGGCCAGCTCCATGATATCGGCCGGGCGCTCCCGCAGGGCCGGGAGCTTTAGGTTGACCACATTCAGCCGGAACAGAAGATCTTCGCGGAACTGGCCCTGGCGCACACTTTCCGCCAGATCCCGGTTGGACGTGGCCAGAATGCGGATATTCACCGGAACCGGCCGCGTGCCGCCCACCCGGTCGATCACCCGCTCCTGAATGGCGCGCAACAGTTTTGCTTGCAGGCGCACATCCATTTCGGAAATCTCGTCCAGGAGCAGCGTGCCCCCATCGGCCTCCTCGAACTTGCCGATCCGGCGGGCAACCGCGCCAGTAAAGGCGCCTTTCTCATGGCCGAACAGTTCCGATTCCAGAAGGTGCTCAGGGATGGCCGCACAGTTGATCGAAATGAACGGTTTGGACGCCCGGTTGGAGCATTTGTGAACGTGGCGGGCAATCACTTCCTTGCCGGTGCCCGACTCGCCGGTGATCAGCACGGAGGCTTCAGACGGGGCCACCTGCTCGGCCAGCTTGACCACGGTGGCCATGGCTTCGTCCCGGTAGATCAGATCCCCGCGTTCCTGGGCGACGGCGGCCAGAACCGCTGCGATCATCTCCGGGTCCGGCGGCAGGGGGATATATTCCTTCGCCCCGGCCCGGATCGCCGTCACGGCCGCCTGGGCGTCGGTTTCCACGCCGCAGGCCACCACCGGCACATGCACCCGTTCCAGCTGCAGCTTGTCGATGAGGCCGGCAATGTCGAGATGAACCTCAACCATCATGAGATCCGCGCCCCGGCCGGACCGCAGAACCTTCAGCGCCCCTTCCACGTCATCCGCATGGGTGACCTGGGCACCGCCCTGCATCGCAATCTTTGATGCTGTCGTGAGCTGACCACCAAGGGTTCCGACAATGAGCAGACGCATCTGTTACCTTTCCTACCGGTCCGTCTTGATGATTTCCGTCATGGTGACGCCGAGCTTGTCCTCAACCAGAACCACTTCGCCGCGGGCCACCAGCCGGTCATTCACATAGATATCGATTGCCTCCCCGACCTTCCGGTCGAGTTCCAGCACCGTGCCGGAGGCAAGCTTCAAAAGATCCGACACATGCATTTTCGAATGCCCCAGAACGGCAGAGATCCGCACCGGCACATCAAACACGGCTTCAAGATCCGCCGCCGATTGCGGCGCGGCAATTTCTTCGTCGTCCGAGCTGCGCTCAGGCGCCTCCAGCTCGTCGAGCGGAATATTGGTGTCTTGTTCGTCGCTCATGTCTCAGCGTCCTTTTGCACCGGAGCGTCAGGGGCTGGAGCGGCCTTTGCCGCGCTGCGCGCCCTTAGATACGTCCGGATGCTTGCGTCGATCTCGTTTTCCAGCACCTTCCGGTCCCGCTTGATCCCGCCATCAGCCCATTCGATATGGCAATCGCCGCGGCCGATTTCCGGCTCGCCCAGGATCACGAGGCGGCCATCAAAGCCCTTCTCGTGAATGATCGGATCCACCTGCGCCTTCAGCGCCTCCACGTCCTTCTCCGCAACCCGGATCACCAGATGCGGCGCCTTGCGCAGCGGGCCCAGGCATTCTGACACCAAGGCCACCGTTTCGGCCAGTGGCTGGCGGGCAATCAGGTGGGCACAAAGCCGTCTGGCCACAAGAAATGACAGGCTGACGGCATCTTTTTCCCGGCTGGCCTGCTGATCATCCAGGGTTTCAATCACGCCGCCAACCGCGTCCACCAGCCGGCCAACCTCTGCGGTCAACAGGGTTTCCTGCTTCGTCTGCAGGTCTTCCAGCGCCTGAACGCGCCCTTTTTCAAACGCCCGCGCCTCTGCCTCCGCCAGCAGTTTCTCATGCTCCGCCAACGTGATCATAGGGATTTGCGGCTCAGGCGGCGCCTCAACCTCGGGCTCTTCCGGCGTGGAAAAGTCCATGTTGAACAGAAATTTCGACGGGTTGGTCATGCTGCCCATTCTGCTACGTGTACCTGCTGGCTGAATCATCAGTAGATAATTTCATCCTCGCCCTTCGACTTGGAGATCATGATCTCACCTTTTGCCGCCAGGTCCTTGGCCTTGTTCACCATGTCTGTCTGCGCTTCATCAACATCCCGCAACCGGACCGGCCCCAGGGCTTCCATGTCGTCGGCCAGAAGCTTGGCCGCACGGGACGACATGTTGCCGAAGAAGAATTCGCGGGCCGTATCGGTGGATCCCTTGAGCGCGATCGCAAGCTGATCCTTTTCCACATGGCGCAGAAGGGTCTGACAGCTGGCCGCATCCAGTTTCAACAAATCGTCGAAGGTGAACATCAGCGTCTTGATCCGGTCCGCTGCCTCGCGGTTGTCCTCTTCCAGGGCCGCCAGGAACCGGGCTTCGGTCTGACGGTCGAAATTGTTGAAGATATCTGCCATCATCTCGTGGCTGTCCCGGCGCGACGTGTTGGTCAGGTTCGACATGAACTCCACCCGGAGAGTCTGCTCGACCTTTTCCAGAACTTCCTTTTGCACCGCATCCATCCGCAGCATCCGGCTGACCACTTCCAACGCCAGTTCCTCCGGCAGAATGCCAAGAACCCGCGCCGCATGGTCCGAATTGATCTTTGACAGAACAACAGCGACGGTCTGGGGGTATTCGTTCTTCAGATAGTTTGCCAGAACGTTTTCCTGAACGTTTGACAGTTTCTCCCACATGTTCCGGCCGGCAGGCCCGCGGATTTCCTCCATAATGACGGAGACCTTGTCCCCGGGCAGGAAGCTGGTCAGCAGCCGTTCGGTCGCATCCACATTGCCGGTCAAGGCCCCTCGGGAGCTGACCCGGCGGACAAAGTCCTTGAACAAGTCTTCCAGCATGTTTGGCGTGACCGGGCCCAGATTGGCCATGGCTGCCGAGACCTGGCGCACTTCAATCTCGTCAAGCTTGTCCCAGATCGGCGCGCCATGAGAATCGCCAAGGGCCAGCAGAAGAACGGCCGCCCGCTCGGCACCCTTGAGTTCGCGCTCTTCTTCGTCCGCGCTGACCTTGAGCTGTTTTTGGAGAAGATCGTTCATTGTCAGGCCGCCTGATCATCCAGCCAGCCGCGGACGATGGTCACGGCTTCCGTCGGATGGTCCTTGATCATGTCACCCACCTTGGCGATGGAACTTGCCTGCATTGCCCCTTCCTGCTTCGCCTGCTCGAGCCATTCGATCACGAAATCGTCTTCAGCCTCGTCCTCATTGGGCACATCGGTTTCCACCACAAGTGTGCCATCGGGGCCGATCATCAGCTCCTGAGGCTGTTTTTCGTCCGGCGTGACGATCCGCTTCAGGAGCGGACGGACCACGAAGAGCAGCAGGAGCAAGGCAATCAGCAGCAGAACACCCAGTTCCGCAAACCGCATGATGTCGTCCCGGGTGAAGTTGAACAGACTGGTGTCATCAGCCATCAAGTCGTCCTGCGGCGGCAGGGCAAATTGCAGATTGACCACTTCAACGATATCGCCGCGCCCCTGGTCGAAGCCGACCGCGGAGCGGACCAGAACTGCGATCCTGTCGAGCGTGTCCTGGGAACGGGGTGAATAGACCGAATTGCCATCCGCATCCGGCAGATAGGTACCATCCACCAGAACGGCAACGGACAGGCGCTTGACCTCGCCCGCCTCAACCACTTCGGTCCGGGTCGAGCGGGAAATCTCGTAGTTGACGATTTCCTCCGTCGTGGACGCCGTGTCCCGCCCGCCTTCGCCCTGCTCGCCGCCCGCATTGGGCAGCTCGTTGCCGACGGTCACCTGACCATTGCGGCTGACCGAAGACGACGCCTCTTCCTTGGTCTGGGTGGAGCGGACAACCTGCCCTTCCGGATCAAAGGTTTCTGTGGTTTCCGTCAGCCGGTTATAGTCCACATCCGCATGAACCCGCACCCGGGCCCGCCCCGGGCCCACAATCGAATTCAGGATTTCCTCAACCTGATTGCGCAGGCGGGTTTCAATGGCCACCGTGCGCTCCTGCAAGGACGTAGAGATCATCCCCTCATCATCGCTGCCTGCACCTGAGGCCAGAAGACGGCCAGTCTCATCGACAATCGACACATGGTCCGGGTCCAGTCCGTCAACGGCCGTGGCCACAAGGTGCTGTACCGCGCGGATTTCCCCGGGCCCAAGCGCCCCGCGCACATTCAATACGATGGACGCGGACGGCGGACGGCGGTCTTTCTGGAACAGCTGCCGCTCCGGGATCACCAGATGTACCCGGGCCTTACGGATGCGGTCCAGAGACCCGATGGTCCGGGCCAACTCACCTTCCATTGCTCTCAGGTGATTGATGTTCTGAACGAAACTGGTCGCGCCAAGTGTGTCGCTGCGGTCGAAGATTTCATAACCGATGGAGCCACCGGTCGGCAGGCCCTCTGCGGCCAACTGCATGCGCAACCGGGCGACCTGTTCATTCGGCACCATGATGGTCGAGCCCTGGCGGGCAAGTTTAAACTGGACGCCCTGGCTTTCCAGCTGGGTGACGATGGCGGCGGAATCTTCAAGCGTGAGTTCATTGTAGAGAGTGGTCATCTGCGGCGCAGTCACCCGCAGAATGATGAATGCGAACACTCCGACAAGTATTGCGGCAACGGCACCCATGGCCGCGATCCGCGCTGCTCCCAGCGTCTTAATAAATTCAGTTATGCCGTTCACGTAAGCCCGCCCGCATCAGAAGCTTGTCTAAGTTGTTATTATGGGAGTCGGCCCGACACGCCACACTACGATGGGCAAAATTTGCCGCCCGGACGGTTAACAAGTGGTTAACAGAATCTTTACGAAAATCACAAAATGGCCGTTTTCTGCCCTTTTCAGAATTGCAAAACGCAACTGAAGTGGGGAAAAACTGCCCACTTCATTAATTTTTGGATAAACCCTTTATTGCAAATGGAAAAGCGCTTGTGGCCTTCGGGCAGTTCTGCGGCCCATCCGCAATTCAGCGGAGCCACCCGGGCCACCATTGTCAAAATGTGAACAAAAAAAAGACCGACAAATGCCGGCCTTCCCCGGGATGCGCATTCCGCGCCCCGCTTTCCAAACCTGACGGATGGATGGATCAGCCTCTGTATTGCTGAATCCGTGTGGCTCTCAAACCGGCCAGCCCATGCCGTTCGATTGAACTTTGCCAGGAGAGGAACTCCTCCACTGTCAAAGTGTATCTCTGGCAGGCCTCTTCCAGCGACAGAAGGCCGCCGCGAACGGCTGCGACCACTTCTGCCTTGCGGCGGATCACCCACCGTTTTGTGGATGTCGGAGGCAGGTCTGCAATAGTAAGCGGACTACCATCCGGGCCGATGACATATTTTACGCGCGAACGAATCTGTTCGGTCATTGTACTCTCACACTAACCATGACCAAGGTAAGTTGAGACTACAAGACGACGCTTAACAAACGCCTAAAGCAAAGTTGGGTTTTTATTAACTATAAAATCTAAATTTAGTGAATGATATTTAGGAAGCAATGAAGAGAAAAGCTCGATTTCTTAACTTCAATATAGGGTTCTGTTAACCATAATTTCCTCAAGCTGCATTTTGCAAGGCAAAACGAGCTCCCACCCCCATCCGCTGGCAGCTCATGCAGAACCGCCTCCTCAAGAAAATAAGCCAGCACATAAACACCCGGGCCCGCAGCCCTCCCCGGCAGAGACTTCCAATACATAGCGTCATTCCGGCTGCCACGCTCCTGAGCCTCTGATGCTGTGTCGTAGCACACGCCCTTAGAGGGAATACCAACATCAGCAAACAAGACCCTATTGGATAGTTTTTTCAGGTTCGTCATTTCGCGCGTCCTGGACGATGCCCCGCATAGCCCCGTGACATCCTCCTTGCTGAACGCTCTCATATTACGGTCCAATAGGGTCTTATTCGGTGTGGGCGCTAGAAAGCCTGCCCCAATAGGAAAGCCCACCCAAGGCGCGACACCTTGAGCGGGCAAGTCTCTTTGTTGAATGCCAAGCGCAGTTGCTCAGCTGGGCATGGCCACGGACAGGACGGAGGACACCGGAATTTCCCGCCCGCCAACACTCAGGAGAACCTCACTGCCGGACAGGTCAACGCGGTCGACCCGGCCCGTATACTGTGTCTTGACCGGCTCCTTGTTGCTGGCCGCGTCCTTCATGTCGAAGGAAATGGTATAAAGGCCGTTCGGAAGGTCCGCCCCGGCGGTGGAGCGGCCGTTCCAGTCCAGCGTGCCTTCACCCTTTTTCAGGTCCGCCTCGCCCTTATAGACCACATCGCCCGTGGAGTTGCGGATCTCATAAGTCCCGCTGACATCCTCGGCCAAATCATATTTCCAGCTGGCTGAGCCCCCAGACAGGTTTGTTGTCGAGGCATCCACCGTCACATCATTGCCGATATAGCTGACATAACCCATCGTCATATTGGTGCTCAGCGAGGAGATGATCGATTCCAGGTTCTTGTTCTGCTGGATCGCCTGTTCCACGTTGGAATATTCCACCAGCTGGCTTGTGAACTGGGCCGAGTCCATCGGGTCCAGCGGATCCTGGGCCTGGATCTGGGCGGTCAGAATGTTCAGGAACAGCTCATAATTGGCCATCAGCCCTTGCTGGCTTGACAGGCTGGTCTGCGTGGACGAATTGCTCGCTCCAGATACCGTTGTCATTTTTTGCTCCCCGGGTGGCGCACCACCCTCCTCTTCAAATCTTCAGATCCAGACCGCCGCGCTGCGCTGCAAGCGTCATCTGCACTATCTCTTGTTCAAGCTCACCGGTATCCGCCTCACTGCTGTCTCCAGAGCTCTGCGGCAGATCAGAGGACCCGCCGGATGTATCGTCTCCGGAGGCGAATTCCTGCCCTCCCTCCTGCTGGAGTGAGAATTGCAGATTTTCAGGGTCCGCCGTTAGTCCGGCAGCCTCCAGCGCCCGCTCAAGGCCGCGCTGGTCCCGCAGAAACATGTCGAGGGTTTCCGGACGCTCCACCACCAGATGCGCCTGAACACCACCATCGGCCGACACTTTCATATGAACATCCACCCGGCCAAGCTCCGGCGGATCAAACCGCATCTGGAACCGGGTCTGGCCGTTTTTCAGATTGCGGGCCATTTCCGCAGCCACCTGACCGGCAACCTGGGCGGACTGGGCCTGATTGGGCGTCTGCAGGCTTTCCGTTCTCATGGCGCCCGCCGTATCGCCGCCGCGCAACGTGGCTCCGAACTCGCCGGAAAAACTGATATCAAGCGGGTCCCCGGAGGCTGTCTCATCGGACGCCAGTTGGGACGCCAGGAAGGTCGCCGCCAGGGGAGAAGCACCCTGCAGGCGGATCTCGCCCCCTGCGGGTGCCCCTTTGACCGCACCATCGGTGCCGGTTGCAGCCCCTGTCTGGCCAGCGGCTTCATCAGCAGCCGCCTTGGCGGTTGACGGGCCTGCCCCCGCACCGGAGCCCCGCAGCCCGGCCTCCGAATCTTCCATCGTGACCGGTTTGAACTGCGTTGCAGCCCCGGCCCGCCCTTGATCCGGCTCAGAAGACGCAGCCGCAGCCAGAGCGTCAGAAGACGCCTGTTGAGACTGCGGTGTTTGCTTCGACGCGGCAGTGGCCGCACTGGACACCTCAGCGGAAGCCGCCTGAGACGCAGTTTGCGAACCAACTTCCGCAGGGGATTGAGTGGGCAACTGCGCTCTTTGTTGCCCCAGGTCCCCAGCCGCTCCTTTAGCCTCGATCTCAGAGGCGTTTGCCGCCGGACGTTCCGCGCCCGGCGCCCCGCCCTGCTGGATTTTGGCAGAGCCTGCGTCCAAAGTTTCAGTCTCTTGCGAGGCTGACCCGTCTGTGCCCAGGGCGCTGCCCGCCAAGGACAGGCCCGCCGCATCCGGACCGGCAGAAGAGGTCAGCAGCCCAGATCCGGCCTGGGCCACTGCCTGTTGTCCAGAACCAGCACCGGAAGCCTGAGACGCAGCGCCCATCGGAGATCCGTCGGCAGCCACGCCCCCAGCTCCGTCAGGAGCCCCGCCTTGACCGGCTCGCGCGCCCTGACCAAGGGCCGGAGCCCGCAGCTCGCTCGGCAATTCGCTTTGCCATTTGCGCGGCGCTTGCGCGCCCGAAAGGGCCGCAGACGCACTGTCCCCACTCACCGGGCCAGCCGGCCCCTCAAGGCGCCCGGCCTGTGTGGCAGCTTGCGCGCCCCCGGCCTGAGCGGACGCAGCTTGTGCAGAGAGGCCCGGCACCTGGTCCGCCGCCTGCCCCGCCTTGACACCAGACAGCGTTTCAGTTGCCGTCTCTCCCGCCGCTGGCGTGACAGCGCGGCCCGCGCCAGAGCTGTCAGCAACCGCGCCGTTGGAAAGACTGGACACAGCTCCAGCGGATGCCCCCTGCCCGTTACCACCCCCGGAAATACCTGTCGGCTGACCGGCAGAATCTGCCGCAGCTGAGCCCCCCGGCGCCTGGGGACCGGCGGGCGCCTGAGGCACCGTACTGCCTGCCTGTGCGCCCGGGCCAGACAGAAGACCATCTTCCGAACCGCCCCGCTCGAGCGGGGCGGCCCCTCCCGTAGAGAGAGCGCCCGTTGTCAGATCGTCACCGCCTGTCTCCGCTCCGCCTTCGACGGAAGGTGGCGTGACAGGCACGTCCGCGGGAGCGGCAAAGGCGCTGCCGACACCCACGGAACCATCTGACAAGACGTTGGTTTCGCTGGAAACCACATCGCCCGCACCATCCCCGTCCCCAAGGGCAGAGAGCTCGGCTTCAAATGTAGACGAGCCGCTCCCCTGTCCAGCAGACGGTCTTCCTGGCCCCTGAAACTGAATCCCACCAGCTGCTCCGGTCCCGGCCCCGGCTCCAATGATATCGGTGATCATGCCTGTTGGCAGCACTGTCGCCCCCGAAAGGTTAGGCCCGCAAACCGGGCATCTGTCGTCGCCGAGTTAAAAGCAAACAATGGGCCAGTTTCAAAATTCACTGCAAATAATTGTTTTTATTATCTTTACCTGAATTCCGAGCGCACCTCCCTCCGCAAATGCACGGCAAGCTTTGCCGGTCGGGCAAAGCATGCCTGCCGTGCGCCCTGCGGCAATTGGCATTCAAAACCCAAATCTGTATAGTGCAGCAACTTTTGATGACAGCCAGCGGCAGGCGCACCGGCATAGCCCGCGCGCCAGGAGGCAAGCCCTTGAGGGGCGCCCCGCCCGGCACAAACCTTCTGGATGAGTTTTGACCATGCGAAACAGTCTTGACCTGCCCGGGCGCCCGGAAGACACGCGCGTTGTCGTTGCCATGTCCGGCGGCGTTGACAGTTCCGTCGTCGCGGCGCTGATGAAGGCGGAAGGCTATGACGTGATCGGCGTCACCCTGCAGCTTTACGACCATGGGGCGGCCGTCTCCCGGGCCAAGTCCTGCTGTGCGGGCGTCGACATTCACGATGCCCGGCGTGCGGCGGAAAAGATTGGCATTCCCCATTATGTGCTCGACTATGAAAGCCGCTTCAAGGAACAGGTGATGGACCGGTTCGCCGACAGCTATATTGCCGGCGAAACCCCGATCCCGTGTGTCTCCTGCAACCAGACGGTCAAGTTCACCGATCTTTTGAAGACCGCCCGGGACCTGGGCGCCGATGCACTGGCCACCGGCCACTATGTGCGCTCGCAGCAGCAGGGCAACAAGCGGGCGCTCTACCGCCCGGCGGATCTGGACCGGGACCAGAGCTATTTCCTGTTTGCCACCACCCAGGAGCAGCTGGACTTCATCCGCTTCCCTCTGGGCGGCATGCCCAAAGCGAAGGTACGGGACCTGGCGGCGGAATTCGGCCTGGCCGTTGCCGACAAGCCGGACAGCCAGGACATCTGTTTCGTGCCGAATGGGGATTATGCGCAAGTGATCAGAAAGCTGCGCCCCAATGCGGCAGAACCGGGCGACATCACCCATATGGACGGGCGGGTTCTGGGCCGCCATGACGGCATCATCCATTTCACCATCGGCCAGCGCCGGGGCATCGGGGTTGCGACCGGCGAACCGCTTTATGTGGTGCGTCTGGATGCGGAGGCGCGCCGGGTGATTGTCGGCCCGCGTGAGGCGCTGGCCACGCGCACTATTCTTTTGCGCGAGCTGAACTGGATCGGCGACCAGCCGCTGGACGAAGGCGACGAAATCGAGATCTTCGCCAAGGTCCGCTCCACCCGCCCGCCGGCACCCGCCACCTTGAAGCTTCTCAACGGCAAGGGCTTTGTCGATCTGGCCAACGGGGAAACCGGCGTTGCACCGGGCCAGGCCTGTGTCTTCTTTGACAGCGACGATGAAACGGCACGGGTACTGGGGGGCGGCTGGATCCACAAGACCGAGCGCTCCGGCGCCTGGGCGGTCGATTTTCCACAAGAGAGCGCCCCGGTTTCTGCCGTTTAAGGCCAAAGGCAAACCTTTGCGGGCCGGCGCAGATTCTCCCCTTGACGCCCGCCCGCAGCGCCCCTATAAGCACCTCCACGTCGCGCAGGCCACCGCCTGCCCTCGCCTTATGGCGGAGTAGCTCAGCTGGTTAGAGCAGCGGAATCATAATCCGCGTGTCGGGGGTTCGAGTCCCTCCTCCGCTACCAAGTTTCCTCAATGTTTCTCTGATATTGCTAACAGCCATGCAGGAACGATTTGGCATCCGTTTTTTGTTGGCATAAACACAACATCTTCGAACAATAGATTGGGCGCAGGTGCATTTCGGTTGCGCATTGCGACCGATACACGCATTTCGTATCCATATTCATATCGATAGAAAATGCAAAGAGGCTAGAACGTGCCTATTGTTCTTTCTCAAAAATACGACCTGAATGCGGATCGCGCTATCTCGGACAAGAACGAGGACCGATTTGGCTTTTCCGATATTTCGAGGCCACTTGCTGCTTCTGTCGTGTCCGCAGCCGCCCAAAAAGGAATGGTAATTGCGGTCGAAGGCAAGTGGGGCTCAGGAAAATCTAGTCTCGTTCAACTTATGCAGCAAGAGATCAAACAAAATTTTGGGAACAATATTTCAGTAATCAATTTCGCCCCCTGGCTCATTGGCCAGCGAAGTCAATATGTTATTGCCTTGACCGAAGCTCTGGCGAAGGAAATCGAAAAACATGCAGATATTGCAGGCAGAAGCGCGACATTAGATCAAAAGAAAGCGCGAGAAAATGCCACATTGCTCCGAACCTACGGCGCTCATGCCACAGGTTTCCTAGCACAGGCTGCAGAGCTTGGTTCGCTGCTTCACCCAGCTTTTAAATATGTTGGAAAGATCTTCAACATAGCGAAGAGTTATCTCGAGAAATCGAAATCAGAGCCTACAATCGAAGAACAGAAAGCTGAGATTGAAAAAATATTAGGGGAACAGAATCTCCGCTTTGTAATCTTGCTGGATGATCTCGACCGGCTAGAACCTGCTGAAGCTGTCGAAGTGATGAGGCTTATCCGTTCAGTCGCTGATTTTCCGAACGTTGTTTACATCCTCTGTTACGATAGAGAAGTACTATCCCACGCGATTGAAGAGGGTCTACGAGTCAAGGATGGAAATTCATATCTTCAAAAAATAGTTCAAGTTAGCTTTCGTGTACCTCGACCAGAGCCGTTTGACTTGCGTCATTGGCTCAAGGATGAAATTGAGCAGATCTTTATTCAGGAGTCCACCGAGGATGATAACCCCTCATCGTTCCTAAAAACTCATGATCAAGAACTGAGTAGTGCCATTGATTTTTTTGGGGGAACACTGTCAACTCCTCGGGATGTAGTTGCCATTCTGAACTCACTTCGTTTTCACTTCCCCCCAATAAAGAATGAAATTTACTTTCCTGACTTAGTGTTTCTCCAAATAGTGAAGATTACATGGCCAAAATTGTATGAATGGATAGAAAATTATATCGGAGAATGGTCGGTCATTGCTACTGGAGATGCGATACTCACCGCTGGAGAAACAAGCAAATTTCAAAAGGAGCTTCGCGAACTTCTTGATCAAGACGACACACTAGCAAATAATCAATTTTATCGGCTCGCAAAATATATTCCTGGTATAGAGCCAGATATTGGAGAAGACTTTTGCAAGGTGTTTGAAAAGCCAAATGACGAAAAACTGAGAGAATTTGACCAGCTCAAGAGGTTGGGAAGCCCAGAGTTTTCTCGCTACTACTTTGCATTTTCCGGCCTTCGCTTGGGCTTTTCCTCTACGGAAATCGAGAACATCATACAACTCGCAAGCCGCAATACCGAGGGATTGAAGTTGCGCTTTAAAGAGATGGCTCGCGAGTCGCGTCCGCTCAACGGCACTTGGTTCGAATACTTGATAGATCGCCTCACCCGGTCCTCCCACGAAAACTGGGACGACAATGTGCTTTGCAACGTCCTAATCACAATTTCTGATATAATGGATGAAGTGCAACTCTCACCTTATATTCTCAGGCCATACGGAAAACTGAACATCGCCACAAGCGCAAGTGATTTTGCGTATCGCCTTCTTAATACGCTAAGAGACAGGAATAGCGACCTGCACAAGCAAACTTACGATCGAATGGTGGTCGAAGGTCAATCAATTGCTTGGTTAGTTGATTCCTTCATTGATGACGAGCTTTTGCGTCATGGTTACCACGGTCGAGGAACCACAACAGAAGCTTCTTGGAATCTTTCGACTGAAGAAGTTGAGTTTGGGCGAATAGAATTGCTCAAGAGACTTCAACAAACTGAAGAAAGAAATCAACTATATAGGAGCAAGTTGCTCGCATCTCCCTTATTCAGATGGCGCGACTTTGCAAACGGAGATTTAAAACCTGCACAGAACTGGGTAAAAGAATTTACCGAAACTGATGAGGGCTTCATCCATGTTATGGAAGGTCTCCGCGGATGGGTCAACAGTAGTTCTACAGGAATAAGCTATCCATTGAAACGAAGTAGCGTCGAGCCTTTCACTGATTGGGATGGCACGTTAGATCGGCTAAAAAAGATAAGCAACGACATCAACATCACAGAGGATCTACGAATTCGAGCATCTAAATTACTTTTAGATATAGATGAAGATTTCTAGCTTACAATCCTTATCAGAAAAGCGGATCGTCAATCCTGCGTTTTTTCACTTACAAGTCTTGGATCATTAATAGAACATAACTTTATTGGAATCATAATCCGCGTGTCGCGGGTTCGAATCCTGTTGCCGGCACCATGAACTCCCTTGTCCGATCCGAAGACATAGGTCACAGTTTGTACCGGAGACATGGGTTACAACGTGAGCGTCCGCTGAACCCCACCTCCCGCTTTTCGATTTTGCGCCTTAAGTGTCCACTTATGCAAATGGACACTTAAAGGCGCGTGATGA